>DAOTUG010000168.1:0-9350 GCA_034437335.1 Anaerolineaceae bacterium
CTCAATATCTCAACTCGTTTAATCTCTTCTGTGCTCATTTCTAGTACCCTATTTGATTTCATGTCCTATCTACCTCCAATAGGACATTTTAACTTTGCTCAAATAGGACATTACTACTTTGCCCTGACAGCCTGCTACAGGCGTTACGAAGCCGGCCAGCAATGGGTATAATGAGCTGTGATGACACTGTACTGAGTCAACTTCTTTAACAGGTACCTTCTGATGAAATTCAATTTCAAGCTATTTTTAAAGACTTTTTACCTCAGCTTTTTCAAATCGGACGGAACGCCGGGACGGATCACACCCAAGCGTTTCTTCGTCCTTCTGTTCATCTTCCTTCTGTACCCCTTCTGGCATTTCAGCATCCGCCTGGCTTATGGCCTGGATAAACTCTTCTACCCGGAGCATCAGGATCAAGACATCAATCAGCCCATCTTCATTGTGGGCAATTTCCGCTCAGGCACCACCCTCCTCCACCGCCTCCTGGCCAAAGATATCCGCTTCACCGGGATGACAAGTTGGGAGATTTATGTCGCGCCCTCGATTGTCCAGCGTAAGCTCATCCGCTGGTTTATGCGAGTAAATCGCGCCATTGGAAACCCTGCCCAAAAGGTGATCAACGCCTTTGAAAAAGCGCTGAAGAATTATTCCTATATGCACAAAACTGGCCTGAACGAAATTGAGGAGGATGGGCAGATCAACCTGCACCTGTGGACCTCTTATCATCTTTTGGCTTTTTTCCCTTTCCCGGAGCTGATCCGGGACTTCATCTATTACGATGACATGGTTTCTGAGGAGCAAAAAGAGCAGGAGATGAATTATTACCAGGAAGTTGTCCAGCGGCATGTATATGCCAGCGGGGGCAAGCGGTACATCTCCAAAAATCCCACCTACTCCCCCAAAGTGCGCACCCTGCATGAAAAGTTTCCGGACGCCAAGTTCATCAACCTGGTGCGATCGCCCTTGCGGGTGGTCCCCTCTGCGGTGAGCATGTTCGCCAACCATTGGCGGACCTACGGCGAGCCGGAGGTGGAATACCCTCCCACCGGCCCGGAAGTGATCATGGAACAGGCCAAGTACTGGTATCTTCATCCTCATGAGTATCTGCGCACACTTCCCGAGGACCAGTATATCCTGGTCAAATACCGTGATCTGGTCGCCGACCCCGAAGGGACCGTCAGGGGCATTTACCGCCAGTTTGGCATGGATCTGACGCCTGAATATGAAGCCCTGTTGCATGCAGAGTCAGAGAAGGCCAAACAATATAAGAGCAAACACACATACTCTATGAAGGACATGGGCATCAATCGGGAAAAGGTCAAGAAAACCTTCGCCCCTGCTATCAGAGAGCTGGATCTCGAAAAAGAGAACACCGGCTGAGGGAAAGAGATCACCTTTCGCTATGTTCTGTTGACCGTGAGAGACGCAACTTATTCTGACGCTGGCGGGCGGGGAATCAGCACCGGTGTGGTGTCTTTGTAGACCTCATAATCCGGTTGACCGCCCCAACGCTTGTCCGCCTTTTCCTCAAGCATCGGGATCCCGCTGATCCGGGTTATCAGAAGGGTCACAAAGACTGGCGAGATCAATGACACCCACTGCCATCCCTTCAGGACCGGGATTGCAATCACCGCCACCCCCACCCACAAGGTTATTTCACCAAAATAATTCGGGTGCCGCGACCAGGCCCAGAGGCCTGTCCGGATGAATTTCCCTTCATTTTCCGGTTTGGACCGAAAACGCCGCTTTTGAGCATCCGCCACGGTTTCCATCACAAATCCGAAGACCCAGATCAGAAAGCCCACCAGAGCAATCCAGCCCAGGGGTTCCTGTTGGGTGGCGGTGATGGCGGACAGGGCAGCCGAGAGGGTCAGGGTGACCCATAATCCCTGCAGGGTCCAGGTCAGAAGAAAGCGTGCAAAGGCCGGCTTGATGTCCTCAAAGCGGGAATCCTTGCCCTTCTGGAGCACACGGATGAACAAAAACGTGCCCAGACGGCCAGCCCAAACCACCACCAGGGAGAGCAGCAAGAGGGACCGCGTATCTGCACCGGGGGAAAGGAGCACCGCAATGATGGTTACGCTGATGTATGTCAAGCTGCCAAGTAAATCGAAGAACTTTTCCGTTTGCAGCAGAAAAGCTGGGATAAACGCCAGCCACTGAATAAGAAAAGCCAGGCCAACACACAGGGCAAAGACCGGCAAGCCGAAAGCGAGGGCGCTTTCCTGGGAACCCGCCCAGGCCACGCCGGCAGCCACCAGCAGCGCTGCCAGGATCCCGAGCCAGTTTTTTAAAGTTTCTTTTTTCATCGAGGGATTCCTTTCCGGGAATGATTTTTTCGGACTGGATATTTTTCACTATTAATATCATAATACGATATGCACACGTTTTCTGCAAACCAATGGTTAAAGATGTCAATGGGTATCTCTCCATTCACACTGATGAGAAAGAGGTTAAACTGCCATGGAAACGGTATTTGGACCCGTCCCTTCCCGCAGGTTGGGACAATCCCTGGGAATTGACCCGGTCCCGATCAAGTCCTGTAACTGGAACTGTGTTTACTGTCAGCTCGGGCGCACACGCCGGCCTATCCTTGAACGGCAGGTCTTTTTTTCAACGGAGAAAATCCTCCAGGAGGCCTCAGTCCAACTGGAAGACCATGAGCCGGGCGAAATTGATTGGGTCACTTTTATTGGGTCCGGAGAAACAACCCTCCATGCCGGTTTGGGGGAAATGATCCTGGGCGTCAAAGCCCTCACGAATCTGCCTGTGGCGGTGATCACCAATGGATCCCTTTTATACCTATCCGAAGTCCGCAGAGAATTGCTGCCGGCGGATGCTGTTCTGCCCTCCCTGGATGCAGGGAATCCCGATCTCTACCGCCGGATCAACCGGCCCCATTCCGGATTGTCCTTTGAATCTCTGGTCAGGGGGATTACGACCTTCCAGCGGGAATATGCTGGAAAACTGTGGGTTGAAGTGATGCTCATCCATGGCCTGAACGATACAGAGGAAGCGTTGCAGGAAATCGCCGCCGTTTTACGGGATGTCCATCCGGATGCTGTTCACCTCATGCTGCCCACCCGTCCACCTGCCGAGAAATGGGTGCAGCCTGCCGGTCGGGACGGTCTGGTGCGGGCCCAGGCCATTTTGGGGCAGGTCGCCCAGGTGTTTACCCCTGCCAGAGGACGCTTTGACCTCAGCAGGTCAGAAAATCCATTGGAATCCCTTCTGAGCATCATCAAGCGTCATCCCATGCGGGAATCCGAACTGAAAGATGCTCTCAATGAACAATACCCTGATTCAGCGGAAGCGATTCTGGCGGCCTTGGAGAAAAGCAGCAAAGCCCAGAGAATCATCCGCTATGGGGTGCCTTTCTGGACGGACAAAGCCACACATTTTGCTGAAAACAAGAACACCAACTAGATCGGTTCACAGATAGCCAACTGCCACGGACAAAGAGGAATGGTATGTCAAAATTCTCCCTGGATGTTTTGAAGGAATGCGTTTTTCCTTATCTCACTGTTGAGGATCCGGATGTGATCTTGGGGGCGGTGTTTGGCGAGGATATCGCCCTGACCCGGATCAAGAATGGCATTCTTGTGTCGCATGTGGACCCGATCATCGGCGCTGTGAAGCAGATCGGATGGCTGTCCGTCCACATCGCCTGCAATGACATTGCTACCAGCGGCGCCAGACCGCGCTGGATTCTGCCGCTTGTGCTGGTGCCGGACAAGAACGACCATGCCCTTTTGCAGGAGATAATGAGGGATGTTGGCCAGGGAGCCCGTGAAATTGGGGTTTCTGTTATCGGTGGACATACCGGATATTCAGCCAGCCTTGCTCGTCCCCTGGTAGCGGTGACAGCTCTGGGCACCCTGCCTCCAGAGAAAACGCCCATATTGAGCAGCGGCGCCAGACCGGGGGATCATATTCTGGTGACCAAGGGGATTGGTTTGGAAGGCACGGCCATCCTGGCCGGCGACTTTTCAGAGACGGCAAAGAGCCTTGGTTTAACCGAAGCTGATCTACACGCAGCTCATGCCTTGTTTAAAGGGGTCAGTGTGATTCCAGAAGCCTTGATTCTGGCGGATCATGGGGCTTCGGCCATGCATGACGTCACACGCGGGGGACTCCTCGAAACCCTGCTGGAAATGGCGCAGGTGTCCGCAGTTGCCTTGTCTATCAACGAGGCTGCGATTCCCATTCCAGATGTGGTTCAACGCTTCTCAAATGCGTTTCAATTTTATCCTCTGCGCATGATCTCTTCAGGGACACTGGCAGCGACCATTTCAGAGGAAAATTTACCGAGGGCTGCAGCCAAACTGACCTCCGAAGGTATTCCCTATGCGGATATCGGCACAGTCAGAGAGGGACAGGGGGTTGATCTGGTAGGCGAAAAGGGCGACAGACATTTTATCGAGTCGCATCCAGAAGCAGATGCCCTCGCCCGTATGTGGGAAATTTATCCCAGGGATGGTGTCTCAGGAAATTGAACGAGAACTCGAGGAGTCAAGGGCGCCAGATCACATCCGGTAACGCGTCAGACAGTTTTCGCCCTTGAATGTGATCCCAGAGCACTTCCTCGGATGGGGCTTCATTTGGATGACGGCTTATGCAGAATAGCGCAAAGAGCGGTTGCTGCAATATGGATTTCCTGCTTTTTCCCAGATCCATACCAACGCACATTCACATCCCCCAAAACACGGGCGCCCTTCTACCGGATAAGCTCTGCCATAGCGCGTATCGTCTGTTCCGTCCCCCAGGAGCGTCGAAAGACCTGCGTTACCAAAAATGCCACGAAATTTCCCTTAAGGCTTCGTCATAAAGGACATCAAGGGAGCGGACACCCTCTCACCATGAACCGGTATGGCCAGTGCCAGAACTTCATCTTATTGAATGGATGGGATCTCGGTGAGGGGACTTGGCTCATTTTCAAGTTAAGGGGTTCCGCAAGAATAAGCTCCAGGCAGGTAACTGCATGTCCTCCTGCAGTCAGCAAATCATGGAGGACTTCCCAGGTTATCGGGGTGTATCCGGTCCAGGAAAAGGCAATAATGGCAATTTTCATTTCAAAGCCTCAATAAAATCAAAGGGCACTTCAATGCTTATCCGCCCGGTCCAACCACAAGACCACTTCTGGCTCATCACCATAGTATTCACCCGATGGGACAAAACCCAGCTTCTGATAAAAGCTGTTCGGGCTGCCCTCTCCCGGATGATAGCTGGTGTACAAAGCGGGGACGCCCAGGGCACGCAGATGTCGGACGAGAAGGTTGATGGCGCTGCGACCCACCCCCCTGCCCTGGTACGGTGCCGCGATCATCAACCGCCACAGGAAGACCCCGGGACAATCAATGCCATCGGCCCAGTCGGAACCGATGTGGAGCATGATAAATCCCACTGGCGTCTCTCCGGCATAAATTGCCCGCATCCAGGCATTTTCGCTGACATGACCCTGAGCGATTGAGACAGCATTATCAGCAACCACTGCCCGTTGTCCGGGCGGCAGGGTCTCACTTAGCTGGCAGATTTCCAGGACCGTGCGCGCCGTGATCCGCTCAAAGTGAATTTTATCCTGCAGAATTTTCGTGGTTTCGTTGTTCATCTATTCATCCTCTTCTTTTACAGGATTTGAAAGCTCCGTCCGGTATAAGTATGACCGGCCTTTCTTGCCTATCTGTTGGATAGCTCCCATTTTTCGGAGGCAGTAAGCCATTTTTTGAGAGAGCCAGCGAGGCATCTCTCCGACTCTGGCCAAATCAGCCGTGGTGAAGGCCTCTGGCAGGCCGGTGGGCAAATAAGGGAGAAAATCGGCCGGAGAACGGAACAATCGCCTGTCTATGATCTTGAGCAGTTTTCTCTCCACTACCTCCCACCCGTTGCGGTACCAGTGTTTTTTCCCGGCATAGCGACGAACCTCTTCTTCCTGAATGAGCAGCACCTCCAGGGTGAAATTCTCAATGCAGACCAGATCGGGAAAACTGACCAGTTCTGAAAAGACCTCCTCTATCCTCCCCCGTTTGGGGGATTTTCTCCTCTTTGGTCCATCCCAATTGGGTTTGGGTAGTTTGAGAAGGAACTTTTCTCTTGGAATAGGATACACCAGGCGAAGGGAATGTTCCGGCACAAGGGAGCGTAGCTTAGATTTGATGGCTGAAAAATTTCCCGTTTGAATTTCGATCAATTCCTCACCAACAACGACATCAATCACATACCCACCCACCTGAATTTCTGTGGGATGTACAGAATGGGAAAAGAATGCCTTCAAAGCAGCATGCAGAGGTTTTTCGTTTAATTGTCCAATACAAGTCATATATTCCATTTTGAGGGAAATCCCGAAAATTGTAAAGGCCTGCGGATTATGGCTGCAGGTGTTGTGCGGAGAAATGTTTCTCTACCCACTCCAGTTTGTAATTATATGTGAATTCTAATATATAGCAAATGTAAATATTTCCATTATGATAGAATACACCTGCATTTCATGCTGCTTTGCAAGGGATACTCCCCCGATTTCACGCTTTTTCGCCATAACCGAATTCTCGGATGTTTCATTTAATTACAATTATTCAACACTTGGATTTTTTGTTTAATTTAATTTATCTGGCCTATTGACAATATAATCAAACTCATGTTTATATCGGGTTAACCTTTTATTCAGTTTATTGAAATGAGAATAGTATGCCTCAGTTAGGTCAGCGGCTGCGTGATTAAGACAGCGGCAGGCAAGGACACTTAAAGAAGTGTCTGAGAAGCCGGGTTTGTCTGTCTCCTTCCTCAGCCTGGTTGAGCGTGATAAAGTCTCCATCAGCGTTGAAAACCTTCAGATGGTTCACCCCACACATACACGCCAGCAATCCTTTGGGATGGAGGAAAAAAATTTCGTTTTTGAGTTACGAAATGAACCGGCCAATGATATGGAAAGGATTCTGATGACCCAGGAAAAAGCCTTTGGTCCGGTTGATGGCCGGTGTATTGCGATATCAGACCAATCATGAAACCACCCCGGCTTGGGCTCATGTTGTCTGTCTTTTGCCCTCTTCCCTGAGCATTGGACTATACCTGGTCCTCGGTGCAATGATTAGGCGGAAAAAGAAATGGCCCTGGATATTCCTTGGCAGCATGGTGATTCTTTTGTAGGAAGCATCCAGGGAGAGAGCGCGATGATCGCCTCTGGAATTGGTGAGGTTCTCTTTTTCCCCATTTTTGTGTGGTCCTTTTATCACCAGACCAGACAGCAGCCTGCCAAGACATTCATCCCAACATCTGTAGGGGAGACTGGGTTTTTACACCAGGATTGTCAGCATGCGGATTTTCGTCTAGGTTAGCTTTGCCCCTTCTTCCATCCGCCAGATCAGGCCGGAGTGCCGGTTAACCACCGGGTTATTTTTTATGGCGATGAATAAGGCCCGTTTGTTGCCGACAAGAACACATAATTTGCTCGCTCGGGTCACACTGGTATATAACAGATTCCGCTGCAGCATAATATAGTGCTGGGTGAGGACCGGCATCACAACCACTGGAAATTCGGATCCCTGGGCCTTGTGCACAGAAATTGCATAGGCCAGGACCAGTTCATCCGCCTCGGTAAAATCATATTCGACGAGTTGCTGGCCATCGAAAAGGACCCGAATCTGGTGGTCAATGCGATTGATAGTTTTGATGATTCCAATATCGCCGTTGTAGATGTTCTTATCATAATTATTTTTCACCTGCATGACCTTATCACCCACCCGGAAAATGGTGCCAAACAGACGCTGCTCCGCTCTGCGTGAGGAAGGGGGGTTAAGTCGGTTTTGCAGGGTCTTGTTGAGAACATCAACCCCCGCATCCCCGCGGTAAAGGGGAGCAAGCACCTGGATGTCTCTTTGGGGATCAAATCCAAATTTTTCTGGAATGCGGGAAGCAACCACATCCAGAATCCAATTGCCGGCTGTTTCTGCATCTGCAGCCGGAAAAAGAAAGAAATCGCCTTTCTCCGTTTTCGAGAAAACCGGCATCTGACCCTGGTTGATCCGATGGGCGTTAGTGATAATCTGAGAATTTGACGCTTGCCGGAAGATCGTTGTGAGCTGAGAGACGGGCACCCGGCCCGAATGAATGATATCTCGCAGCACATCCCCCGCACCCACAGAGGGCAATTGGTCAACATCCCCCACAAATAAGATTTGTGTTCCAGGCCGGATGGCCTTT
This sequence comes from Anaerolineaceae bacterium, assembly GCA_034437335.1. Lineage (GTDB taxonomy): Bacteria > Chloroflexota > Anaerolineae > Anaerolineales > Anaerolineaceae > Brevifilum. The sequence goes on from DAOTUG010000168.1 coordinate 8,194, forward strand.
AGCAGGTGATGCGTGAGCAGCAAATCAAGCATGGAGGCCTCATCCACCACCAGAAAATCAATTTTTAAGGGGAATTTCTCGTGGTATCGGAAGCCCTTGGCCGGAGCAAATCCTAGTAGGCGATGGATGGTACTGGCGGGATAGCCCGTCGCCTCAGAAAGGCGTTTGGCGGCCCTTCCGGTGGGTGAAGTTAGAGCAAACCGGCGGTTTTGATGTTCAAGGTGTTGTATCAGGGCCTTCAGACAGGTGGTTTTTCCGGTGCCTGGTCCGCCCGTCAGGACGCTGACGGGATTAGCCATGGCAGTGACCACAGCCTGATGTTGCTCCCGGCTCAAAAAGTCATTATCGTTGAAGAGAAGAGGCTGTTGACGGCGTAATTTTGCCTCCATCAGAACGTTTAGTTTTTCAGCGACACCTTTCTCTCCATAGTAAAAGGGTTTAAGGTACACAACGGGCACTTCATACGACGTCCGGTTTTCCTTAATGACGCCCGAAGGGGATGCCTTCCTGCTGGATTCAGACAGGGGCATTTGACTCTGTTCAATCCGATCCTTTTCATCCAGACGCATCAAAGCAGGGTCAACCAGCTCTTCCGGGACTTGAAGCAGTTCCGCGGAACGACTGGTGATTAGCTCTTTGGGAGCAAATACATGACCATCTTGGATTGTTTCATTGATGGCGAAAACGATTCCTGCCTCCACTCGCGCCGGATGATCTCCAGACAGTCCCAGTGATTGTGCAATGCGGTCCGCTGTTTTGAACCCAACCCCATGAATATCGCTTTCTAACTGATATGGATTGTTTTCAAGGACGTTCAGTGAATCCTGTCCATAAGTTTTATAGATTTTGACCGCCAGGTTAGTGCTGATATCATGGCTGTGCAAGAACAGCATGATCTCTTTGATCCCCTTTTCCCCGCTTTCATTTATCCATGAAGATAAACCTGACAATTCCTTATCGGTAATACTTCCTGTTAAATATTTAATTATGATTTCGTATTTATCTAATTCTTTCTCCATATGATTCTATCTTTGTTATAGACAACTTCATTTTCATTAACCCTACCCCCCTGGTTAAATTTTTTTTATCACCCGGCAGAGAAAAAGCTTACATGGTTATAAAAATCAGGAAATTTTTTAATTTACTCCGAAGGGAGT
>DAOTUG010000169.1:0-26567 GCA_034437335.1 Anaerolineaceae bacterium
AGTGGTAAGCTGCCGCTTGCCACCAGATACTTTGGTTTTGGATCCAGGTCTTTCAACAGATCCAACATTTCCTCGATTTCTTTGTCTTGAAGCTTGGGACCGGGCATGATAAAACGGTATTGGTGTGTAGAGCTACTCTCAAAGACCGTGAGATTTTCCCGGATCTCATCTTTGATGGGAAAGGGTTCTTGTTGGAGCCCCTCTTCGTTAATGAGGCGCTTCATTTTCTCTCCGTTTGGTCCCCCACAAGGATAGATGGCCAGGCTCTGACCTCCCAAACGGTGTATGGCTCGTGAGACATTGATGCCGCCCCCGCCTGGTTCGTGATTGGGTTGGTTACAGCGCATTTTTTTATCAGGGTTCACATTTTCCACCCCGGAAATTTTATCAAGGGCAGGATTTACAGTTAAGGTGACAATTCTTTTTTCCATAGGCGTTTCCTGTGTATTGTGTGATCCAGATGGTGTGTGTTTAGGCTTACAGTAAAAATTTTTCAAACCACTTTCGGGTGTTTTCAGCGACTTTTTCCAAAGCTCCAGGTTCTTCAAACAGGTGACCGGCGCCATCAATAATTTCCAATGCTGTTGTGTTTTGCAGTTTTTCCAAAGCCTGCCGGTTGAGCGCCAGCACCTGTCTGTCCCTGCCGCCAACAATGCACAATGTGGGGGCTTTTACTCCTGCTAAATGCGCTTCAGCCATATCCACGCGGCCGCCGCGTGAAACAATGGCCTTCACCTTTTGGGGGCGCGCAGATCCCGCGATCAACGCGGCCGCGGCGCCGGTGCTGGATCCGAACACTCCGATGGGTAGATCCTTTGTCTCCGATTGGGAGTCAAGCCAGTCAAGGGAACCAATTACCCTTTCTGATAGACGGTCAACATCAAAGCGGATCTGGCGAGTCCGGCGGTCAATTTCTTTCTCTTCTTTTGTCAGCAGATCAATGAGCAATGTCCCCAAATTAGCTTCATGCAGGGCATCTGCCACAAAATTGTTCCTTGTACTGTGGCGGCTGCTGCCTGCGCCATGGGCGAACAGCACAACTCCCTGAGGATTTTCCGGATAGCTGAGGTTCCCTTCTATGGTTTTATCGTCTATTGTGATGTGGACCAGTTTTTCTTGGCGTAGATTTTGTTTTCCCATGTGTGTTCCTCCTTGCCGAAATCGTTCCCTGATGAAAATAATTCTTACAATGTTTGGCTTTCCTCAAGATATTTGCGGACTTCTGCGTTACTTGTCTGAGAAAAATTTTGATAACTTCCGCCAACACCCCAAAAAGGCCTTGGTGTGGTCAAACAGACAACCTCTTCCACTTCGGTTTCTATTTCCTGGCAGGTATCCGGGGGCGCTGTGGGCACTGCTACAATGATCCTGCTGGGCTTATGTTCTTTGAGGGCATGAATGGCGGCGTGCATGGTTGCACCGGTGGCCAAGCCATCGTCCACCAAGATGACTGTTTTTCCTGTGAGACCTAATTCAGGTCTGGCTCCCCGATATTTTTCCTCCCGGGCATCCAATTTTGCTTTTTCTTTCTGGACGATCTTCTGAATTTCTTCTTCACTGACACCCGCCTGCCGAACAACGCTCTCATTCATCACGCGGACATCCCCCGAAGCGATCGCGCCCATGGCCAGTTCGGGATTTTGAGGCGTCCCAAGCTTTCGCACAACAAACACATCCAAGGGGCAGTTGAGGGCTTTTGCCACCTCATAGGCCACAGGAACTCCTCCTCTGGGAAGGCCTAACACAACAAGGTTTTCTTCTCCAGCATAGGAATCGAGTTCTCGAGCAAGTTTTTCTCCGGCGTGTTTGCGGTCACTAAATGTTCTTTTCATTTTTCATCCTGTCAACTGCTGGCTTTATCTTTGTTCTTGTTTCCATCGCTTCATAATTTTTAGCACTTCATGATCGGGCACATCGTACCAGTTCTCATACACCTGGGCCACAGCTCTGAAAAAACGCGGTTTTCTCAGAATTACGGTTTGATCAACGTTTTTCATTATCCGCAATGATCTGCCGGTTTCAGGCCCCGCAACCGGAGCTGCCACCACAATCTTCTTGGGGTCCTTTTTCTTGCAGCACTTGATGGCAGCCCGCATTTTGGAACCCGTCGCAATGCCGTCATCCACCAGGATAACTTTTCTTCCTGTGATCTCGGGGAGGGGTTGCCCATTTCGGAGGATTTCAATGCGCCGCTCAATTTCCGCTTGCTGTTCCTCGATAACTTTTTTAATCTGATCCGCTTCCAACCAGCGATGGGTGATTTCCAGGAGGATCGTGCTCCCATCCTCTGCAATCGCCCCAAACCTTGCTTCGGGAGTATCCGGCAGAGGAAGTTCCTGGACAATGATCAGGGAAAAGTCGGAATGCAACATTTTCTGAACTTCATATCCGATTGCCACACCTCCCCTGGGGATTGCCAACACTAAAACATCACTGCCGAAATCTGATTGCAGCGCCTTCCCCAGTTTTTTGCCGGCATCCTGGCGGTTTTTGAACATTGATTGGTCACTCCTTGTGAGGGCATCCTTATGAAAAATCATTTCATCGCATAACAAACTGCATCCCATCCCGGGCCAGGTCAACCTGGCCAATATCTCGATCGGCGGCCATGGTCCGGATTTCCTGGAGGATGGTTGGTTCATCCCCTGAGACAATTTCTGTCCCCAGGTGTGTGAAAAAAGCTGTGTTCATACCCGTTTTCTGGCACCAGGTGAGTTGGGTTTGAATGGGAGCATGGCCGATGATTTCTTCACCGGGTTTGCGGACAAGGGATTTTGTGACTGAGGATCCATCCCCAATGTAAACCCGGACGCCGTCAAGGGCAGCATCCCGATCTTTAATCCAGGCCACATCCGGCGTGTAGAAAGTTTTCATCCTGCTGGCGAAAAGGCGAAATCCATCAGCCGGTGGTCTGGTGGAATGTGTAACTGGGAAGGCTTCACAAGTTATGCCCAATTTTCCATTTTTGGGCACCTTGAAGGGTGTGTGTTTCGCAATGACGATGGGATTTTCAATCGGAAATTTGTCTATGACTTCCCAGGTTTCCTTCGTAGCGTTCACCGGACAGGGTGCGCCTTTCTTTAAACCAAAGGCGTGGTCCGGATGGGCGTGTGAGGTGAAAATCCTATCCAGGCCCCAATCTTTGACCTGTCCCAGCCAATCTTCACCACAATCCACTACCAGACTGGTCTGATAGTAAGATATTCGCAGCGCGCTGAGAATCTGGTGCAGGGCATTTCTTGGGTCAATATTGGCCCGTGTTCCTAAGAATTCGCATTTCATTTTAATGATAAGTATCTTTCGACTTCCGCAGGATAACCTTTGATCTGAATTAGATGTTAGGCTGAATACCGTGGGAAAACGTTAGAAATAGGTATTTTCATTTTTCCCGCATAAGCCGGTTATCGGGGATGGTTGATTGGGGCGGCAACATCCTTCAGACCGCGACCGATGGGCGGAACTGGTTGGTGTGGATCCGGTGGATGGCCCGGGCCAGGGGCGCAGCAATGGATTTCACCCGGGTGAAGGGCAGGTCGAGAACATCCCGGGTCAAGGGGATGCTGTCGGTCATAATTATCTCTTTCAAGCCAAAATCGGCGGCAAGACTATTCAATCGCTCCAGGGCTTGAGCAGAGCAGAGGTAGTGTGATACCCCGACCGAGACCTGCTGGATCCCCTTTTCTCTGACCAACTTTCTGGTCACAGCGGCCAGGGTTCCGCCGGTATTGATCATGTCATCCAGGATAATGGCTGTATCTTTATCACCGAAATCGCCCATAATCTCGGTCACCTCGGTTTTTTCTGGCTCCGGGCGGTATTTGGAGGCGATGGCGCAGCTTATGTCCATTTCCCTGCAAAAAGCAATCATAAGCTTCGAAGCTCCCGCATCCGGCGCTACTCCGATCACATTCTCCTTATTATGATATTTTTCGAAACAGTGGGCAAAAAAGCCCATAGGGTTGAGGGCTTCAACCGGGGTTTTTCCATAAAAGCCATGAATCTGACGGTTGTGGGGCGCCCATACGATGAGACGGTCCATGCCTGCCTCAATGCTGAGATCAGCCATGAGCTCAACGGTTGTGGGTTCTCTTTTGTGATCTGTGGGTTTATCCTGCCGCGAAAATGCCAGATAGGGCAGTACACCGGTCACACGATTAGTGCCCCACTCTTTCATGGCGCGCAGGGCGATCAGAAAAGCAAGGTAGTTTTCATTCACGTTTCCATCGTGGGCCGGATCCTGGAGAGCCTGGAAGAGAAACACATCCCGTCCGTTGACATCTTCTTCCAGACGAACACAGGTTTCCCTGTCTGAGAAACGAAAATCAATATCCTGAAGGACAGACGGCTGGTCTTTGTGGGGATTTTGACAAAACTGGTTCCGATACGCCCTGCTGACCTGGAGGGCCATGGGGGTACCTGCCTGACAAGTGGCAAACAGCAAGGGGCCCTGGTTCGCGCAAATGACTTTTGAAGACCGCTCTGTTTGCTTACAATCTGAAATCATATGATGAGAATCCCTTGTAACATCAGTTGACTGAGGGCGGTAAGGTTGGATAAGGGCCTTACAAATTTAATTCTAGGGTGTCCACACAATAATCCTGGATGGCTTCCGTTAAAGAAACCGTTGGAAGGGAGTCAGATTGGTTTAAATTGGGTTTGCCCGGGAAAAATGTCAACAAAGCATCCCCCACTCTATTTCGCATCGGGCCGGATGGACAAAGGAGGGCCGCAGCACAAGGGTTTTTCGGTTTTGCTCATTTCCGATTACAAAAGGGATCTCTCCGTTTTTTTCCAAATGACCGAGGGACAGGATTATGTGACCAGGCCGTTGCGCCAGGCGATGGCTGCGGCCTGGGTGCGGTCATGGGCGTTGAGTTTTGCAAGGATATCGCTGACGTAATTGCGGATGGTGCCTTCCGCCAGAAAGAGTTTGTCTGCGATTTGCGCATTGGTCTGCCCCTGGGCCAGAAGCCGTAGGACATCCAGTTCCCGCTCCGTAAGTTCAACGGACAGGGCAGACTGGGGAGATTGTCCCGTGCGCACAAAATGGAAGAGTTTTTCCGCAATGGAGGGGTCCACCGGATTTTTCCCCTCAACCACAGCCTGGATCGCCCCGACAATCATCTCCCGTTTCGCATCCTTCAGGAGATACCCATCCGCCCCGGCTCGGATGGCATCAAAGACCCATTCGTCGCTGTCAAAAGTTGTGAGCACCAGCACGGGCATTTCCGGCCAAGCCTCCTTGATGCGGCGGGTTGCCTCCAGGCCGTTCATCTTTGGCATCTTCAAATCCATCAAAACCACATCGGGATTGTGCAGCTTCACTTTCTCAAGGGCTTGTTTTCCATCGTAGGCCAGGTCCACGACTTCGAAATCTTTCTGTGCACTCAGAATGACCTTCAAGCCCTCACAAACGACAACCTGATCGTCAACGATTAGAATTCGAGTGGACATGGGTGTCTCGCTTTCCAGAAGGTGTCAATAGCTTTTTTCATGGAGGGGAATACTTATCCGGATATGGGTTCCCTTTTCCGGTGCGCTCCGGATTTGGATCTCCCCATTCAAAATTCGTGTTCTTTCCTGCATGCCCGTCAGGCCGAAGTGCCGCTTCTCCCGGGTTTGCGGATCAAACCCTTTGCCGTCATCCCGGATGTCCAGTTGCGCTTCCGTGTCACCTGTGTGCAGTTCCAGCCAGACAGAATGCGCCCGGGCATGCTGCAGGACATTCTGAAGGGCCTCTTCCGCCAGGCGGTAAAGATTGTGGCTGATTTCGGATGACAGGGGTGGGAGTTCTGCCGGGAGATCGGCATGAATCTCAAGGGTTGACCGTTCCCGGATGCGGTCTATCAACTGAATCAAGGCCTGCTTCAGTCCAAGATCCTCAAGGGGTTGGGCACGCAGGTCTTTAAGGGCCCGACGGGTTTCATTGGCTCCATCCCGGGCCATCTCCTGCGCTTGCTGCAGGATCCGGCGGGATCGGTCCGGATCCTTATCAAGCAGAATATCGGCTGCTTCCATCTGAACCGTCAGGGCGGTCAGGGTGTGGGATAAGGTATCGTGGAGTTCTCGGGCCATCCGGTTGCGTTCCTGGCTCAGGACAAGTTGCTCATGGGCGGCCGCATAGCGGCGCAAGGCGGCATTTTTTTCGGAAAGATCCTTGCGCTGTTTCCTCTGGGCCGTGCTCAATCGGACCACAACCAACCCAATCATCAGGAATAACAGGGTGCGCAAAAGGTTTTCTTCCAAATGGATCGAAAAATCAAACTGAAACAGTACGGCTTCCAGGCCCGTCAGAATCAGATCCAGAAAGGATGTGGAAAGGATGAAGAACAGCATGATCCAAATATTGTATTGCATGCTGATCAACAGCAATGGAACCAGCAGCAAGAGAAGCAGGTTTCCAGGATCAGGGGGTTGCGGAGGGTAGATGACTCCCATGTGGCGCAGGAACTGGTCCAGGTGCAGTCCGCTTATCGGAACCAGGGTGGCAAAGACGAGGGTCAGAGGAAGAAAAAGAGAGCCGGTTACCCGCTGAAGCCAGGGCCAGGAGAGCAAACCCAAGAGCAGCACGGCATGCCCCCACAGGATGATTGTGAAGAGGGGAATGCTGCGAGGCGGTTCGATGAGGTGCAAACACAGGCCTGCGCTAAAGAAGAGCCACTGCAAGAGAACGAACAGGCGAAATACACCCAAAAGACCCGGTTCTATTTTTTCAGGTACATTTTTTGGCATCTAACGGTCCATCATCAGGATAGGGTTGGGTTTCCCGATCGGGATAGTGTAACTATAGCATAGCTTTGGAAATTCTCACGGTGAGTCCGGTCATCACTGGAATATGATGCCGATCATATCAATTGGTGCTTCAAGGGACTTCGCAACATCGTGGCTTATCTGTAAACTCAGACTATGACCATGAAGATTACTTTTCAGGAGGTGACTGGGTGAAAAAAACGAAGAAAACACGATGGGCCATATTGAGCCTTTTCCTGCTGGCCCCGGTTTGCGGAGAGTTGTTGAGTGGTTCCGCCCCGCCCATGGAGTTCTTCAATCCGACCGCTTTTCTTATTATGACCGCGCTGTATGGCAGCGGCGCTGTGTTGATTCGGGATGTCGTGCGCCGGTGGAAAAAGGGATGGCTGGCGATTTTTCTGCTGGGCATGGCTTATGGCATTTATGAAGAAGGGATCGTGGTGCGAAGCTTCTTTGATCCGACCTGGCATGATCTGGACCTGCTGGCAAGGTATGGCCGATTTGCAGGTGTGAATTGGATCTGGTCTCTCTGCCTGACCCTGTTTCACGCTACGGTCAGTATTCTTCTGCCGATTTTAATTGTGGAATTATTTTTTCCTGCGATCCGCAAGAAGGTCTGGGTGCGTGTTCCGGGCCTGATTGGCTTCTGGTGCCTTTTTTTGATGCTGATCCCCGTTGGCTGGTTCATGGGCATGCGGGCAAACCTTTTGCAAATTGGGCTTTCTCTGCTGGCCATACTCATTCTGACGGCGCTCGCCTATGTCCCTGAAAAAAAGCTGGCGATATTGGAAGTGGATTTTCGTCCAGGGCCGCCCTGGTTGGCCGGTCTGCTCAGTTTTTGCGGCATGATGGGGTTATTCCTTGTGATGTGGATCTTTCCGGCCATCAACCTTCCCTGGCCGGTGGATTTCCTTCTTGGGGCATTCTTGCCGCTGGTGTATGGCGTGATTGCTTTCATCGCCGGGGCACAGAACTGGGATGATCGGCATGGCTGGTCGGCTGCCTTTGGCGCTTTGCTGCCCTGGATTCTGCTGACCTTTCTTGCGGAGACCCAAAATGCCATCCGTCCAGACAATACCAGGGGAATGACCTGGGTGGGCTTCAGTTTTCTGGGACTCTTTGCGGTGTTGCGCTGGGTCATTCACCGGAGGCGTAGGTTTTCCGCAGATGAGCAGCCAAAAGCGCAACACAATGAATTAGTCAAACTCTGATGGAAAGGATGCATTGTGAAAAACAAGATCCAGGTGTTTCTAATTGGTTTTATCTTGCTGATATCAACCCTGGCCTGCGTGGAATCTGGGGAGGTCACGGTTACACCCTTGGCGACGCAGCGCAGTGGATTACATCTGCTGTCCAGCGGTTTGCATACGGCTGTTGTATACAATGAACCGGACTCGCAAGCGACCCCGATTGTGGAGGAGGCGTTTGGCCAATTAGTTTCCGCCGGAATGGATGGCTATGAGGTGAATATCACCTGGGCCGAGTTGGAAGATGGTTCCGGGCAGGTGGATACAGATTTGTTAGAGCATTGGCTGTCGGAGTTAAACAACATTGGGATTACGGCGCCCTACATGGTGATAAAGACACTGGACACGAACCAGTTGGCCCTTCCAGCGGATTTGATTTCCGACTCCAATCCGCAAAAGCTGGCCGATGGCTTGCGATTGGATTCCCCAGAAATCATCGAGCGATTCAAAGGGATTCTGGCGGAGGTTGTTCCAATTTTGAAGGCCCATGGCGGTTTTTACCTGTCGGTTGGAAATGAGGTTGACGTCTACCTTCGTGATCATCCGGATGCGGTTTCCCATTTTGCTGCTTTTGTGCGGGAATGCGTAACCTTCATTCATGCCGAGGACCCGGACATGGCGGTTGGTGTCAATATGACCTGGCGGGCGCTTTATGATTTTAACTCTGCGGAAGCGTTTATCAGCCTGAGCGATGCGGTCAGCCTGAGCTACTATCCCCTGGACCACCGATCACAGGGATTGCCCCCGGAGGATGTTTTCACCCATTTAGAGAAAATGCTGCAAATGAGTCAGGGAAAACCGATTTTGATTCAGGAAGCAGGGTATCCTTCCGGTGTTATGGAAGATCATCAAGCGTTGGAGAATCAGGCCAAATTTATTGAAAATCTCTTAGCGTTCGCAGTGGATAATCCCCAATTTCGGTTTATTTCCATTCAACATCTCTCGGATTGGCCGGAGGCGACCTGCCGGTATTTCGAGGATTATTACGGGCTCCATGATGACGGATTTCGCAATTTCCTGTGCAGTTTGGGGGTCATCACATATGGGGGGCAAAAAAAGCCAGCCTATGCGCGGTTGCTGGCGGCTGTGGACATGATAAAAGGCGGTGCGCAATGAAGTGGTGGCATAAATTGTTGATCAGTTTGGGAGTGGGGTATATTCTGTTTTTCTTCTCGGAATCTATGTTCTGGGCGCGATTCAAGCCGGAGGATACCTTGGAGGGATTGTTTGGTACCTGGCTGGTATATTCCGCCTGCGGGTTTGTCCTGTTGATGCTGATTGACCGGTTTCGCATTGATGGTTTCTGGGCCCTTTTTCTGGCGGGGGGGTTGTTTGGTTGGTTGGTGGAAGGCGTGGTTGTCCAAACAGTCTATGAGGAACTGCCTTATTCGATTTCCTTCACTGCCCTGTCCTGGCATGGTTTGATTAGCGTGATTGTGGGTGTGTATCTCCTGCGGAGAGCCCTTGTTTTGTGGCCATGGTGGGGCAGTCTGTTGCTGAGCCTGGGCCTCGGTATTGTGGAAGGGGGGTGGGCCATCTGGTGGTGGCGTGAAGCGCCGCCTACACCGCCCTGGGCCTATTTTGCCTTCATCGGGATCGGCACCCTGTTGCTAATGTTCTGGATGTGGGTGATCGGGCGGATGCCCTCCGGCCGTTTTTCGATCCATCGCCGCTGGCTGTGGATTGCCCTGGCATTGATCTCCCTGGTTTTCTTTTTAGTGGCAATGCTGATTCCGGTGGCGGCTCTGGTCCTGCCGCCTCTGGTGCTGCTGACCCTGGCGGCATTATCCCAATATCCAAAGATTGCCTCAGAGGAAGGTTTGTTTACCTGGTACACCCGGCCAGTAAAGGGCTTCAATTGGGTGACCCTGGCGTTGATGCCCCTGGCTGCGGCAGGCGTCTATACCCTGGCCTATCGAGCGAGGATAGACTTTCCAAGCCATCAGATGGTTTTCGTCCTGACGATGCCTGCGGGGTTCATTCTCTGGCTGGTTGGATTGGTGAAAATTTTCAGCAAGGCTGAAGGACGGGCAGATTCTCCCTGAGGCTTTTGACGCACAAGCTGCGCAGTGAGAGCTTATTGCACCCTGGACCCCCGCGTGATTTCAGGGTGCTTTTTTATTAAGCAAGTCAACCGTGAAGCAATTTAGCGCTACATATTGTGCGATCACGGAATAATAAGTTGACAAATTTTGTCTAAATAGTATATAATTTAGATATAAGAACCCAGCAAGGAGATAAAAATGAAAAAAATTATCCGGTTTTTCCTGGCGCTCATTTTGGCGGTTGTGATGTCCTATGGGGTGTTTTCCATGGTACAGGGGACCCCATCCAGGGCGGCGGACGATAGCAGCCGCGCCTGGCTCCCGACCGATACCCGCTACTTGCATGTTGCTACAGCAGAAAACACCGTTGGCTCTCTAACGTATCTGGATCATCCCCGATTGAATGAGAATCCAAACGCAAAATTCATTGTGACCAAGAACGGAAATGCGGGTGGAAGTTTTACGGGAACGATCAACGAGCATGTTATTGGCGTCTGGTACAGTTCAAGCGTGGGGAGATGGGCCATTGTCAATCAGGATCTGACAGCCATGCCCGTTGGTTCCGACTATAATGTTCTGATTCCCTTCTCAGGGGAGTATGAGACCTTCGTTCATACGGTCACAGTCAGCAATCAATCAGGCAATTACACCCTGATTGATAGACCAATAACCAACAACGAACCAGATGCCATCGTGTTCATTACCCAGGTGCTGAATCCAGGCGGAGGGACGGGTTTTTACAATGACCATCCTGTGGGCGTGTGGTACAACACTGCGGCTAATAAATGGGCGATTTTCAACCAAGATGGGGCCGGGATGCCGCTCAATGTATCTTTCTTCGTTGTGGTCCCTCCGGTGGACGCTGGAAACGATTTCGCTTTTGTTCATACCGCATCACCGGAAACTCTGACCGCTGGAAGCACCTTTCTCAATCGTCGAGAGATTAACGATGACACCCATGCGCTGTTATTCGTTACACAGAATTGGAACCCGGGTGGAAGCGGGGGCATCTATAATCCGTACTCAGTTGAGGTGTATTACAATCCCCTGGTTGAGGGATGGGCAATCAACAACCTGGAACCTGGAACCAGTGTGGATATGACGCAGGGGGCTTCCTTTAATGTTCTGATCCTGCCTGGAGAGGACACTTTCTTCCAGCATGTGGCTACCGGGGACAACACCAACGGATTCATCTCCAGCCTGGGCCGACCGGAGAGCACTAATCTCAACATTCTTTATAATTTCACCTATGTCAATCTTCCCGGAGGGCCGGGAAACCTGAACGAACATTTTGGTATGGTTTTCTATTATGGAACATTACGTTGGGCTATCCAGAACCAGGACCTGGGCACGAATATTCCTGAAGGGGCCGCATTCAATCTGTTCCTTCCCAACATGGATGCCGGGGTTTTCACACATGCTGCAGAATCTCATAACACATCAGGCAGTTCAACTTATCTCGAGCATCCATTAACCGACAACAATGAAGATGCAATTATCTTCATCAATCCGAATTATAATCCGGGTGGGGTCCTCACCGGATTGGTTGCCAATGACACCGCATTGGGTGTATGGTACAGCATTGATCGGTGGGCAATTTTCACTCAGGATGGATCCTCCATGCCCTTGGATGCGGACTTTAATGTTTTTATTCCCCATCCCGGAGATCATGTTTTTGTTCATACCGTAACGCTTGAAAATGCCTTTGGTCCATATACCATCCTGAACCACCCGAAACTGAACAATAATCCCAATGCAGGAATTCTGCTCACACAAAATTGGAATCCCGGCGGGGTAGCGGGTGTTCTCAACGCTTCACCCATTGGGCTGCGCTATGATAATGGACGCTGGGAGATTTGGAATCAGAACGGAACGGATATTCCGGTTGGCGCCAGCATCAATGTTTTCTTCAAAGCGGAGGCTCTTTTCATTCCTTTTGTGGGCAAGTGAAATTCCCTCATCACCAGGATGCGGTCTCAAAACAATGCATTCCGGGCAATGGCGTATGCCCATTGCCCGGAATTGTTCAATGTCTCACTTCTCCATCCCCACGATCATCCATGATTGAGAGCTGCATCATGCCCCCATGCCGACAGAAGGGACAGGGTCAGCAAAAGGAACTCCAATGGGAGAATGACACTCCCCAGGGACAACATCAGCCGGTTATTCACAGCGCCAAGGAACCATTGGAGGGGGATTCCGGCTAAATACACCAAAAAAATCCATGGCCAGAGGAAAGCCAACTTGGCGAGGAACCCCCTTTTTTCCTGTTGGTGGAAGGACCTCAGCCGAACCGCGCCAAGGGCAGCAAAAAAGCTGATGAAAAAAGCGATAAAACCGCCGCCGGAAATCAGCAGCAGGAACCCGGCGAGGAACACGAAGACCCACCCAGCCCGCATTTTTTCAACCCACACACCGGCCAGGAGCAGGAGCACGGAGGCGATCACGGCTGAAACCCCTGCGCTTCGCAAGTTTGGGAAGATGGTCAGAGCGGGCAGACAGGCATGCCAATGTTGTGATGGTTGGCAAGGTGGGCCGATGGCGGAAAACAGCACACCCGAAGGACGGGCCGCCCCCTGGCTTAGCGTAAAAACCCCATGAACAATCCCCAGTAGACTTCCATAAATGCACAAGATAAGGATAAAAATTTTCGTGGCAGTTTTCATTGGACATCCTGTTGGTTTGTGAGAAGATGGCTTTTCCTTTTTTCAAGGATGGCCTGACGCTGTTTTTTGAGTGTGCTTTGATGCGTTTTCAGGTCATCCGGGTAGGAACGGTAAAGGAAAATCCAGACCAGCGCAGCCAGAAATGCAGATGTTGGCACAAAGATAAGCATCATCATTTGAAGGTTTTCCCCCAGGCGATTGAGTGCCCAACCGGAAAGGGAGATGGCTCCGGCCAGAACCAATCCCTTGATCACCTCGATGAATGCCCGACCGGATGCTCGCAGTTCCGGTAAAAGGATATTTTGCAGCAGGGGGATGCGGGCACCGGTTTCCTTCATAGAGAAGGACAGGCCAATCACTAACCCGGTGACCAGGAGGTAGAAAATGTCCACCATGCCGAATAAGAGAAATCCCAACGATGCGAGAGCATTGAGGAAAAGCCCGGTATGACCCAGGACAATCCGTCCGTATTTTGGAAAGCGGGAGTCAAGGCGGTCGCTCATCCAGCCAAAAATTAGGTGCCCCAGGATAACTCCCAGGAAGAGTAGCAGCATCACGAGCATGGTCCCCTGTCCTAAATCCTGTTGACTTAGCCAGGTAAAAGCCCATGCGGAGAGAATTGAGAAACCGATCCAATCAATAATTTCATTTATCATGATGACCCAGTAGGACTGGGTGGTGAAAAGCCCGGGCAGTTTGTTCCACTCAAATAAGAATTGGTTGTCTTCGCTGACCACATCGGACAGTTCGGGTTCCATAGTGCCCCGGGCGGGTTCTTTGATGAACACGATCAGCAATCCGGTCAGCAAGCTGAGGAGGCCCATCAGCATGAAGCCATAACGCCAGGCTTCCGGGTTGGCCACTGCCAGGGTTCCCAGGACGGCCATGGAAACCATGTCTCCAGCAAATCCAAACGCGCCCATCACTCCGATGGCCCTGGCTCGTTCATCCCGCCGGAAAAGGTCGCTAATGATGGAGTATGCCACAGGATAGAGCACTGCCAGGCCCAGGGAGGAAGCCAGCCGGACGGCCATCAATTGCCAGAAGGATTGGACGAAACCCACCATGCCTGTCCATATTCCCCACAGTCCGGTCATGACAATCAGAAGGGCCTTGCGGGAATATCGGTCGGCAATGGCGCCCCAAATGGGTGTTGTAATAGTGGAAATTAATCTGCTGATACTGAGAAGGGGGGCCAGCATGCTGATCGAGAGTCCCAGACTGGGGTACACATAGGGCCAGAGGATCTCAACCCCGAAACTCTCCATGGCATCCACCATGGATGCAGAAGACAGGGCAAATACTGCAAACCAGCGCCGTTTGTTTTTAGTGGATTCCAGGGTGGATTGTTCAGTGCGGACGGCCATGATGTGTCTCCTTAAACTCTTGTTGGGTTTGGGATTGTGTCCAGATATTATATTAAGGAACGCTCATTTGTTTTCAAGAGTCATTTGATAGTATTTAAGAACAAAAAAATATCCCTTGGACGCGTCATTGACAACGGAGTATCAGGGGGCCGAACGCAGCGATAACCGTGGCGCGGGTTGCCCCAGTCCTTGGGTTGGCGGCTGACAAACCCGGTGTAGCTGACGTAATAGGCCGTGTCCTTGTCAAATTCCTCCCCGGCCCAATAATACACCGGCGGCTGATCCGGCGCCCACAGCGGGGTTTCTTTATCCGTCCGTGTTTCGCAGGGTAATTTTCCTGTTTGGCCATCCCACCAGCAGCCCGCATTTTCATTGTGCAGGCTCAGGGATCGGGCGATTTCATCCACAGTGGGCATGCGCCAGATATGTTGCGGTTCTTCAAGCAGGTGTTGACCGCTTTCATCCAGAAAGGCACACAACCCTGTTTCTGTCATATCGGCTTGATCTGCATGGTCTCCGGTCAGTTTTGCGACATCAAGCCCCCAGGGATGGATTCCATAAGAAGCCAAGGCATCCCAGCTCGGGTAGCCGCCAAAGTCCTGTTTCCAATTCCACCCGGGGCCGGCCGGAGCCCAGATTAATTCCACCCCATTGCCTTCAATTAATCGCGCCCCACGATTTCCATCATCCACCCGGGTGAGGACAATGGGCAGGTTGACAGTGGTCACACCGATTCCAATCAGCAGCGGGATGCCCAGAGCAACCAGATAGCGTAAATTCTTCAGGAACCAGGAGCGGTTGTCAATCTTTTCCCGAGAATTAAAGATCCCGTCCAGGATAAACAATCCACCAACCAGGGTGAAGCCCCCCGAAAGGAATAGCCGTTCCATGACCACATTCAGGGAATAGAGACCGCGCTGGATCCCCGGGAGGAGCCACCAGACAGCAAATATCAGACCTGCGACGACGAGAATGCCACCACCCACAACCGGAAAGCGGATAGCCAGGGCGCTGAAAGCCATGGCCAGGACGCCAATGGCGAGAAACAGGAACCAGGGCGTTTCCGGGACGCCCCAACCTTCGTAAAATGCTTCACCTAACCCCCAGAAGAGCCAGAAGGCGTTCAATATGGTGATGATCAGGGTGGCGATCCACCCGGGTATTTTCCGCAAGATTTTTTTCATCACTGCCTCTCTCTCAGGATCCTGGCATCCTCAAGTATAATATCAAACACCATCATCCTTCATAAACCCAGGAGTTTTCTCATGCAGTATGATTTCGAGTTCCGTTCCCGCCGCAGCAATGTCCTTTCTTTCAGGGGGATTTCCGCAGCCAGCCAACCCCTGGCTGCCCTGGCGGGATTGGACATTCTCCGCGCCGGGGGAAATGCGGCCGACGCGGCGGTTGCGGTGGCGGCCTCCTTGAACGTCGTGGAACCGTTTTCAACCGGAATCGGGGGAGACTGCTTTGCGCTCTACTGGGACGCCCGGAAGAAGCAGGTGTTTGCATTGAATGGCAGCGGTCCAGCTCCAGAAAAGGCCAGCATTGAAGAACTGAAAAAAGCGGGCTACAGCCGATACCCGCTATTCACCGGGCATGCCGTCAGCGTCCCCGGTACGGTGGCTGGATGGTCTGCGCTCCTGAAACGATTTGGCTCGATGCCCCTGGAGGTTGTTCTGGAACCTGCCATTCAGTACGCCATGTCGGGCTATCCGGTTACGGAATGGATTGGCAGCGGATGGAGACTGATGGAGAGCCGTCTGCTGCGGGAGGACGTGGAGGATTCCCTGCCAAAATACCAGCAGCGCGCCGGCCCATCCCAGCCCAGCGGCCAGGAGTTCCTTTTGGATGGTCGGGCCCCTCGGGTTGGCGAGGTGATCCGTCTGCCAACCCTGGGAGAGACCTTGCAAGGCATTGCTTCCGAGGGAAAAAATTTTATTTATGAAGGGGATTTTGCCCGGAAACTTTGTGAGCATGTTCAACGCTATGGCGGTTGGCTGGAACCTGCGGACCTGGCTGGATTTGAGGCGGAGTGGGTACGCCCGATTCATGCGGATTTTCACGGGGTGCGATTGTTTGAATGTCCACCGAACGGCCAAGGGTTGGCTGCCGTGATCGCCGCTCGGATTGCCAATGGGTTTGACCTGGCCGGGATGGAACCAATCCAGCGAACCCACACCTTGATTGAGTGTATGCGCTTGGGATTCACCGAAGCATTGCAATGGGTGTCCGACCCTTCCTTTGTGGACATCCCCCTGGACAGGTTGTTTTCTGAGGCGTATGTGGATTCCCGGCGGGTGATGATTCGGGAAGACCGCGCCATCCCGCATCTTGAATCCGATATTCAGCCGGTTGGGGATGATACGGTTTATCTGAGCGTGGTGGACGGAAAGGGCAATGCTTGTTCTTTCATCAACAGTTTATATATGGGCGGGGGGACCGGCCTGGTGGTGCCGGGGACCGGCGTGTTCCTGCAAAACCGCGCGGCCCTTTTCAGCCTGGATGCATCTCATCCCAATGCTCTGGAGGGCGGCAAGCGACCTTACCACACGATCATACCGGGGATGCTCACCAGAGATGGAGAACTGCTGGCCAGTTTTGGGATCATGGGTGGTTTTATGCAGCCTCAGGCGCATCTTCAGGTAGTATCCAACCTGGTTGACTGTGGACACAGCCCTCAGCAGGCTCTGGATATGCCTCGTTTTTACTTGAATGTGGGGCAGGGCGAGGGTGTTGGGGCGGCGGACTCCGGTGGAGAAGTGTATTTAGAGAAGGGTTTCGATTTTGATGATCTGGCCAATCTCCGGATGAAGGGTCACCGTGTTGTGCCTGTCTCGGGTCGGGCCAGGGCCGTTTTTGGCGGAGGGCAAGTTATCCAGCGAATTCCGGAAACGGGCGTTTTGATCGCTGGTTCGGATCCCCGCAAGGACGGCTGTGCTCTGGGATGGTAAATGTGACCTTGGCCTTCAAGCTCGTATGAAGCGAAAAAGCCGCCCTTGGCCGGGCGGCCTTTTACAACCATGAGCATTCTGGGGATGTCATCCAAACTTGGGCAATTTCGCCATTTCCACCCGGCCGTATTGTTCGATCATCTCCCTGCGAATCTTGGCTAGTTTTGCCAGCTCTTCTTGGTTTTCTGCTAATTTCTGCAGGGCTTTGACCGCATCATCCACTCCCTCTCTGCCTGCGCGGAAAATGGATTCTTCCAGCCAGACGGCTTCTTTTTCGCAGGCCTGTTCAGCAACAGGAAAGGACATAGAATCGAATTCAAAATACTCCGGGAAGGCGCTGGGGACCGGAAGCTTGGATAATCCGGGTTGAAAGAGATCATAATGATGCATGGCAGGGTATCCGTCCCAACAGGGGATTCCTTCACCATCCAGAGCGTAGCAGAACTCCTGATGTTCACACTGGAAGAATTCAGGGTCAATGGCGATGACATAGCGATAGAAACTGCGGCGGGTATGGCGAAGATCCCGTTTGAGCATGCGGATTCCGGGCACTTCGCTGAGACTTTCCTCAAGGTAATCCGCCATGGCGGCGCGTTGTTCCATCTGTTCGGGAAATCGTTCCAGGGCGACCAAACCCAGCGCGGCGTGAAGCTCGGACCAGCGGTAATTCGCGCCCATGGTGTAGTTCCAGCCGTCCTCATCCTTGGGACGACCGCAGTCAATGATGCTGGCTGCCCGTTCTGCCATTTCCTGGGTCTTGCAAAGGAGAACTCCGCCTTCACCGGTTGTGAGGATCTTTGAGGACTGCATGCTGAAGGACCCAAAATCTCCGATGGTCCCTGCGCCCATATCCCGCCATTTCGCCCCGTGGGCATGGGCGCAGTCCTCAATGACAATCAGGTCGTGTTTTCGGGCAATTTCCATGATGGCGTCCATGTCTGTCATCTGAGCGCCAAGATGCACCACGATGACAGCCCTGGTTTTGTCCGTGATGGCGGCCGCAATCTGTTGCGGATCGGCACAAAATGAATTGGGATCCACATCTACGATGACAGGAATCGCCCCCGCAGCCATCGGCGCGGCTGCAGTGGCCTGAAAGGTATAGGCCGGAACGATGACTTCATCCCCCCAGCCAATTCCGGCAGCTCGGGTAGCGACCTCCATGGTGACAGTTCCGTTAATCATCGGGACGGCAAACCCGCCCCCTTGCATCTCGGAAAATTTGGTTGCGAAGGCGGCTGTGTTGGGGCCTGGATACGGAAAACCGCCCCAGCGGCCGGATCGGACAGTTTCTGTGACCGCCTGAACATCCCGTTCATCAAACACCGGCCATTCCGGATACGTAGTTGTCCGGGTGGGGGTTCCCCCAAATACGGCTAATTGTGACATTTTAATCTCCTTTTTCTTCTACTGCTGATGCGTTGGACCGCTTTTCCTCTTGCGCAATGAGCTTCTCGATCGCGGTCATCAGCCGAAGACCGATTTTTGGTCCCAGGGACATGGTCTCTTCATAATGGCTGCCCGGTTTGAAGGGGTTCAGGGGATAGCGGTAATCCGCTTCGGGCAGGATGTAGCCTGTTTCATCATTGGCCAGCCCGATGATTCCCGGGCATTGTGCTCCGGCCTGTCTGAGGAGGCTTTTGATTCGCAATCCCAATTTGGGCAGAAGCTCACCAGGTACGCTCACAAACCAGGCGGGGCCGATCCGGATCAGGTTGGTTTCGGTGATTTTCTGCCGTTTCCAGGTTGGGCCGCCTTTGATCACTCCGGTGATCATGGCCAGGCGCAGGAGGGGACTGAACAGCGGGGTTGAAAATTCCTGGCGTTTGTGTTCTAGCATCGGATTGTTGATGGGAGCAGCCTGCTGCAAGCATGCCAGACCCTCAGCCGCCAGCCGCTGGCCCATCGCCTCGGCCTCTTCGAAGGAATGGTCTTCGACATCGGGAGTCATCATGCCGCCCAGGGCGCCAGAGAAGAAGAGACAGAAGCCATTGGTTTCCGCTTCCACCGTTTTCCTCAGAAAATGGGGGTAGTCCGCTGTGATGATGGTGTTTTCATCAAAAAGCACCTCCGGGTGACAGGGAAAATTCATCACCGTAGCGAGGATTTTATCCTCTTCCAGATCCAGGAATTGTATACTGGTCAGCTCTTCATCCACTATTTCAGGGTCGCGGGCATTCATGGCCACCCCGGGCACGGAGAGACAGCAGGTTTTCAGGGAAACGGGTTGCAGATGATCAACAGCCTGGACCAGAGTCCTTGCGATGGTTGCCTTCAACCAGGCCAGATATTCTGGATCGAGTCCCGGGGTGAAGGCAGAGGGCCCGTAGAGACCCATGGTGTCCGGACCGTGATGGGTGTGGGTTGAGGCCAAAATCAGGTCAAAATCCGGGCAGGTTTTGCGTAACATCTTGCGGACGTCCTGCGCATGCCAGCGGAAGAAACCAATCAGATCGAGAGCTGCCAGGACGACGGCTGTCCGTCCGGATTGCAGGGCCAGGGCGCGGATGGTCAGATCATCATGAACGGCCGTGGCCCGGCGGTTGCGGCCAAAGCCAGCCAGAAAGACCGGTTTTTTCAGAGAAGGGGTGATGATATGTTCTGCAATGCCAGCGTGAAGGGTCATAGGGCACCTGCGTTCTCCGGGGATTCTGAAAATTCTGCGAAGAGTTCTCTGGTGGTGCTGGTGAGTTCTTGGCGGATGGGCGCTGTAGGCGCTTGAATTGTTTCCGCGGCCAGGAGGACCGAACCAACCACTGGTGGGACGCTGAGCCGGATCAAGTTTGCCCCGGGTGCAAAATCATGGATTGTCCGGCGAAGGGGGGTGATATAGGCTTCTCCAGCTTTGAATAAACTGCCGATCAGGACCACATCGAAGACCATGGATTCTAGGCCAATCTGGCGGATAACGGCATTCACATTCAACCCCAGCTCCTTGGCAGTCCAGTTGATCACTTCCCTGGCTACCTGATCGCCTTCGGCAGCAAGTCTAAAAACATCCACAGCCAGGGAGGGCGGCAGAGCGATTTTGCGCATTGCCAGGTGTTCAATCAGGGCGTCCTCAGAATCGAGGCTGGCAAATTCCATGAAAGCTTCTGTTAAGCGGGTGCGCGGACCTCGTTTGGTCCAGGCATAGGTGACCGCGATGATCGCCCGCCAGACCAATTCCCCCGCGCCTCCGAACTCACCAAAGGAAGCGCTGTTACCGGTGATGCGGCCCATTCTGCCATCCCGGGACCGCCCCCGGACGTTGTTGCCTGTGCCTGCATCCACGGCCACGCCCCATCCCTCCCTTGCTCCCGCGATCAGCCCAATGACTGCATCATTGACGAAATCATAGGGAGCCGCGATGCCCAGGGATTCGATGGCGGTCATCATGGAACCCCTTTCGGACGGCCAATCGTATCCGGACAGGCCAAACCCCATACTGAGGATGTCCTTCTTATTGATCCCAGCCATGGTGACAGCCTGGCCAATCGCCTGCTGCATGGCTTTGATCAGGCCGTCCAGTCCAACCACCTCGTAATTTCCGGATCCGGATTCTCCGAACCCCACCGCTTCACCGGTCAGGGTGCTGACCAGGGCATGGGTTTTGCTGGATCCCGTGTCAATCCCCAGCAGATATTGCGAATTCCCAGTTGCCGTTATCAAATAGTCTCCTTAGAAAGAAAGATGTCTATGCTAGCGAAAAAACCGAGGCAGAAAGGCCTTGTTCTTTTCTAACATGTCCTCAAGTACCGTCTGCACCAGATTGGCCGGGGGGCCCAGAGGATGGGTCAATAAGGCCTGGTACGCAGCCCGTTGATCTCCTTCAATTGCCGCTTTAGCGGTCAGGATTTCATAGCCCTTCACCTGGGACACCAACCCTGCACAAACCGGAGGAAGTGGGTCCGCCGGGATGGGGAGTATTCCGGTTGAATTGACCCGACAGGGCATTTCCAGAACCCAATCGTTGTTCCAACCGGGAACGGCGCCGTTCTGTCGAACGTTGAGAACATGGATTTCATTCAGATCATTATAATGGGCGTTGAGCAGTTGGGTGGCCACGGTGGAGTAATAGGCGCCCCCACGTTTCATGAGATCTTCCGGGGGTTCACTCCGGTCCTCATCCTGATATTGCGACAGCAGATCTGCCTCAATCGCCATGACCTCTTCTGCCCGGGACGGGGGCCATTTTTCCTGGTTGTTCAGCATCTTTGGGGTGTAATAATAATAGCGTAGATAATAATTGGGCAGCATCCCCAGGGCTTTGAGGGTGTGCGGGTCAAAGAAGGGATCATCCGCTTGGCGCATTTCCTCAATCATTCTTTGCATGATCTGGGGCCAGTAGTCTTTGCCATGCACCTCAAATCCATAAAACCAGGTCAGATGATTTAACCCCAGGGTCTTGATGCGGGCCTCTTCCGGCTGCAGTTCCAGCCCGAGTGCCTCGTTGAGCTCTTTGAGGATCTCCATTTTGGTTGTGATGGTCGCGTTGCAGACGCCGACAGAGGCCACCTCCGGAGCATAGCGGAACAGGGCTTCAGTGACCAGCCCTGAGGGATTGGCGAAATTGACCAGAAGGGCGTTTGGAGCTTCGGATTGAATATCCTGTGCGATATCGAGGATGACAGGCACCGTGCGGAGGGCTTTTGCCATGCCGCCGACCCCGGTGGTCTCCTGACCGATCAGCCCATGCCGCTTTCCCAGATATTCATCCTCCCGGCGCGCTTCCATTTGCCCCACGCGGAGCTGGGTGATGACGTAGGAGGACCCCCGGATGGCCTCAAGTTGGTTTTCACTCAAGACTACCCGGAACCGGGCGTTTTTAGCCGCTGCCATGCGTTGGGCGAAGCCGCCAACAATTTCCAGCCGATCCAGATCCACATCCATCAACCAGAGTTCATCCAGAGGAAATTCCTCCTGGCGTTCCAAAAAACCATTCAATAATTCAGGGGTATAGGTGGACCCCCCGCCAATGACACTCACTTTCAACATACTATCTCCTCAACTTGTCCCGATTCTGCGCTGCGGTATGCCGCATCAAGAATCGTCATATTGATCCAGCCTTCTTCTCCGCCGGGAACCGGCGTTTGATGTTCCTGAATGGCCGTGATGAAGTGGCGCATCTGACGGGTATACATGGCCAGGGGGCAATGTTCTTTTCTGGGGTATTTAAATCCCGGGTCTTTGGTTTCCACCCGCTGTTTTTCCGGATTGGGTAACTCCAGCAGGGTGGGGAAAAGGTTGCCATAGCCCCGTGTGCCATAGACCCCGGTTCCGGCCTCGGGGCCGTCCTTGTGGGGTTGCCACCAGCCAAATTCAACGGTAGAAAAAGCGCCGGTTTCCCAGGTGATCATCAATACCCCGGTGTCGTCCACGTCGCCTTCAATAAAGTGGGTTCCGATTTTCGCATAGACTGAAGTCGGTTTTGGGTCTCCCATCAGATACCTGGCGGTATCCACAGCGTGGATGCCCATATCCACCAGAGCGCCACCGCCGGACAGTTCCCTTTGCTGGAACCAGCCGACAGGACCCCAATGCGTATGGATGCCATACCCCCTGGTCCGGATGAGCTTTCCCAGTTTACCTGCGTCAATCTGGGCTTTGAGCCATTGGGCCTCTTCATCAAACCGCCAACAATGCCCTACCATCAAGGCTCTGTTGTTAACAGCCGCAGCCTGGCGCATCTCCCGGGCTTGGTTGGCATTCAGGGCCATTGGCTTTTCAACGAAAACATGCAGGCCGCTCTGCATTGCTTTGATGGTTTGGGGAGCATGCAGGGCATTCGGGGTGCAGATGATGATTCCATCCACCTGGCTGGAAGCCACCAGCTCTTCAATCGTGGTGAAGACAGCATCAATATGAAATTTTTTCCGGAAGGCCAGGGTGTCCTGGGGGCGAAAGTCCACCAGTGCTGTTATTCTGGCTTCCGGCACGCTCTGCAAGGCAGTTGCGTGGATATTGGCGATATAACCTGCTCCCGAGAAGGCGAGGGAAATGGTCATGCAGTCTCCTTTAGGGGGGACTAAATAATTTATCAGGATTCATGCTTTCATTCCCGTTATCTTTATACCCTGAATGAAGGTTTTCTGGGCAAAGAAAAAGGCAATGATGATGGGAATTGTGAACACCACCGATGCAGCCATCAGGAGATTCCAGATGACGGTTCGTTGAGTCTGGAAATCTTGCAAACCGAGGGCCATCGTGAAGTTCTTTGGGCTGGAGAGGAAAAGGAGGGGACCTGTGAAATCATTCCAGGCCCAAAGGAAGGTGAACACGGTAATTGTCGCCAGGACCGGGACCGAGAGAGGGAGAACGATTCTTGTGAAGATCTGAAATTCTGAGGCTCCATCCACCCGAGCCGCATCGGCCATCTCTCTGGGAATGGTGCGGAAAAATTGACGCAGGAGGAAGACATCATAGGCATTGGCGAAAAAGGTTGGCACGATCAGGGGCAGAAGGGAATCGCCCCATTCGAGGACCTCATTGAAGAGGAGGTAGAGGGGGATCATGGTGACCTGAAATGGCAGCATCATGGTGGAAAGGACCAGAATAAACACGATTTCCCGTCCGGGCCAATCAATATGGGAAAAACCATAGGCCACGGGGGTGCAGGAGATGAGGGTGCCAATGATGGCAAAAAAGGCGATAGTCAGGCTGTTCTTGAAGTAGGTCCAAAAGGTGACGCCCAAGCCAGGTCGGGTGGCCCGGTTCATAGCATCCGGATAATTTTGCCAGCGCAGACCGACGCGCAGAACCGGTTCGGCAAACTTCATGCGATAGATCATTGTCGCTTCTGGAACTGCCGGGTCCACAAAGGTACCCTGTCCATCGGCGATGTTCAGGAGGGCCAGTTCCCTGGTTTCTCCTGTTTCCTCGGGTGTGACCGCATAGAGGGGGTAGGATTCACCCTTCACGGAAACCAGGACATTCTTATGCGGCAGGAGGGTGGGGGGTGTTCGGAATACATCCTGGTCGCTCTTGAAGGAGGTAGAGAGCATCCACAGAAAGGGAATGAAGAAAAATGCCCCCACCGTGATCAAGGCCAGGTGGCTGAAAATCTTCCCAAGGAGCCCGCGGATGCGGTACCAACGGCTGTGGGAGGGTTTGTTTGGAATACTGTTTGTTTTGTCAGTCATACATCACCCTGAATAGTAGGTATATCGTTTGGAGAGACGCAACAGCAAGATCGTGCAGGCGAGGATGATAAAGAAGAGAATCCAGGCCATGGCGGAGGCGTATCCCATGCGCAGGAAGCTGAAGCCGATCTGATAGAGCAGAACGCTGTAAAACAGGGTGGCGTTGAGGGGCGCTCCGATGGCGCTGCCTGTTGTACCGACGGCAAATCCGAAGACATAGGCCTGAGTGAAATACTGGAACATGCCGATGACACCGGTGATCAGATTGAACAGCGTGATGGGCGATACCATGGGCAGCGTTACATGAACCAGACGCTGAAACCAGTTGGCGCCATCCAATTCGGCCGCCTCCAGGAGAGATACGGGGACGTCCTGAAGCCCGGAAAGGTAGATCACAATGGTTCCACCGGTACCCCACAATCCGAGGAGGATCAGGCCGGGTTTTGCCCAGACCGGATCCCGGAACCAATTGGGCCCGTCGAGGCCGATGGCCTCAAGAAATGTGTTGAGGATCCCGCTGTTGGGATTCAGGATCCACAACCAGAGCATGGAGCTGGCCACAACAGGGACAATCGAGGGCAGAAAATAAATCACCCGGTAGATGGATTGCCCTCGCACTTTGAGATTCAGCAAGACGGCACAAACAAAGGAAAACAGCAGGTTGAGCGGGACCCCCACCAGCACCATGTAGACTGTATTGCTGAGGGATTTCCAGAAGAGGTCGTCAGACATGAGGGTGATGTAGTTTTTCAGGCCGATCCACTCATTGGCATCCCGGACGTGGTATTCGGTGAAACTGAAAGCAAATGATGCCAGCATGGGATACAGGGTGAACGCCAGGAAGCCGATGATCCAGGGGGTTATGAAGAGCAATCCGAGGCGGAGCTTCCTCTTCGTGGCCGGCGTCCAGGAAACTTTTTGGCGGCGTCCTTTTCTCCGGAATTGTTGCCAGAATTTGAGTTGCATAGGCGAAACTCCTCTGTGTTCTGTCCGGGCTGCGATGCTAAGCCAGCCCGGACAGGTTCCTCAATGGTTCGATTCACATTTTCGGCTATCGGAAAACCCCTTCTGGTTATTCTGTTAGCGCTTCTTCAAGTTTTGGCGAGTATTCCTCCTGGGCCGCTTCAAGAAGGGTCAGCGGATCGGCGCCAGCGTGGAGGACCTGCTCCTCAATGCGGTAGATTTCATCATTCAACTCCACACTGATGGGGGTGGTGATGATATAGTGGGCATTGGGGCTGGCCATCAGGTCCATGAAAACCTGAAATTTTTCGTTCTCCAGGAAACGCGGATCTTCGGCCGCTTGCTTGTTGGTGGGAAGGTTGAAGTTGGCATACATCTCTTCTGCCACGATTTCCGGGGACATCATCCACCCCAGGAGTTTGGCGGCTGCTTCTTTGTTTTCCACCCCGGAGGGAATCAGGGCAACGGTTCCCTGAACAACCCCGGTTAGGGCTCGTTCGGGGTGGCCTTCCGGATAGGGGAAGGGCGCCACGCCGTAATTCAATTCCGGTTTCAGGTTGGAAATGAAGTTTGGTCCGACCTGCCATTCTCCATCCACCATCATGGCTACCTTGCCGGAATAGAAGCCCATATCCGGGGACATATAGCCGCCCAGGGCGGAGGTGAAGGTGAGTACATCTTCTGTGCCGTATTTCGTATAGAATTGCTGTTCCCAGTTCATGGCATCCACCATGGGGGTGGAATCCAGGCGCAGTTCGGTGCCGTCCTCTGTGTACCAGAAACCGCCCATCATGCGGACATACAGGTCCAGATGGGACCAGGAAAAGTCCGGAATGAAGCCGACCTGGACCAGGTCTCCGTTATCGTCCCGGATGGTGAGTTTATCGGCGAATTCCACCAGTTCTTCCATGGTGGCCGGAGGGGTTTCCGGATCCAGACCGGCATCCTCGAAGAGATCCTTGTTCCAGAAGAGCGCGTAGATGTCGGTACCCCAGGGCAGACAGAGGATTTCTTCTCCGGCCTTGCACTGTTGCAGGGGGGCTTCGAAGATGTCATCAAGGTCAATTCCGGCCGTATCAATGTATTCATTGAGTGTGGTGACCAGGCCCTCCTCCGCATAGGATTTCACCAGATCGCCGCCGCTGAGGACAAGGACATCCGGTGGATCCGAGCCGGTGAGACCGGCCAGAACCTTGTCGTCTTCCACCGGGGCGGTGACTTCAACGGTGACATTATTGGCTTCGCCATACCGGTTGAAAAGCTCCTGAATTTGGGCTGGATTGTCACCCCAGGTGATCCATACCCGCAGGGTTTCCGGTTCTTCCCCCGCACCGTCGCCTGTTTGTTGGCAAGCCCCCAGCAAGAGGCTTAACACTATCAGGGCAGTGAGGATGATGAAAAATTTCTTGCCTTTCATCTCTTATCTCCTTTTTTGGTTTGACATGGTGAATTTTTGG
>DAOTUG010000170.1:0-43526 GCA_034437335.1 Anaerolineaceae bacterium
GGTCAATATGATGATGAATTCCATCGGGAATGATGCGACTTTTTTAAGGATGACTTAAGCTTATTAAAGCAGAAATCACGTCCTCTTTTTCCTTTATTTCTTAAAACTTCGCCTTTTTTTGTTGTTGCGACCTATCTTCTTCTGACGTGAGAGGGATGGTGTTTCTCATTCCAAAGTTATAATGGGGATAGAGTGTGATGTTCATCTCATGTGCGAAAAGGTGTTTCGATGAGAAAAATCCTGTTGATCTTTGTCTGGCTGATGATTGGCTTTTTACTGGGCTGTTCGACTGGCAGTGATTTTGAGGGAGAGGCGCCAGCTTTTCCAACGGCCACGCCGCGGCCTGATGGGGTGTTGAAGACCTTTTACGTTCGGCCCGACGGCGGCGACGCGGCACAATGCACGGGCGAAGTGGACGCGCCCTATCCCGGCCAGGGGATGGGACAGGACTGCGCCTGGGATCATCCCTTCCGCGCCCTGCCGCCGGGTGGTCCGCCGCGCCTGCGGGGCGGCGACACCCTGATCATCGCCGCTGGCAGCTATCCCATGGGCCTGGGCGCGCCCGGGGCCGAAAACCCGGATGTCTGCGATGCCGAATATCCCTGGGACTGCGTCATGCCGCCGGTGCCCTCCGGCCCCGACTCAGAACACCCGACCCGCATCCTGGGCGCCGGGTGGGATGCGGGCTGCCCCAACCCGCCCGAACTGTGGGGCACCGGGCGGGCGTGGCATGTGCTGGATCTTTCCGGGGCCCGGTTTGTGGAAGCGGCCTGCTTGGAGATCACGGACCACGCCGCCTGCGCCGAGGGGCACGGCTTGCCGGAATTTGCCTGCGAGCGGGAGACCCCGCCCTACGGGGAGTGGGCTGAAACCGGATTGTATGCCGAGGACGCCCGGGATATCCGCCTGCGGGATATGCACATCCACGGCATGGCCGTGAATGGGGTGTGGGCCGGGCGGCTGGCGGATTGGGAGGTGGCGGGTCTGACCCTTTCCGGCAACGGCTGGGCGGGCTGGGATGGGGACATCCCGGGGGAGGACAGCAACAGCGGCAAAATGCATTTTTCGGATTGGACCGTGACCTGGAACGGCTGCGTGGAGTCCTACCCGCCCGGGGAGATGCAGGCTTGCTGGGCGCAGCCGGCCGGGGGCTATGGCGACGGTGTGGGCACGGGCGAGACGGGAGGACACTGGCGCATCGCCGATTCCCGTTTCCTCAACAACACATCGGACGGCCTGGACTTGCTCTATGGGAACGAAGATATCGTCATTGATATCTACCGGAGCTGGTTTGAGGGCAACGCTGGCAACCAGCTCAAGACGGATGGCCCTCTGACATTGGAAAACAGCGTCCTGATCGGCAACTGCGCCTTTTTTGAGGGCCAGCCTTTCACCGCGGTGGGGGATTGGGACGGGGATGGCACGGTTGAGAGCGGGGTGGACCACTGCCGCGCCACAGGGGTGACGATCTCCCTGGTGCTGCACGACCTGCAACGGGCCCACCTGCGTCATAACACGATCACCGGCGAGGGGGACTGTCTGGTGGTGCCGGAATGCCACGAAGACAGCACCTGCAGCAGCTATGAATGGGTCATTTTGCGCAACAACCTCTTTCAGGGGCAGCCGGATGCCACCCAGGTCGGCGACCGGGTATGCCTGTTCTACCAGGAGACCTTCCCCAAGGACCCTTTTGACGCTGATTATTCGGCCATCGCCGGGGTCAAGGGGAATGCCTGCCCCGGGGCGCATGCGGTTTGCGTGGATGATCTGGGCCTGACGAATCCCGGGATGGATTCCTTTGACCCGCGCCTGATGGCTGGCAGCCCGGCCGTTGACGCGGCTTGGGTGGACGCTTGTCCGCCGGTGGACTACTGGGGGGAGGCCCGACCCCAGGGCGCCGGCTGCGATATTGGGGCGCATGAATGGCTGCCGCGGGTATTTTTTCAACTCTTTTTCCTGGCTATGTCCCAGTAGCAATGTGGTTAATGAAATCCTCCACCGTTTTTGGCGGGTGAACGCCTGGATTGGGGCGGCTTTCACGGTGGAAAGCACCATCTCCAATCGGTTTTTCTGGCAGCGTTGTTCCAATGCAGGGATGTGTGATCCGGATCCTTGCAGGGGGAGTTGTTTGCTCTGGATGCCGGTCACGATGGGGTGCAGAGCGTGGGTTTTGGGCGCTGCAGCAGTTTCGCTTTCGGTTCCGGAGCTGTCTTGCGGTACGCAGGAATTCGCATTTTTCCGGATACACTTTCGACATTTTTCCCTCTTTTTTTCATATTACAATCACTATTGAATGAAGTCGGTTATTGCATTCCCTCATATCCGGGTTCAGGAAGTGTTACCCATAACCTCATATTAGAACGGTGTCAGGATATGCTGTCCCTCAACAAAAATCACACAAAGTCAGTGATCGCAACAGCGGGTTTTATTATTGGGTTGGCTTCAATCGGGATTCCGATCATCCGATACATCTTTTTTGATTTGGAACCTCAGTTTGGTGTGGCGCAGTGTGTCTCCTGTCTGATTGGGATACTGGCCGTGCTGGCCAGTAGAAACGTCCCTTGGATCCTGTCTGCCATTGAAAAACTCGGAAATTGGATTGGCCAGAAGAAGTCCAGGAAGATTTTCACCAACGCCCTATTCTCTCTGATCATGGTTTTCTTCATTTTATCTTCCCTGGAAGTTATCGCTCGCATTTCAACCATGGGGCAATCTGTTCAAAACATAGTTTATCCGGCTTTGGAAGGAGAAGGGCCCGAGCTGCATGTTGAAACAGAACAGCTTTACACCCGGATGAATGAAATAATCATTCCCGATCATTATGTTTTGGTCAATTTTGAGGGAACGTACATCAATGTTATTGACCACAAACGGGTAACAACCGATCAACCGCAAGATTATCAGCATACGATTTTCATGTTTGGTGGATCTACGATGGTTGGGGCTGAAGTATCCGATCAGTACACGATTGCAAGCCATCTTCAACGTCTGATTAATGAGAGCTATCCCGATACTTTTTTGGTAGAAAATATGGGTGTATCTGGATATCGTGTCAAGCATCAGAGCTATTATCTGATGGAATATGTTGATTTAGACTCCGGAGATATGGTGATATTTTATGATGGCGTCAATGATGCAGCCCACAGGTTTTTTGATTTGCCCCGGATTGATCAAACGCCTTCTGATGGAGATTCTGTGCGCACAGATATCATCGCTCTTTTTGAGTTTCTGAAGGAAAACTCTGTTTTCTACAGGAAGTTCATTTATTCACAAGAAATTCTCCCGTTTTACCTGTGGTCATCAGCTTCCCGAAATGGGTATGTGGAATTTCTTGAAAATGATTACTATCAGCATCTTTGGTCTGCAAACACATATACGGATCAAAACAAAGCGCTCTTTTTCCACTTCCTGCAACCGAATTTATTTACTCAAGAAACGCATACGCCCTACGAGGAGATTGTTTTGTTTGTCAATCAGCCTGGTGGGCTTGGGAAAACGATGGAGCTGGGTTATGCGGCATTTAATCGGGCATTGGAGGCGTTAGAGGAAAAAGGGGTTCATCATCATGATTTGACGGATATCCTGGATCCCAGAAACCGGCCTTCCGGGGAAGAGTACTATTATGACTTTTGCCATGTCAATTATGTGGCAAATGGAATTATCGCAAAGCATATGTTTGAGGAGATTTCCCCGTATCTGGACGAACAGATTGGAACCGGCCGCTGAGATGGACGATATAACCGGTCCCCCACGAAGGATTGGCGTGAAGGCTCCTCCGCTCATCCAGGTGAGCGGGCAGCGGGAGAATTAAAGCGATAACCGATTTCTGAAGGGACAGCCAGGGGATTTTTCTGTGAGGGGGTATCGCGTTTTTTTGCAGGATGCGCACAATGTGCAGTTTCTTTGATTTTCCCTTGACAAACTGGCCATGATATACTATTCTAGTACTGTAATAGTAATTGGAAAATCAGATGACCAACAAAGAAATGGCTGTCCTGGGGCTGCTGCTGGAAGGCCCCCGGTATGGCTACCAGATTGAGAACGAGATTGAAGATCGCGGCATGCGGGAGTGGACGGAGATTGGTTTTTCGTCTATCTATTACTTGCTCAACAAGCTGCTGGACAACGGATGGGCACAGTCACACCGGGAAGAATCCGGGGAAGGCCCGGCCCGGAAGGTTTATGCCATTACGGATGCGGGGATCGGCGCGCTGCAGAGGGCTGTGGCCCGTCGTCTTTCGGATCCCACCCCCTTCACTGGCGAATTAGACCTGGCCCTGGCCTATGCCGCGGTTCTTGACCCGGCTGCGGTGCTTGACAGCCTGGCCGCCTACCGCGGACTGCTGCGGGAAGACCTGGCCCGTATCCAGCGGAAGTGGGCTGCCGACCGGCAGGACGGCCTTCCGGCGCATGTGAACGCCCTGTTTGACCACAGTTTGCACACCATTCGGGCGGAGATGGCCTGGGTGGAAACCTATTTAGAAAATGAAAGGCAGCAAAACATGGCAAAGAAGGATTTCAAGAAGGACTACAAGCACCTCTATGCTCCCGGCGATGATCCCGAGGTGGTGAACGTCCCCGAATTTAACTTCCTGATGATTGACGGGATCGGCGACCCGAACACGGCCCAATCCTACCAGGACGCGGTGGGCGCCCTGTATAAGCTGGCCTATGCCATCCGCTTTCACATGCGGGATGCGCAGGGGTTGGATTTTGGCGTGATGCCCCTGGAGGGGTTGTGGTGGGTGGAGGACCTGGCCGATTTCTCCTATGATGACAAGAGCAACTGGCACTGGACGATGATGATCATGCAGCCGGAGGGGGTCACAGCCGAAATCATCGAGGCCATGCGGGAGCAGGTGCGGAAAAAGCACAACCCGCCCCGGCTGGATGCGATCCGGTTCGAGGTCTACCATGAAGGCACCAGTGTACAGATGATGCATCATGGGCCCTATGCGGATGAGCCGCCCAATATTGAAAAGATGCACGCCTTCATGGCCGAACAGGGCCTTGAACCTCATATGAAACACCACGAGATCTACCTGAAGGACCCCAACCGAACCAAGCCGGAGAACCTGCTGACGGTCCTGCGTCATCCGGTGCAGAAGTCAGGGACCTGATTCCGGGTCAGCCATCGGCAAATAGATTCTTAGCATTCAGCAATGGGCGCAGATGTTTCCTGCGCCCTGATCTTTTTTTGCTATGATCGCAACACAGACAAGGTTGGGTGCTCCTTTTCTCAATCCCGCCCAACACTCCGCAAGATTTACTGTCTATTAAGAATATTTCAGTGAGCTTGATCGCATTTTGATTCCGCTTGTTTCATACTATAATTACTGCACGATTTTTCTCAGCGGACAGGAGCGAAGTTCATGGACACCCCCCTCACCTCATCCGAGACGCGCTACGCGATCAAGACACCGGAAAACCTTTCCCCGCGCATTCAATGGCTGCGGGATTATTACTTCAGAGGCACAGCGCGCCGCTGGAACAACGAGGCTACATCCTGGACGACTGGCACGCCCTGGGACTTTCAATATGAAGAGTTCAATTACTATATTGTGCCGGAAACCTATGCCTTTTTCCCCACCTTTCGGGGCGCATTCAAGCAGACAGCCAGGCCGGTGGACCTGCATCCGGATTTCTGGAAATGGTCCATTCCGGAGCGCAAGGCCTGGTTCCTGAAGGAAGTGATGGTGCACCATCTGCCCCAGGAGATCCTCCCCGGAGATCTGATCGCCGGGGGACGGTTCAATGTGCAGACCTCCACCTGTCTGGATGAAAAGCAGGCCCGGGAGTATCTGGATACCATTGAGGGAGCGGATGGGCTGCGCCAGGCGGTGATTCATTTTCACAATCATGGCTATGGCAACGCCGGGTGCACCAGCGGCCATCTGATCCCGGACTATCCCCGGGTGATCCGGGAGGGATTTTCCGGAATCCAGGAGGACCTGCACAGGCTGTATAATCGTCTTTCCAAGGAGGACAAATCGGGGCCGAAGGGCGCCCAACTGCGGGCCATGCTGACGGCCGTCACCATGCCCCGGGACCTGGCCAAGCAGTATCGCAAGGTGTGCAAAAAGCTGGCCGTGGAAACGGCTGATCCGGACCGCAAGGCGGAGCTGACACGGATGGCTGACAACCTCAAGAGGGTGCCATGGAATCCCCCGCGGGATTTCTGGGAGGCCGTCCAGGCCCTGTGGCTGACACACATGCTGGTGATGGCTGACGAAAACTATCCCGGCCCCGGCACCTCCTTTGGTCGGATTGATCAGTATCTATATCCCCTGTGGCAGAAATCCCTGGATGAGGGTATGGACCGGGAATTTGGCAAGGAGATCCTGAAATGCTTCTGGATTCATGCCAACACAGCCTATGATTTCATGATTCGCACCGGCGGAAACCAGGGCATCACGGCCGGGTATGGTCAATTGCTGACGGTGGGAGGGCTGGGTGCGGCGGGAGAGGACCTGACCAACGACCTCACCTATGCCATCCTGGAGGTGATTGATGAGATGTCGCCCATCCTGGAGCCCAAGCCCAATGTCCGCCTGCATCGCGGCAGCCCGGACCGGCTGATGGACAAGGTGGTTTCGATGGTGGGGGAGAGCCAGGGGGCGCCTTTTTTGATCAACTTTGATGAGCGTTCCATGGCGGGGATGCTCCTGCAGGCCAAGCGCGCTGGCGTGGAAGACCTGATTAACGAAACCAACGTCCATGAGTATGCCCCGGTGGGCTGCCTGGAGAACACCATGTGCGGCAATGACCGCTCCGGGACGGTGGATAATAACCTTAACCTGGTCAAAGCGGTGGAGCTGGCCCTGACCGGGGGATATGACCTGCTGCCCTTCACCGATCCCCTGACGGGCAAGACGGACCCGATGAACCGGGTGGGGCCGGATACGGGGGACCCGCGCACCTTCACAGAGTTTTCTCAGTTTTGGGATGCCTATGTGCAGCAGACGGCCTATATCATCCAACGCATTGTGGATCTCTACGACCGCACCGAGTCCCTGCGGTCGGCTTATTCCCCCACGCCTTATCTTTCCACCCTGGTGCGGGGCTGCGCGGAATCCGGCAAGGATGTGACCCAGGGCGGGCCGGAGCTGCGTTTTGTCACCATCGAGGCGGTGACCTTCGCCACCACGGTGGATTCCCTTCTGGCTGTCAGGGATCTGGTGTTTGACAGGAAAGTCTGCACCATGGCAGAACTGATTCAGGCTCTGCGGGACAACTGGGAGGGCCATGCGGTCCTCCAGGCGATTGCCCGGAACAAAACCCCCAAGTATGGACGGGATGATGATGCGGCGGATGCCATGGCCTTGCGGGTTATGGAGACGTGGACTGACCTGACCTGGCAGCATAAGACCACGACCACCGACCGCCGCTTCCGCCCCGGTATGCTGAGCTGGAACTACTGGGTGGCGGATGCCGATATCCTGCCGGCCAGCCCGGACGGGCGCAAAAAAGGACAGTTCCTGTCGAATGCGATTTGCCCGGTGAACGGGGTGGATATCAACGGGCCCACGGCCAATGTCAACTCTGTGGGAAAGGCCCTGGGCGGCAAGGCGCCTGAGGGCGAAGGGGACTGGGAGGATTATGTGAATCTGCTCCCCAATGGGGCCAGCCATACGATGACCTTCAGCCCGGCCCTGCTGCGAGACCCGGCTCACCAGGAGAAGTTCAAGGCTTTTCTGCGGGGATATGCTGTCAATGGGGGCACGGCCCTGCAGATCAACATCCTGGATGCGGACATGCTGCGGGATGCTCAGAAGCATCCGGAGAATTATCAGCATCTCCTCGTGCGGGTGACGGGATACAACGCCTACTTCACCAGCATTGGCAAGGAATTGCAGGATGAGATCATCGCCCGGGAATCCCACCGGATGTGATCAGGGCAACCATGACTGACCCGCACACCGCCCTGATCCTGCACCTGCAGCGCCTTTCCACCGAAGACGGACCGGGCATCCGCACCACCGTTTTCTTCAAGGGCTGTCCCCTGGCCTGTTGGTGGTGCCACAACCCCGAATCCATTGCCCACGCCCCTCAGGTGCAGTGGGTGGAAACGCGCTGCATCGGCTGTGGGATGTGTGTGGACGTCTGTCCCCAGGGCGCCCTACGCCAGAGGCCGGATGGGGACATCCAGATTGAACGGGACTGCTGTCAGGGCTGCGGCCTGTGCGCAGACGTCTGCCCCACAACCGCCATGGAATTGCTGGGGGTCCCGGTCACTGTGGAGGGGCTGGCGGAGGAACTCCTGAAGGACCGAGCGTATTTTGAGACCAGCGGCGGAGGCGTGACGGCCTCCGGCGGAGAACCGACCAGCCAGGCGGAGTTTGTGGCCGCTCTCTTTGCCCGGTTGGGGGAGGCGGGCGTCCATCGCGCCCTGGACACCTGCGGGGTTTGTTCGTCCCGAACCCTGGAGCAGCTCCTGCCCCACACGGACCTGGTTTTGTTTGATATCAAGTTGCTGGATCCGGACCGGCACCGGGAAACCACCGGCCTGGATAACCGGCGCATTCTTGAAAACCTTCACTATCTGGCCAGGGCCCTGGGAGAACGCTATCCTCACACCGGATTGTGGATCCGCACCCCGCTGATTCCGGGGGTGACGACCACCGCAGATAACCTGGGCAGCATTGGGAATTACCTGGCGGATACCCTGGGGGATCTGGTGATGCGCTGGGAGCTTTGCGCCTTTAACAACCTCTGCCGGGACAAGTATCGCCGTTTGGGGCTGACCTGGCGCTTTGCCCATACGGCCTTCATGGACCAACATGCGCTGGAGACCTGCGGCGACCTGGCCCGGGCCAGCCGATTCAATGGGGATCGGATTTTGGTGACCGGCCCGGCCCGGAAGGCCCCCCAGGATAACCCGCCTTGTAAAACAGGAAGGAAGTTTGATGCTCTCTGATAAATTGACACAAGACCGCTTCTCACCCCATGAGATGGCGGCTTTTCAACCCATGATGAAGATTGGCCTGCTGGCCACCGTATCCCCCGAAGGGCTGCCGCACCTGACCTTGCTTTCCAGCCTGCGGGCGGCGGGGGAGACCACCCTCACCTGGGGCCAATTCACGGAAGGCCGGAGCTTTGATTATGTCCGCCAGAATCCCCGAGTGGGCTGGCTGATCATGACCCTGGATAAAGACCTCTGGCGCGGCACGGGGCGCTTCACGCACACGGCAACGACAGGCCCGGACTTTGACTGGTATAATGCCGTGCCCATGTTCCGGTATAACGCATATTTTGGCATCCACACTGTCTACACCATGGATCTGATAGCGCATACGGGGAAGTCGCCCCTGCCGATGCGGTCGGTGGTGATGGCATCTGTTAAGACGATGGTAGCCGGGGCTTTTTTTCGCCGGAAGGGCGAGGAGGCCCTGAACCCCTGGACACGCAATCTGTTCAACAAACTGGATAATCTCAAATTTCTGGCTGTGGTGCAGGAGGATGGTTTTCCGGTCATTGTTCCGGTCATTCAGGCACGATCAGCCGGCACGGGGCATCTGATCTTTGCCACCGGGGCTTTCACTTCGGAACTGAAAGCCATCCCCAAGGGTGCGCCGATGGCTCTGTTCGGGCTGTCCCTGGACATGACCGATGTTCTCACCCGGGGCACCTATCAAGGGATCCGCTGGGTCGGCCCTCATCGCTGTGGTGTGCTGGCGGTGGATTGGGTTTATAATCCCATGCCGCCCGTCCCGGCGCGTATTTACCCGCCGGTTGCGCTGGAGCCCGTGCGAGATTTTGACTAGAGAATCCTGATTGAAGGAATGGCCAAGAATGCAAATTGAACTGAAACGCTATCCGGCGATGCACATGGAAGGGCTGCTGCCCCGTGATGTGTGGGTCTGGAAGCCGCCTGGATATGAGACCGACCCCCAAGCACGCTTTCCGGTGCTCTACATGCACGATGGTCAAAACCTCTTTTCCCCGGAGAAAGCGTATAAGGGAGTCACCTGGGGGGTGGCGGAGACGATCACCAAACTGACCCGATGGGGCTTCATCCGCCCGGCTGTGGTGGTGGGAATTGACAACACGGAGAACCGGACCGGCGATTATATGCCTACCCGGCCCTTTGAAACCCCGGAGGGCCAGGCTTTTCTGGCGGCTCTGCCGGAAGAAGCCCACACGGAAATTGGGAAGATGGACTTTGTGGCCGACCGGTATCTCAGATTGTTGGTGGATAAAATTAAGCCCCGGGTGGACCGGGATTTTCGCACCCTGGAAAACCGGGATAACACCATTGTGATGGGGTCCAGCATGGGCGGGTTGATTTCGATGTATGCCCTCAATGAATATGCGGAGGTGTTTGGCGGGGCGGGGTGTTTTTCAACCCACTGGCCTGCGATGGATACGCTGCTGGCGCCTTATTTGAAGAAGCACCTGCCTCCGGCAGGACAGCACAAATGGTATTTTGATTACGGTTCGGCGGGCCTGGATGCACAGTATCCGCCCTTTCAGCGCCAGGTGGATGAGATCATGGGGGAAAAGGGTTATACCCACGGCGAAGATTGGCTGACCAATGTTGGCGCGGGCGCATCCCACCATGAGCGCGCTTGGCGCGCCCGGTTGCATGTGGCCCTGCGGTTCTTCCTGGGGACCTGACTCAGCAAACTCAGACTTCTTTGATTGATCGTGCGGCGGGTGCGGACAGTTTAGCCGCCCAGGTAGGCTTCTTTGACCATGGGGTTTTTCATCAGATCCCGGGCTGGCCCGGAAAGAACCACCCGGCCTGTTTCCAGCACATAGGCCCTGTCTGCGATGGACAGGGCCATCTGGGCATTTTGCTCCACCAGCAGAATGCTGACACCGCTTTCGTTAATCTCTCGGATGACGTCAAAGATCTGCTCGACCAGGAGGGGCGCAAGGCCCATGGAGGGTTCATCCAGGAGCAGCAGGCGGGGGTCGGCCATCAGGCCGCGGCCCATAGCCAGCATCTGCTGTTCGCCCCCTGAGAGGGTACCGCCCAACTGGCGCTGGCGTTCCTTCAGGCGGGGAAAGATCTCAAACACCCGCTGCATGTTGGCCTCACGGCGTTTTTTTTCTTTCAGGGTGTATCCGCCCATTTCGAGGTTTTCCAGCACCGTCATGCGGGCGAAGATTTTCCGGCCTTCGGGCACCTGGATGATGCCCTGCTGGACAATTTCAGCCGGGGAAATTTCCGTCAGGGATTGGTCCTTAAACCGGATTTCCCCCGAATCCGGCTGGAGGATACCGGAAATGGTGTTGAGGGTGGTGCTCTTCCCGGCGCCGTTTGCGCCGATCAGCGCGACGATCTCCCCCTGTTCCAGGGAGAAATCCAGGCCCTTGAGGGCGTTTATGGCCCCATACGCGACATGGAGCTGATTGACGTTAAGCATGGTTGGTCTTCTTCCGTTGCAATTTTTCTGAGAGGGTATCGGTTCCAGGCCCAAGATAGGCTTCAATCACCTGCTGGTTCCGCTGGATTTCCCTCGGTTTACCTTCGGCGATCTTCACGCCGTAGTCCAGAACCGCAATTTGATCGGAGATATCCATCACCACCCGCATGTCGTGTTCGATCAGGATGATGGTGATGTTGAGCCTGTCTCGCAGATCCTTGATGAAGGCTGTCATTTCCGTGGTTTCCTGCGGGTTCATCCCGGCTGTGGGTTCGT
Source organism: Anaerolineaceae bacterium (assembly GCA_034437335.1). Taxonomy (GTDB): domain Bacteria; phylum Chloroflexota; class Anaerolineae; order Anaerolineales; family Anaerolineaceae; genus Brevifilum. Next base: position 11,649 of record DAOTUG010000170.1, read on the forward strand.
CCAATAAGAGCAGGGCGGGATGGCTGGCCAGGGCCCGGGCAATCTCGAGGCGGCGTTGGGCGCCGTAGGGCAGGTTGCGTGCGGGGGTGTCCCCCAATCCGGAAAGCCCGATGAAATCGAGTAAGTTGTGGGCTGTTTTCAGGGCCTGGTTTTCTTCCGTGTGAAACCGCGGGGTATGCAGGATGGATTCAATCCAGTTGTTTCTCAGCCGAGGGTGCTGGCCGACCAGGATATTCTCCAGGGCGGTCATCTCTTTGAACAGGCGGATGTTCTGATAGGTGCGGGCGACGCCATTTTCGCAGATTTTGTGGGTGGGCAGGCCGTGGATTGGCTGGCCGAAGAGATAGATCTCCCCGGCATCCGGTGTGTAGAAACCGGAAATGCAATTGAAGAGGGTGGTCTTTCCGGCGCCATTCGGGCCGATGATGCTGAAGATGGATAGTTCCGGCACCACCAGCTCCACATCACTGACGGCCGTCAGGCCGCCAAACCGCTTGGTGATCTTTTGGGCGTGGATGGCGGGGTGAATCATGGGCGCACCTCCAGTTCTTCCGGGTCGCCCTGGGGTTTGGCAGGTCGGTTTTCTTCCAGCTCTATCCGTCTGGCAGGCCAGAGTCCCTCCGGTCTCAGGATCATCATGGCCACCAGGAGTGCGCCGAACACCAGCAGGCGGTAATCCGCCAGCTCCCGGAGCAATTCGGGCAGGCCTTTGAGTACGAAGGCGCCCAGCACGATGCCGGGCAGGCTGCCCATCCCGCCCACGATGACGATGCAGAGGACATTGACGGAGACCATCAGGGTGAAATCCTCCGGGCCGGTGAACTGGTTGCGGGAAGCGAACAACGCGCCGCCGAGGCCGGCAAAGGCTGCACCCAGGGCCAGGGCCAGGATCTTGAGCTGATAGGGATTGATGCCCGTGGCCTGGGCCACTGTTTGGTCTTCCCGGATGGCAACCCAGGCCCGGCCGGTGCGCGAATCCTTGAGCCGCTTTGCGATGAACAGCGCGGCCAGCACCAGCCCCATCAAGAAATGCATATAGTTGATATCGGAGAAAACCTGGCCCAGCCAGCGCGGCTGGCCGACATCGGTGACGCCCTTGGGCCCGTTGGTCAGGAAGGTCAGCAGGTCGCTCTTGATGAGGATGCGGATGATTTCCCCGAAGCCTAGGGTCACGATGGCCAGATAATCGCCGCGCAGATTCAGGATCGGCAGGCCCAGCAGCAGCCCCGTCAGGGTGGCAACCAGCACCGCGAAGCCCGTTGCCAGCCAGGGGTTCAACCCCAGGGCGTGAGGGGCGGGGGCTGTCAACAAGGCAAAGGTGTAGGCGCCGGTGGCGAAAAAGGCGACATAGCCCAAAACAAGCTGGCCTGAATAGCCGACGATGATGTTCAGGCCGATCCCCAGGAGGATGTAGATGGCCACAGTGCCCATGATGTAATTCCAGTAGGACCCCCAGACCAAGGGCAAGGCATAGAGCGCGGCACCCGCCAGGACCAGAAAACCCAGCAGCAGCCATTGATTGCTGCGCAGGGATTTGCGTTCAATTTTATGGGTTGCCTTCCCGACCGCAGTACGGCAGGCGCTGCGCAGGGTCTTTATCCAGTCCGCATGCAGGATAGCTCTGGCGAAGACGGAACCCGCCAGACCCGCCAGGGACAGATAGGTCAGATAGGTGCGGGCTGCGGCCAGGGGGGTGCTGTAAAACATCAGGTAGCTCATCTCGGAGGGGCCCAGCCGTGGGAGGTACGTGCGAACGTCAGCTCCCTGGTAGTGCAGACGACCGGCAAAGAAGATGAAGACCGCCGTGATCAGACCGCTGAGCAGCCCGGCTGTCCCTCCCTTCAGAGGGGTTTGGAGCCAGGTTTCCTTTGCGCCGGCCTTGCGGGCGGCGATTCCCCCCAGGAACCCTGTCAGGAAGATGAAAATGAGCAGATTGCTGACGGGAAGGCGAGTCTGGTCTTCTGGTTGGAATGGATTTCCCAGCAGTTCTCCCAGCATTGCGGAGCCCACCTGGGTGAAGCCGATGAGCATCAGAAAGATCATGAGGATTCCAAGAACGAGTCCCGTTTTCAAGGCATTGTTGAAGGATGCTTTGGTCATACTTTTTCCTCCGTCAGGGTTTCTCCCAGCAGTCCGGATGGGCGGAAGACCAGCACAAGGATCAGGACTGTGAAGGCGATGACGTCCTTGAGCTGAAAATCCAGGCCGAGGAGGGCGGGGCCAAGGGATTCGAACAAACCCAGGAGCATGCCGCCCATCATCGCGCCGGGAATATTGCCGATGCCCCCCACCACGGCAGCAGTGAAGGCTTTGATGCCCGGCAGAAAACCGACAAAATGATTGAAGAGACCGTTGTGAATTCCCCACATCACCCCGGCCGCGCCGGCCAGGACGCCGCTGATGATGAAGGTCTTGCTGATGACGGCATCCACATCAATGCCCATCAGGGCTGCAGCCTGTTTGTTTTCGGCCACAGCGCGCATAGATTTGCCCAGGCGGGTCTTTTTCACCAGGATAAATAAACCGATCATCAGGAGGATGGAGAGCACGAAGGAGAACGCCCCTGTATATGTCAGCATCACGCTCTTACCACCCACGGGAATCATCCAACCGGTGCCGCGTCCGAGCAGATCCGGGTTACTATACTGTCGGCGTTGGGGGCCGAACAGAAGCTGAGCGGCATTTTGCAGGAAGATGGAGGCTCCAATGGCGCTGATCAGGGGGATCAGCCTGGGGGCGCCGCGCAGGGGCCGGTAGGCGATTTTCTCAAGCAGGTAGCCAGCGAGCGCGGAGGCGGCGGCGCCGGCCAGGAAGGAAAGGATCAGAGCAATCACGGGCATAGTGTTCAGAAAGGAATCGCCACCCGGCAGGGAGATGGCCGCGCAGGCTTCAAGGACAAAATATCCGGCAAAGGCGCCCAGCATCATCACTTCGCCGTGGGCAAAGTTAATCATGAAGAGAATGCCATAGACCAGGGTATAGCCGATGGCGATGAGGGCATACATGCCGCCCACAACCAATCCGGCAATCAGAAACCGCATCCAGGTGTCCGGGCCATAGGTCCCTGTCACGAATGCGGTTTGGAAGATGCGCCATCCGAGGAAAATCGTTACGGCAAGGGCCACAAGGATGCGCAAGATCAACCCTGGGGTGAGTTTGAGGTTCTTGATATTGTTGATCATAAGATAAGTCCGGTAGTGTACATTTTGGGTGGGGAAGCACAGCCTCCCCACCCGATTTTACCAAGCTCTCGTGATTAATCGTCCAGATCCAGGGGGATCCAGGCGCCATCCACAACCTGATAGAAGGTGGGACCGGAGGCGTTGCACTCGCCGATCTCATCGCACTTCACCAGGCCGGTGAGGCCGACGTAGTCGCTGCTGCGAACGGCTTCCACCAGGGCGCCCCGGGGAACGTACAGGGTGTCATTTTCAACAAAGGCAACCTGTTCAATCGCTGCGACCAGCACGCCGCCGGTGTCGTAGGCCGACCAGGAAAAAGCGCTTAATTCTCCGGCTTCTGTGCCATATTCGGCAGCATATGCGGCGTCAAAAGCAGTTTTCTCTTCTGAGTCGGGGGGCACCAGGGAAGCGGCAATAGCGCCTTCGCCATTGGCGCCGGTCTTTTCGGTAAATTCCACACCATAGGTGCCGTCACAACCGAAGAACAGCACACCCTCGAGACCAGCCTGGGACCATTGGTTCATCATGATGATCGCCTCTGCGGCATAGCCGCCAAAATAGACGGCTTCGGGTTCCGAGGCTGCCACGGCGGAAAGGGGAGCGACGTAATCGGCTTCTCCCGGGGTGACCGCTTCGTAGGCTGCAACTTCCCCGCCGAGGGCTTCAAATTCCGCCTGGACAACATCGGCCAGGCCCTGGCCATAGGTGCCGCCATCGTGGATCACGGCAATCCGTGTGAATCCAAGGGCGTTGTAAAGCAGGTCGGCGGCAGCCGCACCCTGATCGGCATCCGTAAAGGCCAGCCGGTTGAAGACAGTGGACCCTTTTTGGGTCAGATCGGGGTTGGTGGCTGAGGGGGACATCATCGGCAGGCCCGCTTTTTCATAGATGGGCATGGCGGCATCGGTGGACCCGGAGAAGATATGGCCAGCGATGGCGACCACGGTGGGGTCTGTGACCATTTTGTTGGCCACTGCAGCCCCGCCTTCCGGGGAGCCTCCCGTATCCTCGGCAACCAGATTGTAGGTCCAGCCTTCAAAGCCGTCATCCTGCTGGAGGGCCAGGGCCACACCCTGGCTGATGTCCGTGCCGAACATGGAATAATCGCCCAAAAGGGGCGCGCCCATGCCGATTTTGATGGATTCGCCTTTTTCGATGACGGCACAGCCGTAGGCATCATCCAGACAGGCCTGGGGCAGGTTTGCTTCCCCTTCGGCCGCTGCTTCTGAGGGGGCGGTTTCTGTTTCCTCAGCCGGGCCTTCTGTGGCAACCGGTTCCGGTGCGCAGGCGGTCAGGGCCAGCAAGATAACCAGAACAATCACCAATACACGTTGAAACTTCATTGTTTTCTCCTCTTCTTCTTGTTTAAATCAGGGACAATTCATTTTCTGCACGTTTTCCTTGCGATGGGCCTCCTTTCGTCTCAACGAAATTAATTCCAAATAAAAAAGCCACCCTGGTTGGGTGGCTCTTTCTCCATTTTTGGCACCTGGTCTATTTGCGTTTGACCCTGGACCTGATCGGTGCCGTCCCAACCACTGATTGGCGCTTCTCATAAATGATAAAAAGCGCCCACATGACGATCACGATCATGACATAGCTCAGGATTTGGTTCAAGCTGGTGCGTTCCTTTTGATCAGTGGTTTGAATGATTATATAGGAAGATTGTTAACGGAAGATGCAGAAGATGGCGAGTTTTGTTAACAAAAATTTAAATACCCCCGGTCCCCCTCCCCAGGATTGTCCCTGTGCTGGGAGGAGGACTATTCTTCCAGGCCTGTCATTTCGGCGCTGAGCTCCCAAAATTTCTCCTGGAGGGCCTTATCCCGGGCGGCATCCGAGGGTTTGGCGATGCGTTTTCGGCTGAAGTATTCGCCGGAGACCCCTGCCACCTCCGGGGAGGCAGCCAGATAGACAGGGGTTTCAGCTCCCTGGGAGACGGGTTTGCCCTTGAAGCCGATCTGGGCCAGCATGTTGGTGTTTATTGTGCCGGGGTGCAAGGCGTTGGCTGTCACCCCCGTCCCCTCCAAGCGTCGGGCCAGTTCAAAGGTGAAGAGGAGGTTGCCCAATTTGGATAAGGAGTAGGCCTGCCAGGGATCGAAGGTTTTCTCGGCGTTGAGGTTGTCGAGGCCCACCCTGGCGCTGCCGTGGGCGGAAGAGCTGACGGTGATGATGCGAGATGGGGCGGATTTTTTGAGCATGTCAAGCAGCAGGTTGCTCAGCAGGAAAGGGGCCAGGTGGTTCACGGCGAAGGTCATCTCGTATCCATCCGGGGTTTCGCGGTATTGTTCCATATAGACCCCGGCATTGTTGATCAGGACATCCAGACGGTCCTTCCGGGCGCAGACATCTTCCGCCAGCCGGCGGACCTGGGCCAAACTTTGCAGGTCGGCGATGAGGATCTCAATGGCCTCATTGCCGCTGCTCAGGACCAACCCTTCCCGGACCCGGGCGGCTTTCTCAGCATTGCGGCCGTGAAGGAGGATCCGGGCGCCCATGGCGGCAAGCTGGCGGGCAGTTTCTTTGCCGATTCCATCTGTTGCGCCGGTGATCAGGATCGTCTTGCCTTTCAGGGGGTGTTTTTGTGTCATGGGGTCTCCTCAGCGGTCATTGTGGGTTTTTCTGATTATAGCCAATTGCGCCGGGACATCGCAACAGAGTGTCCAGGTCAGGCGGATCAACCAGAATTGCTTTTTGAATTCATTCAAATATCCACGTCTTTCATGTATAATCACATGGTAACCCATCGCAGATAAAATCACAGCAGGCGATTTCTTTAAGGTCAGGTTGCGGCATTGATTTGGTGCGGTGGGCAAGGAGTTGCCTCCGTTGCCATGCCTTCCCATTTCATTCCATTCGGATTTCTATGATTGGAGGTTATGATGTTGAGACGGATCTTTGTTTCCGGAGGGGTGGTTTTCTTTCTGATTTTGGGGATGTTTTCCCTGGCCTGGGCTGCCCCCATCCCAAGCTCCCAACTGATTCCGGTGGCTGCCTCACCGGATGATGAAATGCTCCCGGCGGTGGCTTTCAGCACGGTCAGCGGGACATATCTGGTGGCCTATCAGTACCATGATGGCAGCGATTACCATGTGGCCCTGCGGATGTTTGATTCCCATGGAACCCCCCTCTTTCCGGGGCCGATGGATCTTGGCGCCGGCCATCGCTTTCCGGCGGTGGCCTATAACAGCCTGCATGATCTTTTTGGAGTGGCAACGGCCAGGGATGATGCCCATATCGTGATGCATTGGATTCCCGGAAATGATCAGGCCCTGGCGCCGGGCTCGACGGGGCAGATCGTGCAAACCTCCAGTGATACGGTGATGGCTCCGGCCATCGCCTTCAATGACACCGCTGCCCACGCGGATTTTCTGATTGTGTGGGAGGAGGGCGTTTTGGGGGATTGGTCCGTTTATGGCCACCGGGTGACACCCACCGCGCCTTTTCATTCTGTTGGGCCGTTGATCCCAATTGCTCTGACCACCCGGACGCCAACCTATGAAGAAAATTATTCCGCGCCCGATGTGGCCTACAATTCGGATACGGATGAATACCTGGTGGTGTTTGAACATTGGACCAACGACCCTGCTCACAGCACGGCCAGTGATATCCTGGGGCGGCGAATTCGCAATGATGGCACGGGGCCTGCGCCCCTGCCGCATCTTGTGATTGACGCCTGGCCCTGCGATCAGTTTCAGCCGACGGTGGCTGCTTTCCCCTTGAATCCCGCCAAGCCCTATTTTGTCGCTTATGAAGATAAGGCCAACCCCCCGGGGTGCGATACGGAGGTCAATATCCGCGGGATCTATCTTCAGGCGGATGGCAACCTGGCGATCCCGGCAAACTACTTAAATCTTTCCGCCACCCTGGCCACCCGGGAGGCCAACCCGGATCTGATCGCCAGCGACCTGTTGGGGGCGTATATCATCACCTGGAGCAAGTACTCCGGCGCCAACAGCGATATCTATGCGCGGCGGATTGACCCTGACCTGGGATTGCTGGACCAGCCCACGCTGATTTCCGGGGGTGTTCCCAATGTGCGTGGGAATGAGACCTATCCGGTGGTGGGTGGCGGTTGGCCGACGACCTTTATTGTCTGGCATGAGGATGGCTGGGGCGGGGGCCCGATGGATGTGGTTGGGCGGATCTGGGGCTATTTGGTGCATCTGCCCCTGGTGGTGAAATAGACCGACAGAATTCACCATGGAGAAGGGCGCCTTGCCGACAGGCGCGCCCCGGGTCTGTCCTGATCATCAACAACAGACTGATTTGATTTTTCCTACCCGGGCTGACGGAGGGGATGCCTGATTTCATCAGAGATGGGCAGCCGGATCCGATGGTTGGCTGGCTCGTGAAAAAACAGAGCCCTTGCAACAGCAGGGGCTCTGTAGCGTTTTGAGGGTCGTATGCGGGGAATTGGATTCAGTACCGCAGGATGGCGGCAATCTGTCCGGCTTTGGACAGCGCGTCATTTTCTGTAATCACTTTGACATCGGCGCCCTTTTGCAAGGCGGTCTGGACAGCCAGTTCCACGGCCTCCTGGATGGTCTCGAAATTCCCGCTGCAGAAGGGGCATTTTTCCAGAGTCTGGATGGTCAGGTAGCCGCAGCCGGTGCAGCGATAGCCGGGCTTTTCGAAGTCCCGGATGACCAGAAGGGTTTTGACGCGTCCCTCGTGGATGGCATTGAGGGTGTCTATCAGGCCGGTGACGCCGTTGCTGCCCTTGGCAGCCAAGGTGATAGCCTCTGAAATGAGCTGCTGGTTGCGTTTTTCTTCAGCTTTGAGGGCCTCCCGGGTGGCATGGCTTAGCACGTCCGTGTGACTGGAGGTTATGCTCATGGGGAAGGCGCCCACAACGAGGGACTGCCAGGATTTGGGCAATTCTTCTTTGAAGCGAGCGATGTTGTCGTCCGTGCCCCCGATCATGATCCGGCGGATGTGATGGTGCTTGAAGAAATCGGTGGCAAAATCAATCACTTCTTTGATGTTGCGTTCGATGGTCTTTTCCACATTGCCGCTGGCGCCGGAACCCCCCATCCGTCCGGGCATGGCATTGCCGCCGCCGCGTTTGGTTTGTTTGACCTCTTCCCCCAACACGCCTTCCTGATCTGTCAGTTCGCCCAGGTTGAAGGAAAAAAGGTGTGCGCCCTGTTTGTCCACCAGGACAACCCCCCAGCCGCTGAAGGTGTCCAGCAGACGAACGAGGGGGCGCAGGGTTGGCCGCTCCCCAACATGGACCTGATCAGGGACGGATACCCCCAGAGAATATGCTTCAAAAAAATCATTCTTTTGATTGGAGAACAGCACCAACCCCCTGCCGGTCCAATCGTAGTCAAGGTTAGCAAAGTCTTGCACAGCCTGAACATCCTCGGGAAGTTCGACGTTTTTGAGCAGGTTGCGCAGCCGCAGTTTTGCTGCTTCTGTATTGACCTCTGTGGGGTCGGTGTTCAGATAGAGACTCAATATCTGACCGTCAGAGGAATAATCCAACAATGCCTGCAAGTCATTTTCCGAAAACATGGTTGACTCCTTTGAGATGATGGGTTGTTAAGGTGAGATGCTAACGCTAAGACCAGCCTTCTGATTTAATTCTATCTTAAATCCGGACGGATGACAAAAAACAGGGCGTCTGTCAGGGGGAATGTGAAAACCGCCGCAGACGTTCCTGCGGCGGTGAGTTTTTGCGGTTTGAATCAGGGAGTGGCGGGCCGTTCTCCCAGGATGACGGAGATGTCCATTTCTTCGCCATCCCGCAGCACGGTGAGGATCAGCTCGTCCCCCGGTTTCTTGTTGAGCATCATATAGCTGAGCAGATCGCTGAATTCCAGGATCTCCTGGCCGTCCACTGCGATGATCAAATCACCGCCTGCGAACAAACCGGGAATTTCGGTTGGAATGTCCGCTTCCTGGACTCCGGCTTCATCGGAGGGGCCGCCATCCACCACTTCCACAACATAGGCGCCGGTGGCCCGGGAGAGCCCCAGAAGCTCCGCCTGGAACAGCGAGAGATCATTCAGGCTGGAAATGCCGAGGTAGGGATAGGCGTAAGTTTCCCCGGCGATCAGGGAGGGGACCACCAGTCTGAGGATATTGGAGGAGATGGCGAATCCGATCCCGGTGTTGATCGGGTCGCCGGTGGGGGTGTAGCCCGAGGTCTGGATGGCGCGGTTGATGCCGATAACTTCTCCATCCAGGTTCAGGAGGGGGCCGCCAGAGTTGCCGGGGTTGATGGTGGCGTCGGTCTGGATGATGTCCCCGGCTGCGAAGAACATGCCGGAGGCTGTCTGACGGATTGAGTCCAGGGTTCGACCCCGGGCAGAGACGATGCCCACGGTCATGGTGCCGGTCAGGCCGTAGGGGTTGCCGATGGCGACCACAGTCTGGCCCACCTTGACCTCATCCGAGTCTCCCAGGGGCAGGGGAGCAAGCTCATCTGAGGGGACATCCACCTTGATGACGGCAATGTCCGAATCCAGATCCTTGCCGATGACCTCGCCATACACCTTCAGCCCGGTGGAAAAGTGCACCTCAACCTCATCGGAGAACTGGACGACATGGTAATTGGTGATGATATGGCCTTCCCTATCAATCACAAAACCGGACCCCAGGCCGGAACCCGCTTCAGCATACACCTGAATTGAAACCACGCCGGGGCTGACCCGGTCATAGAGAGAAATCAGGGCGTCCTGGAGGAGCATTTCATCCGGAATGACACTGCTGGGAGGTGAGGACGGGGCTGTTGGTTCTTCTGCAACGGCTTCCTCGGTGACAACCTCTGCGGTTTCCTGAACGATAGGCGCCGGGGTTTCCGGGTTTGCGATCCCGGAAAGGGTGCAGGCCATGATGGACAGTAAGATAACACTCAATGGGATCAGTAAAATTCTGGTTTTTTTCTTCATATTCTGAGAACGCTTCCTTTCATTACTGCTCTTATCATAATGCGTAATCGTAAAACAAATGTTAACAGGTTTTTTTCTTCTGTGAAAGGTTTGTATGGACTTGGATGGGAGGGATTGCGGGTGACGAGGCAGGGGGACGGCTTGACGCTTAAATCTTAATATGCTACTATCGTAATACAATTAATTTCAGACAATTATTATCTAACTGCCATAATTTGGATTAAGGAGAGCCTCAATGACGAAGAGATTTTGGATGGTCATTGGCAGTGTCCTGGTCTTAATGGTGCTGCTTTCGGGATGTAATCTGTCCGCTTCGGATGCGCCGGCCACGCCGACCAGCCAGGGAACCATGCCGACGCCCATACAGATTAAGACGGACGCACCCATTTCACAAACCCAAACAGCCATCGCTGAGGCGAAGGATCTGGCTACTCCCACGGCCACCCTGGAGCCCACCACGGCAGTTCAGACCACACCGACATCAACGCCCACCCCGACCGAAGAGCCAACGGAAGCAGCGGTTGTGCCCACCCTGACGCGGCCTGCAGAATATACCTTAGAAGAGGGCGAATTTCCCTACTGCATCGCGCGGCGCTTTGACCTCAACCCTGAAGACCTGCTGGACCTGAACGACCTGGAAGAGGATGAATTGGTTCGTCCCGGGACAACCCTGCAGATTCCGCAAACCGGATCGTGGGTGGAGGGCAGCCGGGCCCGGAACCCGCACCCCACAACCCACACCGTGAAATCCGGGGAAACGGTCTACAGCATCGCTTGTTATTACGGCGATGTCTCGCCGGAAGCGATTATCGCTGTGAACAACCTGCAGGAGCCTTACACCCTCACCGCCGGGCAAACACTGCAGATTCCCTAGTGCGTCGGTTTCTCTATCCATGATCCTTGAGGCGACGCTGATCGGCTTTTTCTGGTGAAAGCCGATCAGCGTCATTTTTGATTCCCGGGATCCACATCCTTCCTTAGCTTCTAAAGGACCATCATGACCATCGAGACCCTGAATCAAACGATCTGTTATCGGGCCCATGCCTTTGATGTGGCCAAGGTGCGTGTCCGCCTGCCGGATGGCCGCCAGCGGGATTATGACCTGGTGGATCACGCCAATTCGGTGACGGTTTTACCGGTGGATGACGAGGGGCAGATGATTTTTGTGGTCCAGCACCGGGTTGGCGCTGGAGGGCGGCTCCTTGAGCTGCCGGCGGGGGTCTTGGAAGACGGAGAGCCCCCCTTGGTGTGCGCCAAACGAGAGCTTCGGGAGGAGATTGGCATGGCGGCCCAGGTCTTCAAGGAACTGGGGGGCTTTTACCTGGCGCCGGGGTATGCAAACGAATATATGACCGCTTTTTTAGCCACCGGATTGTATGATGCGCCCCTGGATCCGGATCAGGATGAATTTCTGTCACTGGTCACCATGCCGGTGGCAGAAGCCTATCACCGGGCTGAATCCGGGGGATTTCAGGATGCCAAAACCCTGGCAGCCCTGCTTCTGGCCCGTTCGCACCTTCTTGCCGAAAAGGCATAGGAAGCGCCGGCGATTAGCGGGTAGAATTAGAGCAGGAATGTCTTCGGCTGTCCCCATTCATTTTGGATATGACAGGTTGCATGATTGGATATGAACAAAATAACCTTAAACCTTGCTGAAATTCCGGTTATACTTAATGGTTGGATAGAACCAGACGAAGAAGATGCGTTTCTCGTAAATACGCTGGATTAGTCCCGTTTCAAGACCGTATTTTTAGTTCATTTGATCATCCCAACAAAGGAGAATAGTTCATGACGCGTCAAATGGTAATGACTGATGCCAATGAGGCCACTGCCTGGGTCGCTTACCGGTTGAACGAGATCATTGCGATCTACCCGATCACACCCTCGTCGCCGATGGGCGAATATGCAGATGCGTGGTCCGCTCAGGGCATCCCGAATATCTGGGGCACGGTCCCGGATGTGACAGAAATGCAAGCCGAGGGCGGCGCCGCTGGTGCGGTGCATGGTGCGCTGCAGGCTGGCGGCCTGACCACCACCTTCACGGCCTCCCAGGGTTTGCTCTTGATGATTCCCAATATGTATAAGATTGCCGGTGAACTCACGTCCACCGTTTTTAATGTGAGCGCCCGGTCTGTGGCTGCCCAGGCACTGTCCATTTTCGGTGATCACACCGATGTGACTGCCACCCGCGCCACGGGTTTTGCGCTGCTGGCAAGCGGTTCTGTTCAGCAGGCGCAGGATATGGCTCTGATCGCCCAGGCGGCCACGCTCCGTTCCCGGGTGCCCTTCCTGCACTTTTTTGATGGCTTCCGTAATTCCCATGAGATCAGCAAGATCGAACGTCTGGATGAAGATGACCTGCGGGCCTTGATTGATGATGAGACGGTCTTCCAGCATCGGTCCCGGGCCCTTTCCCCGGATCATCCGGTGGTGCGCGGTACGGCCCAGAACCCGGATGTCTTTTTCCAGGGACGTGAGACGGTGAATCCCTTCTATGACAAGACCCCGGAAATTGTTCAGGAGGTCATGGACCAATTTGCTGAACAGGTTGGTCGGGAATACCATCTCTTTGATTACACCGGCGCTCCTGATGCAGAAAAAGTGATCGTTCTGATGGCGTCCGGCACGGAAACAGCAGAAGAAACCGCCCAATATCTGGCGGACAAGGGCGAAAAAGTCGGCGTGGTTTCGGTCCGGCTCTACCGGCCCTTCTCCACCCGGCACCTGATGGAAGCTCTCCCGGGCACCGTCAGGGTGATTGCCGTCCTTGATCGCACCAAGGAACCCGGCGCCGGCGGCGAACCCCTTTATCTGGATGTGGTCAACGCGGTCAAGGAAGGCCTGGAAGAGGGCACCGCTCCCTTTGAGGAGATGCCCAAGGTTGTTGGCGGTCGTTTCGGCCTTTCCTCCAAGGAATTCACCCCTGCGATGGTGAAGGGCGTTTATGATGAGATGGACAAGGACGCTCCCAAAAATCACTTCACAGTCGGCATCTTTGATGATGTCACCCAGACCAACCTGGAATGGGATCCCACATTTGAGATCCTGGGAGAAAAAGTCCACCAGGCGATGTTTTTTGGCCTGGGCGCCGACGGCACGGTGAGCGCGAATAAGAACTCAATCAAGATCATTGGCGAGGAAACGGAGAATCACGCCCAGGGTTACTTCCAGTACGACTCGAAGAAATCCGGCGCGGTGACGGTTTCGCATCTGCGCTTTGGCCCCGACCCAATCCGGGCGCCTTATCTGATCAGCGAAGGGGAAGCGGATTTCGTGGCCTGCCACCAGTTCAGCTTCCTTGAAAAGTATGACATGCTGAAGTTTGCCCGACCCAAGTCCACTTTCCTGCTCAACAGCATTTACGGTCCGGACGAGGTTTGGGACCATCTGCCAAAACAGGTGCAACAGGCGTTGATTGATAAGGAGCTGAAATTCTATATCATTGATGCGTATGACGTGGCCCGGCAGACGAACATGGGGCAGCGGATCAATACGATCATGCAGACCTGCTTCTTTGCCATCAGCGGCATCCTGCCGAAGGATCGGGCAATCGAAGAAATTAAGGTCTCCATCAAGAAGACCTATGGGAAACGCGGCAAGGCCGTGGTGGAGCAGAATTATCAGGCCGTTGACAGCGCCCTGGAAAACCTTTACCAGGTTGATGTGCCGGATACGGTCACGAGCGAGATTCCGATGCTGCCGCCAGTTCCCCAGGAGGCACCCGACTATGTGCGCGATGTCCTCGGCAAGATCATTGACCGTCGGGGAGACGATGTGCTGGTGAGCGAGATGCCCGTGGACGGCACGTTCCCCACCGCCACCACGCAGTATGAGAAACGCAATGTGGCCCTGGAGATCCCCGTTTGGGATCCGGATATCTGCATTCAATGCGGGAAATGCGCCTTTGTCTGCCCTCATGCCACCATTCGCACCAAGGTCTACGAAGAGAAATATCTGGAGAATGCTCCGGAGAGCTTCAAACACACCAATGCCAAGTTCCGAGAGTTCCGTGACGGCTGGGCCTTCACGGTTCAGGTGGCCCCGGAAGACTGCACGGGCTGTGGGATGTGCGTGGAAAATTGCCCCGCCAAGGATCGGGAGAATCCGAGCCACAAGGCGATCAATATGGAACCCCAACCCCCTCTGCGAGAGCAGGAAGCCGAAAACTGGACTTTCTTCGATTCGATCCCCTATCCTGACCGCAAGAGCTTCACCCCCCACACGGTCAAGAATTCTCAGCTCCTTGAACCGCTGTTTGAGTTCTCCGGCGCCTGTGCGGGCTGCGGTGAGACACCCTACATCCGACTGGCCACGCAGTTGTTTGGCGACCGGATGGTGATTGCCAACGCCACAGGCTGTTCCTCGATCTACGGCGGCAACCTGCCGACCACGCCTTACGCCAAAAACGCGGAAGGGCGCGGGCCGGCCTGGTCCAACTCCTTATTTGAGGATAACGCCGAGTTTGGCCTCGGCATGCGCCTGACAATTGATAAGTTTGTGGAATATGCCCGCGAACTGCTGGAAAAACTGGCGGACGAGGTTGGATCCGATCTGTCCGATGCGATCCTGAACGCTGACCAGCGATCAGAAGAAGGTTTGGAAGCCCAGCGGGATCGGGTTGAGCAACTGAAGAAGAAGCTCGAAGACCTGGATACCCCTGCGGCCAAGAACCTGCTCTCTGTGGCGGACTACCTTGTGCGCAAGAGCGTGTGGATTGTCGGTGGAGACGGCTGGGCCTATGATATCGGTTACGGTGGTCTGGACCATGTCCTGGCCTCCGGGCGGGATATCAACGTTCTGGTCCTCGACACTGAGGTTTACTCCAACACCGGCGGTCAATCCTCCAAGGCGACCCCCCGGGCCGCTGTGGCAAAATTTGCCGCCAACGGCAAGGATAAACCCAAGAAAGACCTGGGCATGATGGCCATGTCCTATGGCTATGTGTATGTGGCCCGGGTGGCCATGGGCGCCAGCGATCGGCAGACCCTGCAGGCCTTCCGCGAGGCGGAAGCCTATGAAGGCCCCTCTCTGATTATCGCTTACACGCACTGCATTGCCCACGGCATCACGATGAAACTTGGCCTCAAACAACAGGACCTGGCTGTGAAGGCCGGCGTGTGGCCCCTGTACCGCTTTAATCCGGAACTGGCTGCCCAGGGGCAGAATCCCCTGAGCGTCGATTCCAAGGATCCCAGCATCCCTGTGGAAGAGTATGCTTACAATGAGACCCGTTACCGCATGCTGCTGCAGAGCAATGAAGAACGCGCGGAGATGCTGATGGAACGGGCCAAGCATGACGCTGCCAGCCGCTGGAATCTGTATCGTCAGATGGCCGAGATGAGCTATACCAAACCTGAACCCGAAGAATAGTCATTTTGTGGGGACAGGATAAATCAGTATAATTAATGGTGATGAACGCAAGTTCATCACCATTTTTCATTAAGATTAGCCAAAAAGCGTACCAAATAGTTTTATGGAGGAACAATGACGGAATTGAAGACGACCTATCTGGGTCTTGAGCTGAAAAACCCTCTGGTGGCTGCTGCTTCTGCTCTTTCCAAGCGAACATCCATGGTGAAGCGCATGGAAGATGCCGGAATTGCTGCGGTGGTGATGTATTCCTTGTTTGAGGAACAGATTGTGCATGACAGCAAAGCGTTCAATTATTATATGACTCGAGGAACGGACCGCTTTGCTGAATCCCTGGACTATTTCCCGAATATGGAAAAGTTCAATGTCGGGCCGGACCAGTATCTGGAACTGATCCAGCAGCACAAGGAGGCCGTGGATATCCCCATCATCGGCAGCCTGAATGGGATGACAACCGGCGGCTGGATTGAATATGCCCAGAAGATGGCGGAAGCCGGCGCGGATGCCCTGGAGTTGAACCCTTACTATATCCCCACCAATCCCGAATTCACCGCCGGAGCGTTGGAAGAAAACACCATCCAATTGGTGAAAGAGGTTTGTGAGAGCGTGGACGTGCCTGTTTCCATCAAATTGAGTCCCTTCTACACGGCATTGCCCAATTTTGTAGATCGCGTGGCAAAGGCCGGCGCGGCCGGGTTGGTGCTTTTCAACCGCTTCATTCAGCCCGACCTTGACATTGAAAACTTAGAAGTGGACGCCACCCTTTGCCTTTCAACTTCCGCAGAGCTCCTGCTGCCCCTGCGCTGGGTGGCGATGCTTTACTCCCGTGTTGCGGCTGATCTGGCCCTGACAACGGGGGTGCACACGGCAGAAGATCTGGTCAAATCGGTCATTGCCGGCGCTTCGGTGGCGCAGGTGGCTTCTGAATTCATCGCCAATGGACCGGAACAGGCCCGGGAGATGCTGACCGGTATGGAGAATTGGATGTCGGCTTATGAATATGAGTCTGTGGAAACGATGCGCGGCAGCTTGAGCCAGCGCAATGTGGAAAACCCCGCCGCCTTTGAACGGGCCAATTATATGAAGGCGCTGCAAACCTATGACAATAAACTACCCTAGGGCGCATTCCGCCTGTTGGGATCTTCCCCTCTGACCCTTGTTTGGCAGGCCGTTCTGACAGGCGGCCTGCCATTTTCCATTTATCGGGAGCTGCTTTCCGCATTGTCAGACGCGGACGTTTTTGGCCGGATTCCTGTAGTTAAAACAAATTTGATATTCTGGATCAATACTTCTATAATTAGAATCTCATATAATCATGGCAAAGTGATGTAATTATGTCCACCGTAGATGAAGTTAAATCAAGACTGGATATCGTGGATGTCGTCTCCGAGACGGTGAATCTGCGGCATTCCGGCAAGAACTATACGGGGTTTTGCCCCTTTCACACCAATACAAAGACCCCGGCCTTTGTGGTCTTTCCGGATACGCAGACCTGGCGTTGTTTTGGCCAGTGCAATGAGGGCGGAGATGTTTTCAGCTTTGTGATGAAACGGGAGGGATGGGATTTCCCGGAGGCTCTCCGCCACCTGGCGGACAGGGCCGGCGTGACCCTGCAGGAGTTCACCCCCGAGCAGCAGGAACAGGCCGAGGAAAACGAACACCTGCGGGAAATTCTGAGCATGGCGGTGACCTTCTTTCAGCACCAGCTTCGAAACACCCCGGCCGGCGCAGAGGCTCTGGGCTATCTTCACGGCCGGGGGTTAACGGATGAAACCATTGACGCCTTTGGTTTGGGATATGCGCCCGATTCGTGGGATGCCCTGACGGGGTATCTGACATCCCGGGATATTCATGAGGCCGATCTGCTGGGGGCTGGGTTAGTCTCAGAGCGGGAAAGCGGTGGTGTGTATGACCGTTTCCGCCACCGCCTGACGATTCCCATTCGTGATCATCAAGGCCGCATGACGGGCTTTGGCGGACGAGTTCTCGATCCGGAGGATGTTCCCAAGTATCTCAATTCTCCCCGGACGCCCCTTTTTGATAAAGGCAAGCTGCTCTACGGTCTGGATATGGCCCGCAGGGAGATTCGCCGCAAGGATCAGGTGGTGATCGTGGAGGGGTATCTGGATGTGGTTGGCCCCTATCAGGCCGGATTCAGGAACTGCGTTTCTCCCATGGGGACGGCCCTGACAGAGGATCAGTTCCGCCTGGTCAAGCGCTATTCACGGCGCATCATCCTGGCCCTGGACCCCGACGCGGCTGGAGAGAAGGCGACCCTGCGGGGACTGCAGACGGCCCGAGAGACCCTGGACCGGGAGGGAGAGGTGGTCTATGATCCCCGGGGCCTGCTGCGGGTGGAAGGACGCCTGAAGGCAGATATCCGGGTGACCACCCTGCCGGATGGGTTGGACCCGGACGAGATCGCCCTGGAGGATGCTGACCGGTGGCAGCAGTTGGTGGATGAGGCCCGGCCGGTGGTTGTGCATGTGATGGAGACCCTGGCCGCCCGCAAGGACGTGGATGACCCCAAGGTGAAGGAGTCCATCGCCAGCCAGGTTTTGCCCTTGATCGAGGACGTTAAGGGCAGTGTTGAGCGGGAGGCTTACCGCCAGCGCCTGGCGCGGTTGTTGAAGGTGGATGAGCGGGCCCTGATCCGGCGTTCCCAGGGCGGCGCCCGTCGGAGCCGCCGCCAGCCCTTGTTCCGGGCCCCGGAGGCGGGCCCCGAACCGACCGCGGTTGCCCCACCAGACCGTTTGCTGGAAGGAACCTGTATCAAGGCCCTGGTTCAGGACCCGACCCTCCTGCATTTCATCAACCGGTCTTTTCGAGAGTTTGAGTTGGCGTGTGTTGATCTGGAAGATTTTTCCCATACCGATCATCGGACGCTTTTCAGCTTTGTCCGGGCAGCCCTGGACCAGGATGAGGAGGAACCGGAAGCCTATGTCCGGGAACGGATCCCGGCGGCATTGGTTGAAACGACCCTGGAAGATCTGGGAACGGTGGAATATCCCGATTGGCGGTTCCAGCCCAATGCACCCCAGCTTGAAGACCTTTTGCAGGTTTTCATGCGGCTCAGACGGCTGCGGGTGGATGAGGGATTGGACCAGATTGTGTATTTGCAGAGCCAGGAATCTGCTCTGTCAGAAGAAGTTGAGATGGATTTTCGTCAACTTGCCCTGACATACGCCCAGATTCGTGTTAAGTTGGACCGAGCCTTGCAACAGTCTTTATCACATGGGAAAAAATGAATCGGTTGGGTCAGGCCAGTCTGTCTGGTGGCAGCGTCCTTTGGATGGAACTGGCGGATGGCCTGGGCTGGTCCCGGTTCAATTTTCCCGGCATAGTGCATCAGGAAAGTCTATATGCGTGACAAAAAAGCTGAATCAAATCAAGAGAAGGAAGAAACCTTGTCACAGTCACATTCCCCCTCCACCCAGGCAGCGGTTATCCCGCCCATTGCCGGGTCCTCTGACGATCCGGTGCGGTTGTACCTGCGTGAGATTGGCCGCATCAATCTGCTGGAAGCTGACCATGAGTTCTGGCTTTCCAGCCGGATGAAGGCCTTCAATTTTCTCAAGGAGATGGAGAAGAACCTCCCCCCACAGTCCAACAGAGATCCGGCGGAGGCCTTGATGCTGGCTATCTGCAATGAGCTGATGTCCCTGGACCTGCGGCTCAAGAAATCGGTATCCCAGCTTGATGTGAGCCTGCCGGATTATGCCCTGACCCTTTCCGAAGCCCAGATGCTGCGCCAAACCTGGCAGATTGCAGAGCCTTCTTACCTGCGGTCATTTTTGGAGCATGCCTACTGGGAACAGCATCGGGATCTGGAGACGATCATCCGGGAGATTTTCTATATCTATCTGTGTATGTATATCCTGCCAGTGGACCTGGCCCGGGTTTTGCTTACTGAACTGAATGAAACCCATCTGATTCCGGAGATGACGTTCTTCGAATCCCGGCTTCCGCCCCTGAGTGTTCTGCGGAATAATCTGGTGGAGGTTGATTATCTGCGGGAAGAGGCTCAACAATCCCTGATCCGCGCCAATTTGCGGTTGGTGGTGAGCATCGCCAAGAAATACATGGGGCGGGGGATTTCCTTTTTGGACCTGATCCAGGAGGGGAACATGGGGCTGCTGCGGGCTGTGAATAAATTTGACCCTGCCAAGGGCTACAAGTTCAGCACCTACGCGACCTGGTGGATCCGGCAGTCTATCAGCCGGCACATCGCTGAGCAGGCCCGGACAATTCGCATTCCGGTGCATATGTTTGAATCCATCTCCCGGATCATTCGCATCCAGCGCAGCCTGGTGCAGAAGCTGACCCGGGACCCGACTCTGGAGGAGGTTGCCCTTGAATCCGGTTTCATGTCGGATGAGGCGGTTCAGGCGGTGCTTTTGGCGAAATCCTCCGGGAAGCCCCTCGACCCGGCCGTGCTGGCGGAATGGGAGGATGCGACTCAGAAGGTGAAGGATATTCTCAAGACAGCGGAGGAACCGGTCTCGCTGGAACGCCCGGTGGGGGATGAGGACAACAGCACCCTGGCTGATTTCATTGAAGACCAGGAGGCGACAGCCCCCATGGACGCTGCAGCCCGGGATATCCTGCGGGACCAGGTGCGGGATTCGCTGTCTGCGCTTTCTGAACGGGAGCGCCAAGTCCTTGAACTGCGGTTTGGGTTGATTGATGGAAAGGATCACACCCTGGAAGAGGTGAGCCAGTACTTTGATGTGACCAGAGAGCGCATCCGACAGATTGAAGCAAAAGCCCTGCGGAAGCTGCGCCACCCCAGCCGGAGCAGCGATTTACGGGAGTTTCTCACCTGAGGGAATGAAAGGAATCATTCGGGAAAAGGTTCATGGCAACTTCTTCAGTATTGCTGGTTCAGTCAGATTCCGGTTTGCTCAGACAGCTTGAGCGCGTATTTCGTCAGCTTGATTTTGATGTGTACAAGGCGCGCAGCCTGGGGGAAGCGATCAATCTGATGGAACAATTTGCGCCGCCGGTTGTGGCCGTTGACCTGCACTTTCCCGACCAGGTTTGTTTGCGGTTTTTGGATGTCGTCCGGCGCCAGTTCCCGAACACCCGCATGATTGTCACAACCAAGACCCCGGATTTCAACATGGAGATGCGGGTTCGGGAATATCAGGTGGACGCTGTTCTGCGGGCGCCTTTCACCGTGGAGTGGGCAAAGGGGGCCCTGGGCATGCGGACCCAGGAGGAGGACCGGGTTCTGCGCCATGCGCAAGGAAATAAACCGTTATCCCGTTCGGGGGAGGGAAGGGCCATCCGTCCCCCCGAAACAGCCCGGAGAGAAAGACATCTGAGCGCCAAAAAGCCTAAGGTGCGCCTGCCATTACGCTTGAAGATCACGCTGCCCTTTGTTGTGCTGGCGCTGATCATCTCCCTGGCGGCGGGATATGTCGTCACCCGACTGGTCGTTGAGTCCATGGCGGAGCGCTTTGAATCCCGCTTGAAGGCCGCCGGCACCCAGACAGCGGATGAGATGGTCCATGAGGAAAAGCGTTTGCTGGAAACCCTGCGTCTGGCGGCGAACGCGAACAATCTTTCTCAGTTCATTGCGGTGCGGGATGCCAATGCGCTGCGCGCCCAGATGCTGCCCCTGGCTGTGAACAGTGAAGAGGAAATCGTTCATGTCCTGGATATGAGCGGACAGGCTGTTCTGTCCCTGTATAAGAACCCGGATGGGCCTTTGGAAGATTACCGCGCCACCCAGGGGGATCGCTCCCTGGCAGAGCAGGGTTTTGTACAGTTCGTCCTGACAGGGCAGGTGGATGCCGCCGGGAATAAGACTGCCGGCCTGGCTGATTCCCCCCTGGGACGGGTATTGTATGTCGCCGGCCCGGTTTATGGCCCTGACGGCGCCCTGACCGGGGTGGTGCTGGTGGGAAAAACCCTTGCTTCCCTGACTGAAAGCATCAAGGCGGATGTGCTGGGAGAGGTGAGCCTGTATGATTCCAACGGGACGCCCATCACTTCCACATTTTCTGATCTGGCTGTTCAGCCGGTGGCCCTTCCCCAAGACGCTGTTCTTGATGTGCTGCAGAATCAGGCCGGATTCAGCCTGATCCGGGATTTTCCGATCAGCAGCGACACCTATCGCGAGATTTTGGGCCCCTGGGAGATCCGCAACGGGGAAGACCTGGGGGTGATCGGCGTGGCCCTGGGGCAGTTTTATCAGATTCAATCCAGCCTGATCACCCAGATTCAGATTTTCATTCTGATTGCCATCAGTGTGCTGACGGTGATCCTGACCGGTGTGACTATCTCCAATCACATCACCCGGCCCCTGCTGCAGGTGGTGGCCGCTTCGGAGGCCGTTTCCAAGGGCAATCTGGATGTGAAAGTGAATGTCCGCTCCAAAGATGAGATTGCTGTGCTGGCCCATTCCTTCAACTACATGGTCCAGGGCCTGCAGGAAGGATCCATTTACCGTGACCTGCTGGGTCGGACGGTTTCGCCGGAGGTGCGGGAGACTCTGCGGAACACCTTTGCTTCCGGCAATGTAAATCTGGAAGGGCAGGAAGCTATCGCCACTGTGCTCTTCTCCGATATTCGGGAGTTCACGACCCTTTCCGAACAGGCCGATCCGGCGGCGGTGTTTAAATGGCTGAACGAGTATTTCGCTGAGCTGGTGCCCATCATCACGGAGAACGGCGGGGTGGTCAACAAATTTGACGGCGATGCCATTCTGGCTTTCTTTGGCATCCTGCCGCGCCTGATTTCTCCTCAGGAGAGCGCCCGTTCGGCCTGCAAGACGGCGATCGCCATGCTGTCCGCCATTGAGCGAATCAACCGCATCCGGGTCAGCCGGGGCGACCCGGTCTTTATCACCGGCATCGGCATCAACACCGGCTTGCTCATCGCCGGGGGCTTGGGTTCTGCCGATCGCATGCATTACACAATCATCGGCGACACAGTCAACACGACTCAGCGCATTGAAGACCTGACCCGCAATCTTTGTCAGGAGAGCTGCATTGTGATCAGCCGGGCCACCCTGAATGCTCTCGGGCCGTACCGGGAGGAATTTGCCATTGAGCCTATGGGATTTCATCAGGTGAAGGGCAAGGCGGAATCGGTGCTCATTTACAGTCTCCGGTCCAAACAATAGGAGGGTTGATAGCTGAGGGATCGAATTGTGACCGGTTTGACCCATCCGGGCAAGCTGTGAACACTCGATCCTGCAGAATCCGACTGTGCAAGGTGCTGCAAGGACCAGGAAGAGGGAATTTGGCAAGGGCCCGGAGATTTATCTCAATGTCGTGTCCGCATTGTTTTTAGCAGGATTTTTGAGGAACCTCAGAAAAATCGCCCTACCCAATTATTGAAAAAGCCATTATGCTTTAAGAGGCCTTTTTTTCGTTGGGTCATGATGTTGCGTGCGTTGATTATTGAGGAGTGCAAGGAGCGCGATGAAGATTCTGCGTTGTGTGGCGTACCTGCTGGTTTTTCTGGGAATTGCTCTGAGCGCCTGTGACGGGCCTGGGCAGGTCGGTGCGGAGGACCCCTCCGACCAGACGGTTGGGCTGGCTAACCCTGCTTCCGTCTATTGCACCGAAAGCGGCTATGCGATGGAAATCCGCACGGACGAATCCGGAGCGCAATATGGCGTGTGCATTTTTGATGATGGCACGGAATGTGAAGAATGGGCTTATTATCGCGGTGAATGCGGCCCGGTTGTGCGCCCGGCTGAGCTGCCGGAATTTGTCATTCCGGTGCGCGATGCGGTGATTGCCACCGTGCGGGAAAGATATCCGGATGTGAATCTTCCCGATCCTGAAAACTGGGAGACAGGAGTTTCCTCCAGCAGCGCTTCCGCTCGGGCGAAGACCTTTCGTCTGACCTCCGGCAATTGGATGATGACGATCCGATATCCTGTTGTGCCTCCGGAATCCGCCACCCCCCTGACCTTCACCATATTCCTCAGCAACTTGCATCCGGAGGAAGCTTTCTACTGGCGGGGAGAGGTGGATGAACAGGGTATCCTCAATGAAATAACACCCTGACAAATAATTATTAACAATTAAATTACTTCTTCTTACCCGGTGAATTAACTGGTTCAAACCAAGCAGACCTGATTAGAGAACGAAATGGCAGGTGGGAGCATGCTGGCGCGTCGGGATGATTTGATTCACTGGTTTAACCTGAGCCATTCTGTGGAACAGAAGATCAGGGGCCTGGCGGAAAAGGCTGCCCGGGAGGCCCAGGGTATGATGCACCTGCAGGATTATCTGGCCCTGGGTGCGGTGTGTGCGGCCGTGGGTCCGGGGTTGGTCTTCGAGATCGGCACGTATCTGGGCGTGACGGCGAAATTTATTCTGACTCTGGTCCCTGATATCCGGGTTATTTCCATTGCGTATGTCAATCCGCCCCGTATCTTGTCCCGTAAACGCTTTAATAACAGTGAGTTGCGGCGGCGGCAGGTGGGAAGTGTTGTGCCGGGTGGGTTGCGGGATCGCTTCACGCAGCTTTTTGGAGATTCCCACACCCTGGCGTCGGAAACCCTGCTGCAGCGTTTTGGTCGGTTTGACCTGGTTTTGATTGACGGGGATCACAGCCGCTCCGGGGTGGCCCAGGACACTGCCCTGGCCCGATTGATCCTGCAATCAGATGGCACCATCTGCTGGCATGATGCCAACCCCAAGGAACGGTATCTGGATGTACGCCGTTTTCTTGAAGCAATGCCCTTGCTGGCCCTGGCGACTGCGGAGGATTACACCGGCGGCATCGCCTGCTGGAACCCTGCCATTGAAGCCCGACTTTTGGCGGAAGGACGTCCGGATAAGGGGTGATCGGCAGGGAGGAACCGAAAATGCTGGCTTCATTGAGATGAAGGCATACATCGGGTATTCCTGGTGTCTTGAATGACCCGCATGACGAAACGCATCCTGGCTGATGGATGCAGCTTGCCTGATCAGCCATTGGGCATCCAACAGGGGGGATTTTTTCCGCCGGATATTGACAATTCTTTGCCTGGCGGCCTGTTAAGAGACTATTAATATATGCTATACTTCTACTATGCAGTCTGTTTTTTGGCCGGATTGGGCAAAAATCCTGGAGCAGAGGGGTTTGAGATCCCTGGCCTGCATCGTATTGGATCGCGCCCGTCCTTTGTTTGTGATGCTCGCCCAGGTCTTGCTTGTGGCGACGCCGTTGCTCAGGGGGCTCTCTGCGGCACCCCAACTTTCCGCTCTGGCGGAAACCCTGGGAGATGCGGATGCCCTGAGCCGGTTCACCGCGTATTTGCATGAGGAGACGGTGTGACGATCAAGCTGGTTGGCTTACTGGTTGTTCTGCTCGCTGCCTTGCTGCTGTTTATCCTCGGTTTTGTGTTCAAGCGGAGGACGTTTTACCAGCCGCGCCGTTTTCGGGCCTTGGAGGCCCTGGAGCGTCAGCGCACGGCCGCCATTGAAAAAGGTTTTCTGCGGCACATAGTCCTCGGACAGCGCCTGGGATCCCGGGTGACCCCTGGTTTGGGTTTATCGGCTCTTTCCATCCTGCCCAGCTTGAGCGGTCCGGAAGCTCTGGGCGATGGCGGGCAGCGTGTTTCCGCCGGGGGGAGCGTTCTGTATCTCCTGGCGCGGCAAGTTCTGGAGGGCTCCTACCGGGGCGGCATATCGCCTGAGCTGACTCCTGCGGAGGGGGCCATTCTCCCCGGGTTGACCCCCCTGGCCTATACAGCCGGGCTGCTGCCCCACTTGCGAGGGAAGCCCCATGGCTCTCTCGTCCTCCTGGGCATCTATGGACCGGAGTCTGCCCTGTGGGCGGATGGTGTGATGGAAACGGGCGGAAAGGTGTTTGCGGCCGCAGGAACCCTGACAGCCCAGGCCGCTCTGTTTTTGCATGTGCGGGAGATACTGCTCGGTGAGGAAGTGTACGCTGTGCCGGCTGCTCTGCAGCCGGAACCCTTCAACCTGGCTGCACTCCAGACGGAGGATGTGCTGCGTGTCCTGTTGATCCTTACCCTGCTGGTTGGCATTGTTCTGAAACTGCTGAGGATTCTATGAGGAAGTGGCTTTCCACCCTGATTGCTGTTCTGTCGGGATTGGTGGTTCTGGCGGGATATTTCCTGCGCGCCTGGTTGGGACCTGTGATGGCCCTTCTGTTTGAGTGGGCCCTCCTGCTGGCTGGTGTAGCTGGTTTGTTGGGGGTTGCTAATCTCCTGGCTTTTCACATTCGAAAAATCATTTGGAGGGAATCCTTTTCTATCTTCAGCCTCATCACCCTGCTGGGGTTTTCCTTTGCTTTCATTTCTGGTCTGATCCTGACGCCCAGGGATCCTTTTTTCCAGCAGATCATTCTGAACATCCAGGTGCCGGTGGAGGCCAGCCTGCTGGCTGTCCTGGCTGCCACCCTGGCCTATGCCAGCATCCGTTTGATTCGGGTACGGGGCTGGACCCCTGTGTCCATCGCCTTTCTGACCAGCGCCTTGCTCTTTTTGATTTTGGATTTGGGCTTCATCCGGACCGGGGGGGACACGCTGACCGGCCATGTGCTGGCATTCCTGCGCCGACTGCCCCTGGCGGGCGCGCGGGGCGTTCTGCTGGGAATGGGGCTGGGTGGTTTGGTGGTGGGCCTGCGGGTGCTGCTGACCATTGACAGGCCTTATGGGAAATGATGATGGCTGATTTGATTTGTCCTGCGTGCGGTTCTGAGAATCCCCTGGAGAATGCTTTTTGCCAGGATTGCGGCGCGCATTTGGCGCGGGAAGCGCACGAAACCCGGGAGGAAGGGGAAGATCTGGTTCCCGAGGAATCGCCGGGGCTGCCGGATCTGTTTCAGTCCGCACGGGAGGAAGAATTGGACGACCCGGAAGGACCCAATCGAGATTCGGCGGATGCAGCCCCCTCTGATGACCTGTCCGGGGAGTGGGGGGATGGGGGTGCGGAGGGCATCCCGGATTGGCTCAATCGTGTGCGGCAGCGCGCCCGGGAAGAGGATGATGCGGTGGGGGATCTGGTGCAACGGATGTCGGCCCAGAAGGAGACCCTGGACAGCGAGCGCCGGGAAGCCCGGCATGAGAGCTTTGAAGCCTGGATTGCCCGCTTGCGGGACCAGGCCCGGAATAAGGCCTCTGGCGCACCACCGGCCCTGGGGCAGGATGTGGGAAAGGCGGCGGATGGGGAGAATGAGGAAATCCCCGGCTGGCTGCGCCGCATTCGGGCGGATCGAGAGGGTTTGCCGGAGGTGAATGGGGCTGGATCCCCGGATGCCGTGGATCGTGAAAAACCTGAACTGCCTGACTGGTTGTTGAACCTGAGCGAAAGCGCTCCGGCGGATGCGGCCGAGGGCCCGGAGGTCCAGGTGACGGCGGAAACCCCCTCAGAGCAAGGGCTGGATGCAGCGGAGAAGGACGCTCCCGCCACGCCGGGTGATGCAGATCGAGGAGATCTTGGCATGGAAAAACCCGCATCAGAGGAAACAGCCGCGGCAGAGATGGCAGCGGAACAAATGACGGAGGAGATGGCGAAATCGGAAGGCCCTCAGGGCAAAGCTGACGTCGGGAAGCAGGCGGCTGAACAGGAAGGAAGACCCCCGGAGGAAGCGGCAAAGAGTACCAAAGCAGGCGGTATAACAGGGGATGCTCTGGAGGATCTCTCTTCCCAGTCCACCCAGCAGATCTTTCCTCCCCCGGCCCATCCGGATCAGGCCGTCACCCAGCAGATCAAAGCCTTTGGAGACCGCAGTGCGCCGGATGACTGGTATGGCACTATCCCTGGCAAGGGCGAGCATCCGGAACCCCCGCCAGATGCAGGGCGGGAGGATCTCATGAGCCACCCGGCGGACCCCCAGCAGCAGAAGCAGGCCGATTTGCTGGCCGCGTTGATCGCTGCGGAACGGACTCCGAAACCGACCAGGAGAAGGGGTCGCCCATTCCCCCGCTGGCTCGTGCGGTTGGTCATTGGTCTGCTGTTGATTCTGGTGTTGGGTTTTTCGCTGTACACCGGCGGGGACAATTCCGTTCCGGCCGCGGCCCTGCGCCCAGCCGGCGCGGCCCTGGCGGAAAACCTGTCGGATTTGCCCCTGGCGGCGCCGGTGCTTCTCATTTTTGATTACCAGCCCGGATATTCCGGCGAGATGGCTGTGGTCGCTGCCCCGGTGCTCAGGGAACTGCTGCAGGGGGGGCGGCCGGTGTACCTGGCTGCTTCCACTCCTTCCGGCCTGCTCTTCCAAGACCGATTGCTGGATCAGGTGCTGTCAGAGATAGACCTTGCGCAGGAGGATCTGCTCCTTGAGTCCCTGGGCTATTTCCCCCGAGATGGCGTTGGAGCCTTCGGAATGGCGGTGAATCTCAGCGCCGGGACGGTTTTTGATCCCCTGCTGTCGGAAACGGGGGAGTCCGTGGAAGCCGTGTTTCTCCTCACGGACTCCTATGAGGGCGGACGAATCTGGGTTGAGCAGATCAGCGCGCTGGCCCCTGAGATGTCCATTTCCTTGCTGACGACGGCCCAGGCAGGGCCTTTGCTCCTGCCGTACTGGGATTCGGGCCAGGTGGCAGGGATGCTGTCCGGGCTGACGGATGCGGCTGGTTATGAAGCTCTGGGAGAACTGCCCGGTCCCGCAGCCAGACGCTGGGGCGCTTATCAGGCCGGCATTTTGATCCTGGCCGCCTTGTTGACTTTGGGCCTGATTTTTGGTTTTGAACGGGCCCCGGACTCCGAAGGACGGGGTGACTTATGAGCGTGAATGAGATCATCTGGGGTCTGGTGGGTTTTCTTCTGACCATTATGGCACTCAGTTATCTGCTTGGCGACAATTTTTTCTTTCGATTGGCGATGTTTCTGTTTGTCGGGGTCACCGCTGGATATTTGGGTGTGTTGATTCTCCACCAGATCCTCTGGCCTTATCTCGTGGTGCCCCTGGCGACCGGCACCCTGACGGAGCGGTTGTGGTTGATCCCGCCCTTGATCCTGGCGGCGTTATTGCTTCTCAGCCAGATTCGGCGGTTTGCAGGTCTGGGCAGTATGCCCCTGGCGTTTCTGACTGGAATTGCAGCCGGGGCAACCATTGGCAGCGTCCTGTTTGGCACCCTTCTTCCCCAATCCCTGGCCGTGATGGCGGCCTTTGACCCTGACATGCTGCTGTCTGAGCCGGGGACGCTCTGGCTGCGAGTCCTGGATGGGGTGGTGATGCTGGTGGGGGTGGTGACCACCCTGGGGTATTTCTATCTTGGCAGCAGAAAGGCCGAATCGGAGACAGATTCCGGAGAGCAACGGCCCCCGGTTTTTGCGGCCCTGGGCAAGGTGGGCGGGATTTTTCTGGGGATCACCCTGGGCACCCTGTTTGCGGGGGTCTTTTCAACGGCTTTGATGGCTTTCATTGATCGAATAATTTTTATGGGGGATTTCCTGATGGCGCTTTTTGGAGGCAGTTGATGGATGGAAGACAGGAGGTCCGGACGCTTTTGGGGGTGGATTTGGGCTGTATCAATACCCGGGTCAGCCTGTTTGGCCTTTCGGAGGCGGGATTTAGGTTGGCTGGAAGCGGACTGGCCGCCTCCAGCCTGGGTGGGGATTCAGGGATTGAAACGGGCGTGCGCGCTGCGCTGCAGGACCTGGAACGCCATACCGGCTGGGAAGGTCTGGATTCCGCTGGGGATTTTTTCAGCCCCGCATCAGGTGGTGGGCGAGGGTTTGACAGGGCAGCCCTGGCTGTTTCCGGCGGACCACTGCTGCGAATGCTGGCCCTGGGGTTGACGGAAGACGGCTCCTTGCGGGCGGTCCGGGCCCTGGCTGACTCACTGCCGTTGCGGTTGATCGGCGCGTTGGGGATGGGGGATTTGGAGAGCGACCCCGAAACCCTGGACCGATTGGTGCGGATGCGGCCGGAGGTTCTTCTGGTGACCGGCGGCGAGGATGGCGGGGCGGAGGCCCCCGTCCAACGTCTGGTTGAACTTTCCCGGCTGGCATGCTTATTGCTCCCCAGGATGGCACAACCCCTGGTCCTTTATGCGGGCAACGCCGCCCTTGCGGATTGGGTCAGACGACGGCTTGAGCCCATGGTTCATTTACGGGTTGCGGCCAATGTACAGCCTTCGGTAGACCGGTTTGATCTGCTGCCCGCCCAGAGCATCCTGGATGACGCCATCCTGCGTGCCTGGACCCAGCGGATTGCCGGTCTGCGCGAGGTGACTCTTCTGGCAGATCGGCAGCAGGGCACGAAGGATTTTCTGCTCAGTCGGATGGTCCGGTTTCTGAACCGGGCCTATGGGCAGAGGGAACCCGGGAGCCAGGGGCGGGGTGTGCTGGCCCTTGACCTTGGAGGCGGCAGCACGACGCTGGCAGCCGCCCTGGGCGAGGAGCACAGTCTGGTGCACCTGCCAGCCTGGCAGGCCGGAGAGGCCTTTGGAAGCCGGACACTGCAGAAGATTCTTCAGTGGGTGCCTGTTCAGGTTGGACCTCGCCTGGCAAGTATGTACTTTAACAACCACGCCCTCCATCCGGGCATTCTCCCCAGCGATGTGATGGAACTGGCCCTGTCTCAGGCTTTGGCGCGGGTTCGTATCCGTTCTGCAATGCGGTTGATGTCCAACCGGTATCCATTCTTTCAACTGGTTCCGGAAGGCGGATTGGCATCCCGGTATGAACCCGTGATAGCCAGCGGCGCTGCCCTGACGAATGCGCCCACCCCTGGTCAGAGCATGCTGATCCTTCTGGATGCCCTGCAGCCCCGGGGGGTCACAACCCTTGTGCTGGACCGGAATCATATTCTGCCCGCCCTGGGCGCCAGCGCAGAACGCCTGCCCCTCCTGCCTGTACAGGCGCTGGATTCCGGTGCGTTTCTAAATTTGGGCACGGTCATCGCTCCGGTGAGTTCCGCCCCGGCGGGGAGAACGATCCTCGTTCTGAAGGTTTCAGCGGAAGATGGCGAGTCCTATACTGCTGAGATCACCCAGGGTTCCCTCCGGCGCCTGCCGCTGCCTCTGGGAACCTCCGCTCGTTTGACTGTTACCCCCACCCCGGAGACGGATGTTGGGTTTGGCGGGCCGGGGGCGTCCGGTCGGATTGCTATCACCGGTGGGGCTCTGGGTTTTGTGGTGGATGCCCGAGGCCGCCCGTTGCGGCTGGAAACGGATGAAGAAGCCCGGCTGGAGCAGGTGCGTGGGTGGTTGTGGGCCCTCGGTGGTTGACGTGTTGTTTTTCATCTTATGGACCGTGTTATAGCCTGCGTTGAGAAGAAAAAGATGATTGTTGATGTGGTAAGAAGCACCTCGTTTATCAATATTTGCCGTGTACGGCAGTTGCTTTTGCCGGGTCGTGTCCTGGTGGATGTGGGACAGGATGTGCTGCCCGCTGATGTGATTGCTGTGGCGGATGTGCCGGGTCAGGTGATGGTTCTTGATCTGGTGCGCGGCTTGGGACTGGCCCCTGATGAGGCGGATGCGTGCGCCGTGCGTGAACCGGGAGAAACTGTTCAGCAGGGAGATGTTATCGCGCAATTTCAGGGCGCTTTCACCCGGCTGGTCCGTACCCCGATTGACGGCCGTCTCGTGGATATCAGCCAGGGCCGGGCTATTCTGGCGACGACGACAGACCAGGTGCAGGTGCAGGCCGGCATGATCGGTCAGGTGGAGTCTCTCATTCCGGAGTTTGGGGCGGTGATCATTAACCGGGGCGCATTGATTCAGGGCGTTTGGGGCAATGGTGGTGTGGCGGCCGGAGCGCTGCAGGTGGTTGGCGAGACATCGGCTGTGGCCCTTCTGGAGGAAGATGTGGCCGGCGCAGATGGGGAGACCCTTCTGGCGGCCGGCGTTTGTCTGCATGCCAGTATTCTGGATGCCGCCGTGAAGAAAGGGATTGCCGGGCTGATTGTGGGCGGGTTGGCGCCGGAGCTGAAGTCCCTGGCCCTGGAAATGCCCTTTCCAATCCTCGTGTTGAACGGCTTTGGCCTTCTGCCGATTGATTTGGGTAGTTTTGAGCTCCTGCAGGAGAAGACCGGGCGGACCGCCAGCGTGAACGCCAGCCGTCCCAATCTCTATAATGGGGTGCGGCCCGAATTGATCATCCCTGAGGAGACGGGTCAGCCGGAGGCGCCCCTCGGATATCGGGTAAAATTGGCATTGGGGCAGCGCGTGCGCATTCTATCCGGCAAGGCGCAGGGCCAGGTTGGTGAGGTGGTGGCCCTTCCGGCCGCTCTGGTGCGTTTTGAAAGCGGGTTGAAGGTGTATGCGGCTAAAATCCGGCTGCACGGCGGGCAGTTTGTCAATATCCCCCGCCGGAATCTGGAAGTGATGGGCTGATCTTTCATCCCCGGATTTTTTTCTTGAGAAAAGAGGCACTATGTCTGAAGGATATGACAATTTTGGTTATGAGGAAAATGCGGCCGCTTCCCGGCCCAGTAATCGCCCTTTCATTATCACTATGTCCATTCTGGGGATTATTCTGATCCTGGGCTTGGCCGTGATG
>DAOTUG010000171.1:0-15572 GCA_034437335.1 Anaerolineaceae bacterium
AGCGCGCCATGTCGTCCACTTGATGTATAATCACTTGACCAGTTTTGTTTACCAGATCGAGTGGCCGATTGTTTCCGGAATCACTGGACGGTTTCATCGGAATATGCAGAGGATCAATATTATTATTAATAAGAGTTGGTTTAATGATGATGTGGAAATTCAAAAACCAATTATTAATAGACAAAATGTTAGTCGCCGGAAAATTGATTATTATTTGATCCCTGTAGATGATAAAGTTTATATTTTATCTTACGTGGAATTATATCGGTGTGCTATGAAACTGGAAAATGATAAAGAGAAGTGGGAGAATCGTAGGCGTTGGGGTATGAAAATTGACCCAGATAAGAATGAATTTAATTGGGTAGAAAATGATTTGAGGTTTTCTTTAAAGTTAGTTAGAAGTAAAGAAGATATTCCAGGTTTTGGAAATTTATAAAGGTAAAAAGGAGCTGGTAATAAGAATTGCAAATTATCTAATAGGTTTCTGTTGAAAACAAGACGGAAAAAATACTATAATCATTAAGACATTCACCAACACCACCAATATGACCTATGCCTGAGCCTCTTTCTTCACGCGATCGCATGTTGGCAGCCCTGAGCTGTCAGACCCCTGACCATCCCCCCTGCAGTTTTATGATTTTTGGCGCGCTGCATCAGCGCGCTGAATCCTATCTGGATTTTGTTGCGGCCCAGCTTGCGTTGGGTCTGGATGCCTTTGTGGAGCTGCCGCCGCGCCCTCCCGTGGTCCGCAATGATTATTATAATTTGCACGGGTTGCCTGTTTCATTTCATCCCGATGTGCGGGTGGAAGAATATATGGCGTATCCCGACGAGGTGGATGTGCCGGTGTTGGTCAAGGTTTATCACACCCCGGCCGGGGATTTGACGGCGCGGGTCCGGCAAACGGCCGATTGGCGCTGGGAAGATCATGTGCCTTTTCTGGATGATTACTTGATCCCGCGCTCTCTTTCGTTCATCGTCGAAGGGCCGGAGGATCTGGATGCCTTCCAGTATCTCCTGGTCCCGCCCACGGATGCGGAAATTGCCGAATTCAAGCAATCCTCCGCTCCGGCGATTGTCTTCGCCAGAGAACATGATCTGCTCCTGGCCGGGGGTTGGGGCGTTGGTGCGGATCTGATTGGCTGGGTGCATGGATTGAATTCCCTGGTGTATGACGTTTACGACCGCCCGGGCTTTGTCCGGGATCTGCTGAAGATGATCGGGGAGTGGAACCGGCAGCGGATGACCGTGGTGCTGGATGCGCCGATTGACTTGTTCATCAAAAGAGCCTGGTATGAGAATTGCGATTTTTTCACCCCCGGAATCTGGCGCGAGGTGATCTTACCCGAGCTGGCCGCGGATGTGCGGCTGGCCCATGCTGCGGGGGCCAAATTTGGGTATATCATCACCGCGAGCGCCATGCCCCTTCTGGAGCTGATCGCTGAGGCCGGGGTGGATGTGATCATCGGTGTGGACCCGGAAACCTTTGATCTGGCTGCTGCCAGGGCGGCGCTGCAGGACCGGGTGTGTTTGTGGGGCGGTGTGAACGGTCATCTCACCGTGGAGCACGGCAGTTCGGAAGCCGTGGAGGGCGAAGTGGCTGCAGCCCTGAGCTGCCTGGGTCCTGACGGGTTCATCCTTTCGCCGGTTGATAATGTTCGTCAGGACACCCCTCTGGCCATGCAGAATATCAATACCCTGATTCAAACCTGGCAAAAGCTGACCGGTCAGAAACCCTGAACGCAATAACAGGAGGATAGTGCATGTTTTCCACACGGAAGATCATTGACGGGCATGTCCATTTTGCCCACATGGACTATGGGGATGGTTTAATGGCCATTATGGAGGGGGCGGGAATAGACAAGCTGGCGGTTGTCTGCACCCCGGATGAAAACCGTCTGAGCCTGGTGCCGGATGCACTGCACCTCAAGGCGGAACATCCCGGTATGGTGTATGTGTTTGGAGGCCTGGACATTTCGCCCCTGTTCATGGCTCCGGAGATCGCCGGGGAGGCCTTTGCCCACTATGTGGATATCCTGAGCGGGATGGGGGCTGATGGGGTCAAGATGATTGAGGGCAAGGCCGAAATGCGCAAACGTCTGCCGATCCCGAATTTTGACGATCCGGTTTATGCGCCGTACTGGGAGAAGATGGCGGAGACCGGAACCCCCCTCATTTTTCATGTCAATGACCCGGAAGAATTCTGGGATCCGGAGCGGGTGCCCGATTGGGCCCGGGAGATGGGTTGGTTTTATGGGGATGGCAGCTATATTGACAATGAAGCGCAGTATCGCCAGGTTCTGAATGTGCTGGACCGGCACCCGAACCTGAACGTGACCTTTGCGCATTTCTTTTTTCTTTCGGCCCAGCTCGATCGTCTGGCCGAATACCTTGACCGCTATCCGGGGATGCATGTGGATCTGACCCCCGGTATTGAGATGTATTTCAACTTTGCTGCCCAGCCGGAAAAGGCCCGGGATTTCTTCCTTCGCTACCAGGACCGCATCCTCTACGGCACAGACATTGGCGCGCGGGCTCTGCTGGCTGATCCCGAGACCGGCATTGAACCGGAAGAAAGCCTGGCTCGCATGGAGGTGGTGCGGGGCTTCCTGGAACATGACGGCTCCTTCCAGCTCTCCCACGAGGGTTTTCTGTTCGGCGGGCCGGAGGCAGAATTTCAAGGGATTGCTCTGCCGGATTCCGTCCTGGACAAAATTTATTATCGCAATTTTGAGGCTTTTGCGGGGAAGACGCCCCGGTCCCTCCATCCGGAGGCCATTGTGGAGGAATGCCAGCGGCTGGAAACGATGATCAACGGCATGGCCATGATCCAGCCCGGGATGGCCGGGGATACCTCGGTTGTGGAGCAAGTTCGGACCTATTTTGAAGACCAAACCGCCCGGGAAGGGGGCTGAAATCCCGGCGGCGTGACCCTATCTGATGGAAAAGGAGGGCAGTTAACCCATGAAGCGATTAAAGCGCTGGCAGGAACCAATTTACGCGATCGGGGGCTTTGGGCCCGGGTTCATGTATCAGATTGTGATGACTTATCTCTTATACTACTACCGCCCAGCCCTGACCCGGGTGGAGGCGGGGGCCCTGGTCCTGGCGCCGGCGGGGGCTTATGCGGCCGGAATGCTGGCGGCCCGGATTTTGGATGGGGTGGTGGATATTCCCATTGCCACCTGGACGGATAATCTCAAGAGTCGGTGGGGCCGCCGACGGCCGTTGATGGTTTTGGGCTTGATCCCCACAATCCTGAGTTTCTTACTCCTGTGGTATCCTCCGGTGACCGGGAACACCCTGGGGGTGGACGGCCATTGGGGCAATGCCTTCTTTGTGGCTGGGGTCAGTTCGCTTTATTTCTTCTTTCATACCCTGATCATTGTGCCCTATCTGGCATCCCTCTCGGAGCTTGTTCCGGATGAGGAATCCCGGGTGCGTGTTGCAAGCTGGCAGACTTTCTTCAACACCGCCGGCTATGTCCTGACTTATGTGGTGGCGCCGATCCTGTTTGACCGCTTCGGGATTCGGGGGACGATCTGGCTTCTTGCACCCACATTTGTCTCCTTCTTGGGGCCGCTATTGGTGATCAGGGAAAAATCCACCCTGGATACGGACCTCGGGCCGGAAGATCGGGCTGCGGATGTGCCCTTGCTGCAGAGCCTGCGGATGACTCTTGGCAACCGGACGTTTCGCATTTATATGCTCTCGGTGGCGACCTTCTTTTTTGGATTACAGTTTTTTCTGGGAGGAATCGCTTTTATGGCCGCTGATATGATGGGGTTGAGCGATTCTCAGCTCGGTTTGATGAACGCAGCCGCCTTTGCCCCGGTGCCCCTGATGCTGCTGCTGTTTAACTGGCTGGTGAAGAAAAGGGGCGCCAAGTGGGCTTTCCGGGTGGGGCTGTTGGTGTTTGCCCTGGCTATGCTCTTGTTTCCTTTGGGGTGGACAAGGCTGGACCTGCCATTTCCTCCCTTCCTGGTGGGGGTGATTGCGGGCGGGGTTGGCAGTTTCTCCATTGCCATCTTTTTTACAATCCCCTATGCTTTCCCCGCACAGATTGCTGCTATGGATGCCGCCCGCACGGGAAAAGATCGGGCTGGGATGTATTTTGCAGTTCAGGGTGTGATCAACCAGTTCATGGGAGGGTTGGCGGGTTCTGTTTTGGCCCTGCTCCTGCGCTGGCGCTTCGGGGTGGTGGCGATTGGCCCGATTGCGGCCCTCACCTGTGTCTTGGCCTATTTCTTTTTTGCGCCCTATCCCCTGGGACAGCCCAAAAAAGACCCCCGCACGGAATAAATAAATAGCTGACGCTGGCTTTCAGGAGGGGCTGCTTTGTTTGTCTGGCAGCCCTTCCTGACTGTGCGCGACGTCATTCAAAGAGGGTGCGCAGGTCTTCAAAGATGGCCTGCGCGACCATTCGATTCCCAATATGGTTAATGTGGCAGTGATCGGAATAGATGTCCACCCGGCCGGGGCGCAAGTCCGGCGCGAGAATCCCTGTCAGATCCACAGCATGGACCCCCGCCGAAATCAGTTCCGGATTGGACTGGATGTAGGCCTGCTGGATGGCCCGGTATGTGTAATCTTTGCTGAAGGAGTCCAGGATCAATTCTTCGTGTGGGGTAAGTTCGGTTTGGGCAAAGAGGGTTGGCTGGAGGTAATGCAAAAACACAGCGCCCTGGCTGCTGGTATGCTCCTGAGCTTCCAGGATGATTTGGTGATAATTCTCAACGTAGTCCTCAACCAATGAATTCAGCCATTCCGGATCATCAACGGGGTGTTGTGATAATTGCCAATTGTGGGTTTGGATGAGATGGAAAAACTCGGAGTATCGCCCCAGAAATTTCAGGAGATTGTGAAGGGACAGGAGGATCTGGTATCTTTTTTCCTGCACGCTATCTGGATTTTTTTCCAAGTCAATATCTGCGGGGTCCTGCATTGTGGGAGGAACGGGATATCCCTGATAGAGCGCGGAGCGGGTGATCAAGAGGGTGTCATTTTCCCCATCATAGAAAATGACCACATCCCCGGGCAATAAGGGCATCTGCTGCAGTCGTTTATATTGTTGATAAACACCATATCCATCCACCCCTATGTTGACCACCCGGAAACGGCTGCCAAATTCCACATTGAGAAACCGTTGCAAATAGCTGGGGATGGTATAGCTATCCGGGACCTGCCTGGAGAATACCGTGGACCCGCCAAAGACATAGATGGTGTGTTCATAGGTATCCGGGGCATCGGTGGTTGTCCGGAGATTGTCCGCAACGCTGTAATGCTCCCCTGGAAAGTCCATTGGCAGCCAAAAAGGGCTCTTCGCTTCATTGATGAAGCCCTTAAAATCTGGATGGCCCGGTTCGTCCATATTGTCTGCGCCGAGGGAGATGTGGACTCTCGGCAACGGATTGGCATTGATCTCTTCCTCATGGGGAATGTCCGGCAGGATGTTCAGGGCAATCAGGGAGCGTGTCCCTGCTTCGATTCCCGCCAGGCCGAGGACCGTGAACGCCAGGATGCCCTGGATATTGATCAGGGCTTTGATCACCCCCGGTTTTTTTGCGGTGAGTCGCTGCAGCCCGGGGGCGATGATGACCAGCAGCAAAGAGACCAAAAGCCAAACGCTGTTTGGGGCTGTGAGGGCATTGATCCTGGGATGAAAGAGATAATGCAGAATGATCGCCAGGAAGGATGCCGCCGCGCCCCACTGTAGGATCGTCTTCAGATCTTGGGCTTCCTGGGCAGCCCGTTCTTCTGTTTGCGGGGGAGTTGGTGTTTGTTGTTGCCCCCCATGTTGCCAGATCCGGCGGATGATCAGGCTGAAGCTCAGAGCGATCAGGGTATAGACGGCCACTGAATCAGTCCAGGGGGATTGAAAGGGCTCCAGGAGGAGCAGGATCAGGGCAATAAGAGAAATTGAGAACAGGATAAACAAATTCAACAGGGAAGGAACACCATCATTTTCTGTGTTCAGTCCACCTTGTTTTTTTACTTCTTTGTGTTTCACTGACGCTTCTCTCACTCCGGAAGTGGGATCCAGGGACCAATTTCTTCATGGGATTCTTCAGTGTGGTTGTCCTTGAGATAGATGTAAGTAGCCTGCAATTTCCTTGCCAGAACGTCAAAATCAATGACGCGGGTCCTGCTTCCCGTAAGGCTCCGGCCTGAAGGGGGTGGGCGGTTCCAGGCCAATCCAGCCGCTTTTCTGATCTAGGTTGGCGAGTGACTGCAGAAGGTCGTAGCTGACCCAGCGGGAGACCTGGGGATGGGGGGCGTAGGTCCAGAGTCCATAGGGTCCCTGTTGGTCCTGGATGAAGGCTGTCAGCCGGGCCGCCCGCTCATCGCGCAGGGAAGCTCCCAGCCGCCAGCAGAGCTGGAGCAGCAGACCGGGATCAAAGCGGGCGAAATAGGTGAAGAAACCACGGAAGGGTTCCGCACCTACGAGGCGGGCCACCTCAAAGCCCAGGTTGGCCGCTTCCTGGGTGCCGCGTCCCAGGAGCAGATCCAGGGCGCGGCGGGCAACTGTCCCTTTGCGGCGGGTGGGGTGCAGGGCCAGGCAGCACAGGGCCGCGGTGGTGTTGGCGCGGCAGCCCCAGCGGGAATGGGGCATCCGCCGATATCCGGCCACATAGCCCAGGGAACCGCCGGAGGTCCCCGTGGGCCAGGCGCCATCGTCCAGCCGTTGGGTGTTCAGCCAGGTATAGGCATTTTCAGCCCGGGGATCTGCGGCGAAACCGCAGGCAGCCAGCCCTCGCAGCGGCAGGGCGGTTTGCAGGGGGATCATATCATAGGCTTCGGTCTCGGAGGAATCCCTGGCGCGGTCTGGCAGGGGCCAGCGTCCGTCGGCTTCTTGCTGGCGGAAAAGGAAGGCGGCTCCTTTGGTCACGGCGGGATCCCCGGGACCAAAACCAAGATATCCCAGCCGCATGAGGGCCTGGGCGGTGGTCAGGATGCGGGTGTGGGAGGAACCGGGCAGATCCCCCGGCCCCCAGCTCCCATCCGGTGCCTGGCGGTCAGCCAGCCGCCGGTAGAGGGGGTCTGCGGTGCGTTGGGCCGCCATCTGGCGCACTTCGGGGTCTGTGGTGGGGCGTTCCAGAAGCCGGGTAAGGACCAGCCAGCGCAGGCAGGGGGATGGGTCGGAGAGCAGCAGGGCGATCCAGGTCATGGCTGATCCTCCAGAATTTTCTGCAGATAAGGGGCCGTGGGGGTTTGCCCCCGGGAAAGTTCTTCCGGGGTTCCGGCGGCAATCAGGCGCCCTCCATCGGGTCCGCCCCCGGGGCCCAGCTCCACCAGCCAATCGCAGGCAGCCAGGAGATGGGGGTGGTGTTCCACCACCAGCACGGACTGCCCTGATTGCACCAGGGTCTGCAACACCGTGACAAGGCGCTGGACGTCCTCCAGGTGCTGTCCGACGGTGGGCTCATCCAGGAGATAGAGGGTGTCTGGCCGGGTCCGTTTGCCCAGCTCGTGGGCGATTTTGAGGCGCTGGGCTTCGCCGCCGGAGAGGGTCCGGGCGGGTTGGTTCAGGATCAGATATCCCAGGCCGACCGCTTCGGCGGGTTCCAGGCGCCGGGTGATTTTCTCCATCCCGGAGAAGGCTTCTCGCACTGCCCGAATGGGCAGGCCCATGGTCTCCGGGAGGGTTAGCCCTCGCAAGCACACCGATGCGGCTTCGGGAGGATATCCTGTGCCGCCGCAGACCGCGCAGGTTTCAAAGATGTCTGGCAGGAAACCCATCTTGATGCGTTGGACCCCCCGCCCTTTGCAGGCGGTGCAGCCCTTCCCCAGGGTTTTGCGATCGAGCCCCATGGCTGCCGCCATCTCGCTCTCTGCAAAGCGCTTGTGGAGGGCCTTTTCGACTCCCAGGAAACTGGCCGGGTTATGCAGCCCGGCCCGGGTCTGGTCCACGATCAGGGTGCGGGAGGGCGCGCCTTCCAGCCGTGCATAGGGCCCTGGTTCCACAGGTTCATAGGCCACGGACGTGGTTTGACGGGCGGGGGCCAGGATCCGTCCCAGGGTGTCGTGAATGAGGGTGCTCTTGCCGGAGCCGGAGGGGCCGCACACCCCCACCAGCACCCCCAGGGGGATCTCCAGCACATCCAGCTTCAAGTTGTGCGCGGCGGGTTGATACAGCCTGAGCCAGCTCCGGGGCTTCCGGCGGGCTTCCGGAAGGGCCGTACACACTTCCCCCCGCAGCCAGCGGCCGGTGTGGGTTTCAGCCCGGGCGACAGCATCGGGCGGCCCCTGGGCAACGATCCGGCCGCCCGCACGCCCCGCGCCGGGGCCCATATCCACCACAACATCGGCAGCCCGGATGATCCGGGGATCGTGTTCCACCACAAGGACGGTGTTGCCTTCCTGCCGGAGCTGCCGCAGCGCGTTCGCCAAAGCGTCCACTTCGGTCGGGTGCAGTCCCCGGGTTGGTTCATCCAGAAGGAGGGTCAGGCCGGTCAGCCGTCCTCCCAGCAGTCCGGCCAGCCTGACACGCTGGGCCTCCCCGGCGGAAAGGGTGGCGCTGTAGCGGTCCAGGTGCAGATATTCCAGCCCGACCCGGCACAGGAAGTTTAGCCGCTGGCGGACTTTTTCCAGCATGGGGCCTGCAAAGGGGTCCTCTGCAAGGGATGGGGGTAGGGCCCGGACAACAGCGTGCAGATCGCTGAGCGGCATGCGGCGCAGTTCAACGATAGTTTTTCCTTGCAGTTTCACCGATCGGTAGGGTTGGCGCAGCCCGGCTCCACGGCATTCGGGGCAGGAGATAGTCTCCGTGTAGGTGCCCCCCACATCCCAATCCCGAATCCAGCCGTAGAAGCCGGGGAAGATCTGTTCCTGGGTGCGGACCCGACCGGAGCGGCTGGTGTAGGTGACAGTCATCGGTTTTGGGTCGCCGAAGAGGAAGGCCTTTTGCGCTTCTGGGATCATTTCATTCCAGGGCGTGGTGGCCGGGTCAAAGCCATAGCGGGCAGCCAGGGCCTGGACCATGTCATAACCGCCGTTGAAGGGTTTGCAGAGATAGCCCTTGGGAAAGAAACCGGGGGAGTGCATGGCGCCATCGCAGAGCGGCTTTTCGGGCGCGGTGATCAGTTTTTCCGGCCGTGGTTCCTGGAGGTTGCCAACCCCATTGCAGGTCTGACAGGCTGCCGCGTAGGTGGCGGGGGAAAAATGACGCGGTTTTGGTCGCGGCAGGAGGCGGCCGCAATCCGGACAGGCCAGGGAGTCTACGGATTGCGCCATGGTCCGGCCGCAGTCCGGGCAGGGAAGGACGCCGCCCCGTGAGAAGAGCACCGCCAGCCCGGGGATGATCTCCGTATCGTCTCCCAGGTGGGCCCGCTGGTTATAGCTGGCCCGTTCTGTGCTGATGGAAAAGGTCACTCCCAGGCCCTTCAGGGAGTCCACATCCGCTTCCCGGCCCTCGCGCAGTCCCTGGCGTTCATACATGGCCAGGGATTCGAGATAGCGGCGCCGGGCTTCCCGTTCGATCACATCGCTCACCAGGCTCGATTTTCCGGAGCCGGAGAGGCCGGTCACCACGGTCAGGGACCCCTTGGGCAGGTCCAGGTCTACATCCTTGAGGTTGTTGGCCCGGGCGCCGCGGATGGAGATGTTCTCCGGATTCCCGGTTTCTGGCTTTGGGGCTGGCGGTTGCACTGGACGATGGGCTTCAACCGCCAGGGCCCGGCTGGTGGGGGTTTCCTTGTCGGTTCCCAGGTCTTCGGGAGGGCCGCTGAACAGGAGGCGCCCCCCTTGGGGGCCGGCCCCCGGACCCAGCTCCACCAGCCAATCCGCCGCCCGGATGATGTCTGTGTTGTGTTCCACCACCACGATGGTGGCTCCGGAACGCACCAACCGGTCCAGCACCACCAGGAGGCCGTGAATATCGGCGGGGTGCAGTCCGGTGGAGGGCTCATCCAGGATCAGCAGGCTGTCTTTCAGCTTCCGCTTTCCCAGGAACTTGGCCAGTTTGACCCGCTGTGCTTCCCCGCCGGACAGGCTGGGGGAGGGCTGCCCCAGGGTCAGGTAGCCGAGGCCGATATCCTCCAGGGCGCGCAGGAGCCGAAGGGCATCGGAACGCGCCCGGTCTGTCAGGCCCGGGGCTTCGGCCAGGAGAGGCAGGGCCTCCTCCACGGTCCGATCCAGCACCTCGGCGATGTTGAGATGGCGTTTGGGAGAGAAAGCGACCCGTGCATCCAGGACCTCGTCAGCATAGCGCTGTCCTTCGCATTCACCGCAGGGAATCCAGGCGGAGGGCAGGTAGCGCATTTTGACTTCCACGGCCCCCATGCCGTTGCAGCGGGGGCAGGCTCCTTCCCGGGTGTTGAAAGAAAAGCAGGTGGCGTCCAGCCCGGTGTTGGTCGCGAAGCAATCCCGGATGATATCCATCAGTTTGGTGTAGGTGGCGGGGTTGGAACGGGGGTTGCGCCCGATGGGGGCTTGATCCACCATCACGGCTTTGCGGGGGGCGCCCGTCAGGGCCGTGCAGCCTTGGGGGGTTTTTTCGTGCAGACTGGCGAAGAGGATGTTCTCCACCAGGGTGCTCTTGCCGGAACCAGACACGCCGCAGACCACATTGAGCCGCTCCAGGGCCAGGGCCACTGTCAGGTTGGACAGATTGTGGCGGGTTGCGCCCTTCACGGTGAGAAAGTCGGTTGGGGCCGGGCGCTTTTCGGGAAGGGTTGCGGATTCCCGCCCGCTGAAAAACCGTCCGGAGACCGTATCGGCGGCCCACAACCCGGCGGTTGGGCCGGAGAAGACCACCCGCCCGCCAGCGCCTCCCGCTCCCGGGCCGATATCCACGGCCCTTCCGGCCCGTCCTGCGGCGATGGGGTCGTGTTCAACGAAGATCACCGGGCCGGTCAGTTCCGTCAGAGCCGTCATGAGGTTTTCTACATCCTGGGGATGCTGGCCGATGGTGGGTTCATCCAGGAGATGCAGCAGGTCTGAAAGCCGCCCCGTGAGGAGCACGGCCAGACGCAGGCGTTGGGCCTCTCCCCGGGAGAGGGTCGGCGCGGAGCGGTCCAGGCTGAGATATCCCAGACCCACCCGCACCAGGGCATCCAGACGGGCGCCGATCTCGGAGGCCAGGCGCGCTGCGCTGGCCGGCAGGGATGTTTCGTTGAAATCGCCCTGGAGGCGGGCCGTGGGTTGGGCCAGAAATTGATCCAGGCGCAGCCCTTGCCAACGGGTTGCCGCGGCCCGGGGGAGCATCCCCGTATCCTGGCAGATTACACAGCCGTCGCCATCGCAGTCCGGACAGGAGCGGTTGAAGTGGGTCGGTTCCAGGGGAAGCTGCCAGGTTCCGCAGCGGGGGCACACCGGGGCAAAGCTGAGGGTTTGCATTCCCTCCGGAGTATGCAGCGCGAGGGCCGAGGCGCCCAGGGCAGCGGCTCTTTCCAGCAGGTCCCGCAGGGCCGTTGGGCTTTCCTCCCCTCGCAGGCTGGCCAGGGAGACGGCGATTTGGTGGCGAGTCTCAGGCGCGAGGGCGTTCCCCGTCCAGGACGCGCCATCCACATGGAGCATATCCCTTCCGAAGGCCTTTTCCAGGAGACCCAGCAGGGTGGCATGGCTCCCGGACGCATCCTGCACCAAGGGGACCCGAACCTGGCAGGGTCGTCCAGCCGTCCGGATTTTTGCAATGAGGCTGTCCTCATCAAAGACGGTGAAGCTATTCCCACAGGACGGACAACGCCGTTCTCCGAAGCGGGCAAACAGGAGACGCAGCAGGGGGTGCAGCCCGCAGGCTGTGGCCACGGTGGAGGCGGGGTTGCGGTTGAGGAGGTTTTGCCCCACGGCAACAGCCGGCACCAACCCGGTGATGCTATCCACCGCGGCCGGGGGGAGGCGTTCCTGGCTGGCGCCGAGGGTGAACATTTCCTGGAACCGGCGTTGCGCCTCATGGTGGAGGGTGTCAAAGACCAGGGAGGATTTGCCGGAGCCGGAAACGCCTGTCACCACCGTGAGGCCTTCGCTGAAGCGGACCTGGATGTCTTTGAGGTTGTTTTCTTTTGCGCCTGTGATGTGTATGTTCATTGCATTTTAGCGATTGTGGGGTGTCCATTTTGATTATAATGGAAGAAGCATTCGCAATGGAGGCGACTCATGAGCCCTTATGATACTTTTTGGGAGTCCCTGGAGGGGATTCCCTGGCTGGAAAACCTGGGCCAGCCCCATCCATGGGATGTCCGGGCCCTTCGGATTCATGCCTGGGACCTTTGGCAGGGGCCGGAGGACCCGGCTGTGAGCCTGATGAACGACCTGCTCCTTTCCTGGGAGGACGAACTGCGGGTGGCGGCGGAGGGGGAAGCCCTGCAGAGCCGCTGGGACGCCATTGAGAAAGCGGTTTTCGCGATGGCCCGACCCAGGGCGCCATTCG
The DNA here is from genome assembly GCA_034437335.1 of Anaerolineaceae bacterium. Classification (GTDB taxonomy): domain Bacteria; phylum Chloroflexota; class Anaerolineae; order Anaerolineales; family Anaerolineaceae; genus Brevifilum. Next base: position 12,371 of record DAOTUG010000171.1, read on the forward strand.
AAGCCGATCAGGATGTCTGGTTTGGGCCCAATGCGGCGGTGTGGTCGGCGGCCTGGACCGCAGCCCTGGCTGGCTGCTGGTTGTGGCAGTTTGGCAGCTTATCCCGGGCCTCTCTATCCGAAGACGCCAGTTGCCGGTGGCGGCTGGATGCCATCTGGGGCTGGTATGCGGATGGGCACTGGCCCTGCTCGCTGTACTGGCCCTACGGCGGGGACCTGGAGATGGCGCAGGAGATTCCGGATGTGAAATTGCTGGTTGTATTCTAGTCAGGAGGGCATGGGATGTCTGCTTATGACACTTTTTTGCAGTCCCTGGAGGGAATCCCCTGGTTGGAAAATCTGGGCCAGCCCCATCCCGGGGATGGCGCGGTTTACCGGATTTACGGCTGGGGAGCCTGGTTGGGTCCGGAGGACCCGGCCGCGGTGCTGCAAAACGAATATTATCTGACCTGGAAGGATCACCTGGAAACCGCGGTTGGCGAAGCCGGCGCGCCGCAATTGGCCGCGCAGTGGCGCAAAATTTATGATGCGGTGCTGCCCCTGGCCAGGTCCCGGGTGCCCTTTGCAACGGATCAGGATGCCTACTATGGGCCCAACATGGCGGTTTGGTCCTGCTGCTGGTTTGCAGCTCTGACCGGCTGCTGGGTGGGGCAGTTCGGGAGCCTGGAGCAGCCCCTCAAGCGCCCGGGGTTTCAGACCAGCCCGCTGTACCAGTGGCGGATAGATGCCATCTGGGATTGGTACGCCGCCGGTCACTGGCCCTGCAGCTTCTATTGGACCTACGGTGGCACGATGGAAAGCGCAGAATCCACCGGCGCGCCGAAATATCTGGTGGTGTTCTGATGAACGGGGAGTTCGGCAACGGCACCGCGGACCAGCAGGCGCGAACAGATCACCCGATCCGCCGGATCCATGAAATAATGCCTCGTGATACAATGTCTCCGATGGAAGCACCAAGACAGCCAGGCGGCCCGATCGGCATCTTTGATTCAGGGGTGGGGGGACTTTCCGTTCTGCGCGCCATCCGGCGCGAACTGCCCCAGGAGGACATCCTCTATTTTGGCGACCAGGGGCATGTGCCCTACGGCCCGCGGCCCAGGGCGCAGATCCGGGACTTTTCTCTGGAAATTACACGCTTTCTGCTTGCCAGGGATGCCAAACTGATTGTGGTGGCCTGCAACACCGCATCAGCAGCCGCCTTGCGGTTCTTGCGGGAGACCTATCCTGGTGTGCCCTTTGTGGGCATGGAACCGGCCGTGAAGCCGGCTGCGGAAACCACCCGCAGCGGCAAGGTGGGGGTGCTGGCCACGCCCACGACCTTCGCCGGGGACCTGTATGCCTCGGTTGTGGAACGCTTTGCCCGGGGGGTTCAGCTTTTTCAGGATACCTGCCAGGGGCTGGTGGCCCAGATTGAGGACGGAAACCTGGACGGCCCCGAGACCCGGCGGATTCTCACAGCGGCTCTGGAGCCGATGCTGGCGGAGGGGATTGACACCGTCGTGATGGGCTGCACCCATTATCCCTTTGTGATTCCTGTGATCCGGGAAATCGCCGGACCGGCGGTCCGTGTGATTGATCCGGCCCCGGCGGTCGCCCGACAAGCACGGCGATTGTTGACCTCAGGAGATTTGCTCTCCCCCGGGGGCCAGGGAAGGCTGGTTTTTTACACCAGCGCGGATCCGGAACCCTTGCGCTCTCTGCTGCCGCTCTTTCTGGGGGAGACCGGCCCGGTGCACGGCGTGATCTGGGTGGGGGATTCCAGGTTAGCGTTGATTTCCGAATAAACCCGTCTTTTCGCTGAAAAATCCACCAATCGGGATCCAGCGGGGCTTAATCCTCGCGGGTGATGGTGGATCCATGGGAGCCATCGGGGCGGGCGGTGATGATCTCATCCCCCTGTTTCAGGTAGCCTTCATAGCGTCCCTCCCCGGGGAAGGCCTCCCATCCGCTGAGGACGAGAGGGATGGGGCCCTGGGCGGCCAACCATTGCCCATTGAATTTGCGCGCCAGATGCACATGGGTTCCGCTGGCGCGGCCGCCTTCGCAGGAGGGATGGCCGATGCGGTCGTCCAGATTCAGCCAGGCGCCCGCTTCCACGCGGTCGGCGCTGGCAATGTGGAGGTAGACCAGCACCCAACCGGTGCCCTCGTCCCCATCGCCATCCAGATCCAGGGCCACCGCGCCCCGATCCGAGCGGACGACCAGGCCTGGGGCAGCGGCCGTCACCCAGCGGACGGAGACCGCGCAGGGCGCTTCCCCGGTCACCGGGGCGAAATCCAGGGCGCCCCTGGGGGTGCCCGTCTGCCAGGTCAGGTGGGGTCCGGCGGTCAGGCTCCAGGGGGCGCCGGCGGTGAAGGGCAGGTAAAGTCGGGGCTGGCGGAAGTCGGCCGGGAATGCGAGGGGCATCTGGCTGTCCCTGGCCCAATAGTCCCCAAACATGCTTTGATAGAGATCAAGGAAGGTGGGGGCGGAGAACAGGCGCACCTCCAAGGTCTTCTGGTTGTGCAGAACGGCAAACAGCCGCAGCAGAGCGGCGCTTCCCGCATTGAGGCCGGGGTGCAACCGTCCGGTTTCCCCATCGCGGAACGCGATCGAAAGTTGGCTTCCATCCCGCCAGCCATAGTAGCCCTGGGCGAGGATCTTGGCCGTGATCATCAATTCCTTGTATAGGCCGGTGTCCGCGCCGGCGCCATAGCCGATGGGGTAGGGGTCGTAGGCCGCCCCGGCCGGATGATCAAACACCCAACCGGAGCGGTATTCCAGAAAGGCCAGAAGCAGGCGCGGGTTGGTGCTGGTTTCCACGGCCACGAGCTGAACAATCTCCGGGCCGGTCAGACGCCCCGTCCCAACCGGTTCCGCATAGGTGGCCAGAAAACCCCCGGCCGCCCGGGCGAAGGCGGCGGCGTCAAAGCCCCCCAGGCTGGGGCCGTAGATCACCTCGGCATCCGGAAGGAGGGGGGCTGTGTAGGGCAGCGGCGAAACCACCGCATCGGGGATTCGCACGGTTTCCCCGGCGGGCAGGTACCCCTCGGTGGACAGAAGGACTTCTGATTGGATCTCCCCGGGGGAGACCCCAAAGCGCAGAGCCAGGGCAGGCAGGGTGTCGCCCGGCTGGACGGTGTAGCGCAGGATGCCGTCCCCGGCTTCCACTGGAGGTTCCGGGGTCGGTTGGGGCGGAAGGCCCAGGGTGGGGGTTTTCAAGG
>DAOTUG010000172.1:0-2185 GCA_034437335.1 Anaerolineaceae bacterium
TACCCCTCTGGCGCAAAAAGAGTACGAGGAATATATGCAGATCAACGACGGTAAACCCGTCTATCATACCCTCTACTACCACTATGCCAGGCTGATCGAAACCCTTTTCGCCATCGAACGGACCCGGGAACTCTTGGAAGACCCCGACATCCTCGGGAAAGACATTCTCAACAAGAAGTTTGATTTTCAGGGCGAGGGCGTGGGCGTCATCGAAGCGCCCCGAGGGACTCTCCTCCACCACTATATTGCCAAACCCAGCGGACAACTGGAACGTGTGAATTTAATCGTCTCCACAGGGCACAATAACTGGGCCATGAGCAAATCTGTGGACTCCGTCGCCAAGACCTATGTCAAGGGTCCGGAAGTCCAGGAAGGGATGCTCAACCGGGTTGAAGCAGCCATTCGCGCCTATGATCCCTGCCTTTCCTGTTCGACCCATGCTGTTGGCCAGATGCCCATCAATCTGGAAGTTTATGACGCCGAAGGCCATCGAACACAGATAATCAAACGCGACTGACATCGCGCTAACCAGAATGGGATCTCCCCCTCTTTCCATCTGGAAAGGGGGGATTGTTCCCCCTTAAATCACCGGGAAGAAATCTATGACTGAAAAGAAAACATTGGTGATTGGATATGGCAATGCCGACCGGCAAGACGATGGCGTTGGATGGCATATCATCCGGGACCTGGCAGAAAGGCTGGGTTTTGATCCCCCATCGGACCCTGGCGATCCTATTGATGTTGAAACCGATCAGGTTGACCTTTCATTCACTCTGCAGATCTATCCCGAACTGGCTGAAACAATTTCTCAGTATGACCGGGTCTGCTTTGTGGATGCCCACACCGCCGATATCCCAGAAGAGATTGCCTGGGTTACCCTCCAGCCGGAATATGAGAAATCCCCCCTCACCCATCATATGTCTCCCAGGACAGTCCTCTCCATTTCGCATACCATCTACGATCAGGCGCCTGAAGCGATTCTGGTGTCCATTCGTGGTTTCAGCTTCCAATTTGAACGGGAGTTGAGCCCGCAAACAGCCGCGCTGGCTGAAAAGGCCGCTGAAAAAATCTGGCAATGGGTTAAAGAACAGGGGGAATAGAGCCAACCGCAGCGCGTGACTGTTGTCACACCGGTTAAATGACATACTACAATATCTTTTTTGAATCAGAAAAAGTATTTTTATAGTGCAGCAGTCAGAAAAATTTGAGATTTGTAGTAAGGCAAAGGTATTCATGCTTTATCAGGCCGATATCACCAGCACAATTAAATCCATTCCCTGGTTCCTTGATCTTTCCCCTGAAAGCCTTCAAAACTTGATTTCTGCTGCAGAGATGCGCGCTTTCGAAATCGGGGACACCATCTTCACAGAAGGCGAACAACACAATTTCCTCTATGTGATCCTGGAGGGAAAGGTCAGCGTTGAAAGCTACATTCCCGGTCGCGGATCCCTGCCGATCTTCACGGCTGAATCCCTGGACGTTATCGGTTGGTCCAGTCTGACGCCCGTTGTCCGGCAGAAAACAGGAACGGTGAAAGTCCTTGCGCCGACCCGGGTGGTGGCCTTTGACGCTGAAAAGCTGATGTCCCTCTGCGAGGCGGATAGCCAACTGGGGTTCGTGATCATGCGCCGTCTGGCGAATATTGTCGCCTCCCGGTTGCTCAACCACCGCCTGCACCTGCTTGAACTGATTTCCTGTCAGGGTTAACTTAAACCTACAAATTTCACCAAAAAAGTATTATAATTAAGCGATGCATGAACTCTCTGTAACAGAAAGCGTGCTGGAGATTGCCTGCGAGCATGCGAAAAAAGCCGGGGCAAAAAAAGTGACCGACATCTATCTGGTGATCGGTGCTTTGTCCAGCATCGTGGATGACTCGATTCAATTCTATTGGAACATCATCTCCAAGGACACGCTTTGTGAAGATTCCCAACTGCACTTCGAGCGCATTCCAGCAGAACTGGAATGCAAGCATTGCGGGAACCGGTATCAATTAAAGAATGATCTGACACCCTGCCCAATTTGTCACAGCGCCAGGGTCAACGTGGTGGCCGGGGATGAATTTAACCTGGAAAGTATAGAAATTCAAAAATAACCATGGCTGAAAAAAAAGAAATTCGAATTGTAGAGAAAATACTCAACGCCAACGACCGCTTAGCTGCTCAGAACCAGCAGCGGATTGATC
>DAOTUG010000173.1:0-16388 GCA_034437335.1 Anaerolineaceae bacterium
CTCCGCAATGATATCAAAGACCTGCATGCGGGGATTCAGTGAGTTGATCGGATCCTGAAAGATCATGGACATTTCCTGACGGATTAACTTCATCTCTTCTTTATCGAGATCCATCAGGTTCACGATGACAGGTTCATCCGTATCGGACAGCACGGTAGATTTGAAATAGGCAACACCGGCCGTCGGTTCATACAGGCGGATCACCGCCCGGCTGGCGGTCGTCTTGCCGCATCCGCTTTCTCCGACCAGGCCAAGAGTCTCGCCTTCACGAACGAAGAAGCTGATGTCATCCACCGCCTTCACATTCCCAACCACCTTCTGCATTAAACCGCGTCGAATCGGGAAATACTTTGTCAATCCCTTGACTTCAAGGAGCACATCCGGCTCATGGATTCTATCTGGTTTGAGATGGGGTTCTAATCCCATTCCCGGTTCCACAGTTGTTTTTTCATCAGACATTGTTAAACCTCCTCGTAAAGCAGACAACGAACCCAATGCTCTTCATCAATTTTCTGCCATTTCGGTGCGATCTGATCGCATTTGCCCGGCATAAAGGAGGGGCACCGGGGATGGAAGACACACCCAGGAGGCAGGTTGAAGGGAGAAGGCACCATACCCTTAATGGAGGAAAGCTGCTCTCTGGTTCGTTTCCCGACGTGGGGAATGGATTTGAGCAGGGCTTTGGTGTAGGGATGTTTAGGCTCATAGAAAATATCAACAGCCGAGGCGCGCTCAACCTGTTTGCCCATATACATCACAACGATGTCTTCCGCCATTTCAGCCACCACGCCCAGGTTATGGGTGATGAACATGATGGCCATATCCTCAGTTTCCTGTAGTTCTTTCATCAAGTCCAGAATCTGTGCTTCAATTGACACATCCAGGGCCGTGGTCGGTTCATCCGCAATCAACATCACCGGGTCGCAGGAAAGCGCGATGGCAATCATCACACGCTGCCGCTGGCCCCCGCTCAGTTGGTGGGGATAGCTGTCCACCCGTTCTTCCGGCTTTGGCAAACCCACCTTATGAAGCATGTCAATTGCGATTTCCCGCGCTTCTTTCTTTGTCACATGGCGATACTTCTGGATCGTATCATCCATTTGGTCTCCCACCTTCTGGGGAACCAGACGGTGCAGGTTTAGGGCCTCACCAATCTGAAAACCGGCTGTATAGACCGGCGTCAAAGAGCTCATCGGCTCCTGGAAGATCATTCCGATTTCACCGCCCCGGATTTTCCGGATCCGCTTGCCATCCGGATCCAATTGGGAGATGTTGATGATCTCCTCCTGATCCGGGTTGTCTTTGTCGCGATAATGGTAAATGACTTCACCCTGCACAATCTTTCCAGGCTTCGGGATCATCTGCATAATCGCTTTGGCCGTGACGGATTTTCCACATCCGCTCTCTCCAATCACCCCGGTGGTCTGCCCGCGTAAGATGTTGAACGTTGCACCCTGAATGGCGTGCACGGTCCCATCACGGACTTCAAAATCTACATGGAGATCGTTAATTTCAACTAATGGTTCCTTCATTGTCATCCTCCTACCGTCCACCATAGGGATCAAGGGCATCCCGCAGGCCGTCGCCCAACATGTTGAAAGCCAGGATCGCGAAAATAACAAACGGCACCGGGATCAACAACCAGGGTGCAAACCGGATGGTGCGGACATTCGAGACCTCCTGGAGCAAAACACCCCAACTGGTCAATGGCGGTCGAAGGCCCAATCCCAGCCAGCTCAAGGCCGTCTCTGAAAGAATCATACCGGGGATCATCAAGGTGGCGATCACGATCACATGGCTCAAGGTGCCAGGGATCAGGTGTTGGAACATAATCCGAACATCCGAAGCGCCGGAACTCTGGGCTGCTAACACATATTCCCGCTCCCGCAGGGAAAGGATCAGGCCGCGTACCTGCCGGGCCAAACCACCCCAACGGATGAATACGAGAATGAGTGTCAACATGAAGTAGATCATCTCCGGTGACCAACTGACAGGGATTGCCGCTGCTAACGCAATAAACAAGGGAATGTCAGGAAAAGCGGCCACGAACTCCGTCAGCCGCTGTACGGCAATATCGGTGACACCGCCGTAGTATCCCGAGATGGCACCCAACGTCACTCCCAGGATCATGGTGAGGAACTGGCCCAAAAGACCAATCCAAAGCGACAGACGGCCGCCATAAATGATCCGAGAGAAGAGATCCCTTCCCAAACGATCCGTGCCAAATAAGAAGATATGAGCCTCGGGGTTATCCGGGTCCGGTCCAAAGAGATGCAGATCGGCCGGAATGAATCCGAGCAGTTTGTATGGTTCACCTTTCACAAAGAAGTGAAGATAATACTTCACTTCCGGATTTTCAACATAAAAGCGCTTCCGTAATTGCATATCAATTTCTTCTTCCAGCCCGTAAACAAAGGGACGAAGGGAGAAATTGTCTTCTTGATCAACGAACCGCAATACCTGCGGACGAGCCTGCAGGTAGTCGGTGGTCTGCCCCAAAAGATAGGGGGCAAAAAACTCAGCAAAGAAGAAACAGACAATGTAAAACAAAGCAACGATTATCCCACCAGCAACGGCCAGCTTGTTTTTCTTGAACTTCCACCAAACAAGGGCCCAGTAATTCTGGCTGACCTGCTCTTCCTTCTCCTGCTTTTCTATTTTTGGAATTTTGGCTTCTTGGTCACTCATCGCAAATACTCCTTTAACTACCCTTCCTGGCCACCACTAGTCCAACCGGATGCGTGGATCAAGCCACACAAGAGCAAGGTCAGCTAACAAGTTGCCAATCAACATCATCATTACGATGAACACGAGAATCGTCCCGGCCATATACATATCCTGCCGCTGCAGAGCCTCAACGTACAGAGGACCAATGGTTGGCAAGCCCAAGACAATGGCGACAAGGGCATTCCCACCAACGATAAACGGAAGGGATTCAGAGCCGAGGATAACGATCAAAGGGTTAATGGCAACGCGGACAGCATGACGCCAGACAACGGTTCGTCTCTTCAATCCCCGGGCACGGGCGGCCTCAATGAAGGGCTGGCCCAAAATTTCCAGAAGATTACCACGCATGATGCGCATGTATGCCGGGGCGGTGGCCGCCGTGCCGATCAATGCTGGGATCCAGAGATGTTTCGCGAGGTCCCAGACCCGGGCCAGACTCCAGGGAGCGTCCTGAAATTCCTGAGAAAACAATCCGCCGATGTCCTGGTTGAATATCACCACGGCGACAAACAGAACAATCAGCGCCAACAGGAAACCGGGAGTACCCAACCCAAGGAAGGCAATCACGGTAAAAAACTGATCCCCCAAAGAATATTGATGGGTTGCCGAATAGACACCCACCAATATGGCGATCGTGTACGTCAGAATCAGGGTGGTAATCGCCAGAATGACGGTCATCAGAACCCGCTCTCCCAACAATTCCGTTACGGGACGTTCATACTGAAACGATTCCCCAAAATCCCCTTGAATGAAATTCGAAGCCCAGATCCAATACCGGGTGAGTAGCGGCTTATCCAGGCCGTAACGCGCACGATACTCATCAATACGAAGTTCTGCAGAACGGTCTCCCTGAGCTTGCAACTCGGCCAGCTTCTGGGTTAAGAAATCGCCAGGCGGCAGCTCAATGATCAAGAAACTTACGAAGGAGACCAGGACGATCATGACCACGGCATAGCCAAGTCGCCTCACAATATAAGCAAGCATAATGCCTCTCTCCTTTCAAAAGGTGCAAGTCGTACACATTCGAGGTCTTAAGATGCAAACAGGACAAAACCCCAAACCCCCTGTAAGAAAAATGTAGTATCTGTGGCGAGAGATTGCTCTCTCGCCACAGACTTTCTGTTACAGCGACATCAACTGAACGTTACTGTTCGATCCAGTATTGCTCAGGATGCGTATTGCCGGGGCTGCCGGGAGCCCATGGGCCCAAAACGCCGTAGGTCGGGACGTTATGGAAGTTGTCTTTCACAACCACAGGCATCGGCTGGTCGCCGGTTGCGCCGAGGGAGAAGGGGCCTTCGTTGATGTTAATCTGGATGGCTTCCCAAACAATCTCGTGACGCTTTTCCTCATCCGGTTCGTTGGTGCCCTTGTTGTACAGTTCCTGCAGGCGATAGGCGGGGCTGCCTTCTTCAGGCTGAATGCCCTCTTCGCCGCCCGAGGAGTACCAGAGACCCTGCATCGGGAAGGCACGGGAGCCCTCGCCGCCGCCGCGGATCGGGAAGATCCAGTCGGGGTAGGTCCAGATATCAATCTCGGAAATGTGGGCGCCACGGACCATGTAAAGGCCGTAGTTACCGCGGTTTGCATCATCAGGCTGGTTCTGCACGTTATTGACGATCACTTTCACGCCAACGGCTTCCCAGTTCTCTTTTGCGATCTCATCGGATTCGATGCGGATCTGCTCGCCGCCCCAGGTGTTGAGGTCAATGATCAGGACGAACGGTTTCCCGCTGGGCAGGTCGCGCCAGCCGTCGCCGTCGGCATCCACGAAACCAGCGGCATCGAAGTACTCGGCTGCCAGTTCCGGATCATATTCAGCATCAGCATTCTTCCACTGTTCGTAGACGGCCTGGCCCTCTTCGCTGGCGAAGTGCCATGATTGCGGGCTGATGGTCGCCTGTGTGGTATAGCCAATGCCATCCCAGACAACGTCGAGGATTCGTTCGCGGTCGAGCGCCACGGAGAGGCCCTTGCGGAAGTTGGTGTCGCGCAGCAAGTCGCGGCATTCTTCAGCAGGTACGGATCCTGGCGGATCACCGCATTCTTCACCAACATAGTCCTGGTTGATCAACCAACCCGGCCAGGCACCGGCACCGTTCATCCAGCCCTCTTGCAGGTGATAGCCATAGCCTTCAGCCTGTTCGAGAAGGAAGGGGATGTTGCGGGGGTCGGTGGTGCCGCGGAAGGAAGCATCGTATTTACCTTGGGACAGGTTCAGAACACGAACCTCTTCGTCCTGTTGGATTTCAACGACCACGTAGTCAATGTAGGGTAGCTGATTACCTTCGGTGTCAACTTTCCAGTAGTAGGGATTGCGCACGAACTTGGTGCGTTCACCGGGTGTCACTTCTTCACACATCCAGGCAAAGAGCACAGGATAGCCGGGGGTCTCCCACCATTTATCAATGAGCTGCAGCTCATCATAGTCTTCGCCATCGTAATCCGGATGGTATTGTTTCAGGAAGTGCGCCGGTTTCATCAGCGGTTCCCATTCCCAGAAACCCTGCGCCAGGATGTAAGGAGCAATCCAGCGGGGGGTATCCCAGGTCATAACAACAGTGTACTCATCGGGGAATTCGATCGTAAAGGGGGTGCCGTCTTCGTTGCGGGCCCACCACGGAACCTGAACCACGTTGTAGTCCTCATTCATGGCCAGGTCGTTCCACCAGAATTCCCAGTCAGCCGTGGTGTAGGGAGCGCCATCGGACCATTTCACGCCCTCGCGGAGGTGATAGGTCAACTGCGTACCATCTTCATTGAACTCCCATGATTCAGCCAGGCCAGCTTCGTAACCGGTGTAGTCCGGTTTCCAGCGAACAGGCGGATCATAGAAGATCATCTTGATGTTGGGCAGACCAGCTTCCCAACTCACAGTGGTCCAGGTGCCGCCATATTGGCCGACACTCTCAACCGGGGTAATGACCTGAGGATTCTCCGGCAGACGTTCTTCAACGGCCGGGAGGTCCATCTCATCGAGCATGGGAGCCTGGCTGAAACCAGCAGGTTCTTCCATCTCTTCGGTCTCCTCCACTTCCTCGGTCTCCTCGGCAGGAGCCTCTTCGGTCTCCTCTACCTCTTCCGGCTCCTCTACAGGAGCTTCTTCGGTTTCCTCGGTCGCAGGGGCTTCGGTCGGTTCCTCAGTCTGTGGCTGGCAAGCAGTGAAGACGAGGGAGAGTACGACCAAGATCGCTAGCAATAGGAATTTCTTTTTCATCTTAGATTATTCTCCTCCGAAACTAAGAATTGATTTTGTGAAAAACGACAGTGTGTTTATTACCGTTTTGTCCACCTCGATAGACTCACCTCCTTTGGGAAGAATGTGGTTGCAATAGAAAACACGCTCTGCATTCTCTTTCCGTTCACACTTCTGATCTGAATGCTCGAGCGTGTTATTGCCTTGAGAAAAACCTGTCCTGAACATCGGCATACGCCACCAGGCAGGCAAGGGATGGTTTCGATCTGTATTGAGCCACTGAAACTGATTATCGAATGTCATAAGACCTTATGAACCAGATTTTTCAAAGAGACGCTACCGAAAAATGCGTTGCGTTCGACCGGATTGGCTTAAGCGTGCTATGGCACCGGCGGTATTGTTTTTTCAACTCGTATGCTTTCGTTTCCCGATTATGGAATTGATTTTAAAGGAAGTTTAAATCTCCTGTCAAGGGTTAATCCAGTTTTCTTGCGGTCTTAACAAAACTGCTTCTATGGAAGCTCTTTCAAAACTTGGCCTAAGAAAGATCCAATCGCTTGGACCTAGCCCTATTATAACGGATGTTTTAAAAATTTGTCAAACAAAATCGGTTTGTTTCTGAAGATCACCCTGAATCGTACCCTTCGCCAGTTTTCCGGTACTCGCGGTGCAATCACTGGATATTCGGAGAAAAATTTCATTCCCATGAACCCAGCAGCAAGCACCTGCCAGACGGCCCCTGCAGAGGCAGCATGAATTCCATCCCGGGTGTTTCCGCGGTTGTCCTCCAAATCCGTCAAAAGGGTCCGACGGAACAAACGATAGGCCTCCCCCACATCACCAAAGCGGGAGAGCATCACCGCCTGGATGGAAGGGCCCAAGGAGGAGCCAAAGGTGAAATCTGTTCGGGGAGAATAATATTCCATATTGGCGATTATTTCTTCAGAGGAAAAGTTTTCCTGCAGCAGATATTGGGCCATGACCACATCGGGCTGCTTGATAAACTGAAATTTCTGAACGCCTTCAATGCCAAACTGAGCTTGCAGAGATTGTGTACGCGGTTCCAGATCAAACTGATCAAGAAATTCCAAATTAAAATACCCCTGGAACTGCTCAATCAAGCCCGAATCAAGCCGGTTAATCCAGATCCGGGATGCCAGGTCCGGCCAATCTCCAAGATGATCAAGGGAAAGCTTCTCAAGCAGGGTGCGGTGTTTCTGCGGATCCACCCCGGCTAACCACCCGGCCAACGCATGAGCCTCTTCCAGCACCCAGGTTGCCATCAGGTTGGTCATGGCGTTGTCATCCACATGTTCATGATACTCATCCGGGCCGATCACATCGGAGATATGCAACGTCTCTGATTTGTGATCTTCCTCCAGCCGGCTGGCATAAAACTGGGCAATTGACAGCACCATTTCACACCCATGGGCGATCATAAAGGCATCATCTCCGGTGGCATGCCAGTACTGAAGAATGCCATAGGCGATATCCGCGCTGATGTGCTGCTCTATCTCGCCGCACCAAACCCGTACAAGGCTGCCATCCTCCAGCGGAATCCAAACCGGGGTGACATCCTGCCCGGTCATGGCGCTTTCCCAGGCATACATTGCACCCTGATACCCCATCCGCCGGGCTTTATCCCGGGCGCTCTCCAGGGTGTGGTACCGATACATCAGGAGATTCCTGGCAATTTCCGGCTGGGTGTAAATCAAAAATGGGAGGATGAAGATCTCTGTATCCCAAAACACATGCCCCCGGTACCCATAGCCGCTCATAGTTTTTGCGCCAATGCTGATCCTGTCATCATGCCTTGGGGCAGCAATCAATATCTGGAAAAGATTGTAGCGCAGGGCACGATCCACCAGATCATCCCCAAGTATGTCAACATTCGAGCGGCTCCACAAATCATCCCATACCAAACGGGATTGCGCAACCACGGCGTCAAAATCTTCTTCAGGCAACGATCGTAATGCCGAGGCAGCTTCTGCAAGTGGATCATCCACCTCCCGGCTGGTATATATCCAGGCATGCTTGGTGCCCCTCAGGCTTTCTCCAGCTTTGACATTTCCCCGAAAAACCAGGGTGGGCATCCACTTCGCATCCCAATATTCTCCCTGATACCGAGCTGTCGCTTCCATGGTAACAGACGCTGCCACGGCAGCCTGAATCTCTGTTTTTGAGGTTTCCAAATGAAGAAAACAAGTGTTCTCATCCAGTGCCCCCTGGGAAATGTGACGCCAATGCATGTAATCAAGATTTGAGACCACCCCTGGAAGTGGGCTGCGAATTTCAACAGGCCCATCAAAATTCTCCGAGGTGAGTGAAAATCGCAAAGACGCCCGGTGGATCTGGCCCATGTGCGCCAGACGCTCAAACCGAAACCGTGCCCGTTTGCCAGCCGGGCTTTCCCAGAGCACCTCCCGGGTCAGCAGGCCGGAGGCCATATCCAGCGTGCGCTCGAAGGACACAATCCGACCGTAATCCAACTGGAACATTTCTCCATCCAGGAGAATCTCTAGGGCAAAGGGGTTGGGAAAATTCACCAATTCTGTGCCATACAGAGGAACATCATTGAAAACGCCGCCCACAAAGGTCGTCGCCATGTCCCCGGGAAAACCCTCTTCAAAGCTGCCGCGGGTGGAAAAATAGCCATTCCCAATGGTGAACACCGTTTCCTTGTGATGATACCTCTTGAAAGGAAATGCCTCTTCCCTAATTATCCAATTCTCCAACTTTTCCATCCTTGCCAACCCTCTTTTCCGATGATAAATTTTTCGCCCGGTTCAAGTGCCTGAGATCAAATCCAAGCCCCATTGTATCAAATTTTCCCCGAGAAGCGGCTATAATAGCTGCAGAAACGAGCAGATCCAGATTCGGGAGGCACTTGCGTGGGCACCTTACCCTTTGAACCCCTCAAACTCAACATTGGCTTCATCTCAACCCGGTTTGCCGGCACAGATGGGGTTTCCCTCGAAACAGAAAAATGGGCCGAAGTCCTCACCGAGGCGGGCCATCGCTGTTTTTACTTTGCGGGAGAATGTGACCGCGACCCGGCAATTTCGATGGTGGTTCCTGAAGCCCATTACCGCCACCCGGAAATCGAGGATCGGCATCTCGCATTTTTTGGCAAAGAAAAACGCCCAAGAGAAGATACAACTTGGATCCATCAGAAAACCAGAGAACTCAAGGAACAGCTCTATGCATTTGTCAATCAGTTCGAAATTGATGTACTGGTTCCGGAAAACGCCCTTGCGATTCCACTGCATATTCCCCTGGGGTTGGCCATCACAGAACTGATTGCAGAAACCAACCTCCCCACCATTGCCCACCACCATGATTTTAGCTGGGAGCGAAAACGCTTTCTTGTGAATAACGTCTGGGATTTTATCAGCATGGCATTCCCCCCAACATTGGGAGCCATTCAGCATGTGACCATTAATTCATCAGGCCGTCACCAGCTTGCCAGGCGCAAAGGAGTTGTTTCCACCATCATCCCCAACGTGATGCATTTTGAAAAACCCGCACCAGGAATTGACAAATACAATCAGGACCTGCGCAAGACCCTTGAACTAGACAAAGACGAATGTCTTATCCTTCAACCAACCCGCATTGTGCAGCGCAAGGGAATTGAACACGCAATTGAGTTGGTTTCGCGACTGGATCTCAAGGCAGCCCTGGTGATTTCCCACGCAGCAGGGGATGAAGGCTTTGCCTATGCGCAGCGATTAAGAGAATTTGCCGAGATAATGAACGTCCGGACGATTTTCGCGGCCGAGATCTTTGATGAAAAGCGCGGGCAAACCCCCGATGGGAGGAAGGTCTATAGTCTCTGGGATGCCTATCCCCATGCTGATCTGATCACCTATCCCTCTCTGATTGAGGGATTTGGTAACGCCTTTCTGGAAGCTGTTTATTTCAGAAAGCCCATTGTGGTGAACAATTACACTATCTACAACATAGATATTCGCACAAAGGGCTTTCAGGTGATTGAGTTTGACGATTTTATCACCCGAGATACGGTGCGAACAACCCGAACAATTCTTCAAAACTCCGAAATGGCAGCCCGGATGACGGATCACAATTATGGACTGGCATTGAAATACTATTCCTATCATGTACTGAAATCAAAACTAAAAGAGATGATCAATAATCTGGTTCTCTTCTAATTGGGTCTCATTCCAACCGAACCCACAGCACGCCATAAGGCCCAAGGTTAATGACCGGCAGCTCTCCGGAGGATGTATCCAGGGTGGCATTGCGTGCCAGCAGAGTTGCAGAGGCTCCTTTGGTTCCGATGGAAAATGCCTCCCCTGGTATCGCTTTCGCTGCATCCTCTCCGGTGACATTGGTGATGCAAAGCACCCTCTGTGTGCCATCCGGCGAAGTTCTCACCAGGCTGAAAAGCGGTGAATCCATGTCCAGGATCTCCTGCCTTCCCCGCGGAGAAAAGGCCGGCAGTTTTCTGCGGACGTTCAACATCTCCAGATACCCTGAAAATACCTGATAGCGAAGACCCTGCCGGTCGCCCAGTTCCCTCAGGAGATCGCTCTTCCTCAGCTTTTCACGGTTGATGGTTCGTTTCCGGCCGGTTTTGGCCACACCCTCCGCCCAGCTTCGGGAGCCAATCAGGCTGTGATAATAAATCCCTGGGACCCCCCGCAAGGCCAACATGATGGATTGCGAAGCCAGAAACCGATCCGCCAGAACGGAAACCGGCTCATTCGGATGCTCCGGGTCCGTCAGAGCATCCAGGAAATTGATGTTCAACTCATACGGACTGTGGCTGCCATCGGCATTTGTCTTGTAAGAGACGTAACCGCCCAGGTCTTCCACTTTCCTGCAAAGAGCCTGCAGATCCTCATCGGGAATGAGTCCCCTGGCAGGCGTCACACCAATACCGTCGTGGGAAGCCAAAAAATTGAAAAAACTGGTTTGCCGGGATGGCAGGGAAAGGGATTTTGCCCACGTGCTCAAAAACCGGGTATTCCCCGCATGAAAGGCGTGCAGGACCAGGGGGGGCAGAGAGAAATTATAGACAAGTTGGGCTTCATTGGTCCCATCGCCAAAATAAGCGACGTTGTCTTCATGGGGCACATTGGTTTCTGTAATGATCTGCACATAGGGAGCCAATGCATCAAACACCGCATGGAAGAGCTGGACAATGCGATGGGCATTGGCCAAGTGCAGGCAGCTCGTTCCGAGTTCCTTCCAGATAAAGGCAATCGCATCCAGGCGGATGAAACGCGCCCCCCGCTCTACAAATAAAAGCAATATCCGCAGGACATCCAGCAGCACAGCCGGATTGGCATAATTGAGATCAACCTGGTCACTGCTGAAAGTCGTCCAGACATGGTTAACACCCTCGCTGGTATTAAATTTGGTCAGGAGGGGCAATGCCCGGGGACGGAATACCGCGCTTAAATCCACCCCTTCCGGCACAGTAATAAAATACTTCCGATAGGTCGGATCTCCTGCCAGGAAACCCTGAAACCAGTCACTTTTCACTGAGATGTGGTTGATTACCGCATCAAACATCAGATCATACGTTTCGCCGAGTCGTTGAATGTCTTTCCAATCTCCCAGGGCCGGATCCACCCGGGTGAAGTCAATCACTGAAAAACCATCGTCGCTCGAATAGGGAAAAAAAGGCAGCAAATGGACTGTGCTGATCGAATCGCCAACCCTATCGTAGAGAAAACGACCCAGAGTTCCCAGGGGCGAATGCTCTTGGGAATGCAGCGCATCGCCATAGGTGATTAGAATGGCATCTGATTCATCCAGGGTCGTGGACGGTTGGTGTATGGGCGGAGAAAACCCTTCCAGGATCTGCAGCAATTCAGGCAGATACTGCCGAGTCAGGGTTTCCCCATAGATCCCTGTGAACAATTCCGTGATCTTGTCCTTCGCCATGTCCTTTTTTTCCCTTTTATTCGTTGAAACCGGAAGGTGCAGTGTTATAATATCACCGATATTATAATCCAAAGGAGTCCTGATGCCCTTCAAACGCCACACTGCCAACCCCATCCTGACCCCGAACCCCCTCAGTGCCTGGGAAGCCTTGAATGTGTTCAACCCCGGTGTGCTTTATCACCAGGGCCTTTTCCACATGTTCTACCGCGCCCAGGGATTGGATTATGTCAGCCATATCGGTTACGCCCTTTCAGAGGACGGGGTCCATTTCAACCAACTCAGAGCGCCGGTCGTATCCCCCGCAAATCCGGAGGAAAACCGGGGCGTTGAAGATCCGCGCATCACGTTTCTGGCCGAGGAAAACCGGTTTATCATGGCCTACACGGCCTACTCCGACAGTGGAATCACCCCCATGTTTGCTCAAAGTGACAACCTGATCACCTGGCGCCGGTTGGGCGCTCTGGTGCGGGGAGAGGATAACAAGGATCACGTCCTGTTTCCTGAAAAAATCCAGGGGCGCTATTTCTCATTTCACAGGCGCCCACCGTCCATTGGTTATGCCCTTTCTGACGATCTTTCCCACTGGGAACTCAAGGGTCCCATTCTGGAACCCC
Organism: Anaerolineaceae bacterium; assembly: GCA_034437335.1. Lineage (GTDB taxonomy): Bacteria > Chloroflexota > Anaerolineae > Anaerolineales > Anaerolineaceae > Brevifilum. The sequence goes on from DAOTUG010000173.1 coordinate 12,451, forward strand.
GGGAAAATTGTTGGGACAGTAAGCGGGTTGGGGCCGGCGGTGTGCCGATCAGAACCGATGAAGGCTGGTTGGTGATCTATCATGCCTATGATCAAGACCATGTGTACCGTCTGGGCGCATGCCTCCTGGATCTGGACGAACCCTGGAAGGTTGTCCGCCGTTCCCGGGATTTCTTCATGGAACCGGAGGAAATTTGGGAACAAAAGGGCGATGTCCCCAATGTGGTGTTTTCCTGCGCCAATCCAGTGGTGAAGGATGTCATTTATCTTTACTACGCCGGAGCCGACCGGATGATCGGCTTGGCGACTGCCAGCCTTGACGAGGTCCTGGATTTTGTCAGAAACCTCGGTTAATCATGCCATGTCAGAGGAGCCCACGCCACCTCGCCGTCGGTCAATGTGGCAGCAAAGGGCCAACCGCTAGTGGTGATAATCCAGCGGTCCCCCACTTGGACGTACACCGGCGCGTGGGCATCAAGCCTTGTGACCAGGTTGCGGGTTTTCTTTCTTCCCCGGTAAAGGCCAAAATTATAAGGGGTCTCACTGTGAAAAATCAGGGTGTTGTTGTAATCTCTTTTCTTGAGGAAATGTTTCATCTGTAAAAGCAGTGGTGCCAGGAAAAACGACTCATTATTATAGGTGATTGAAAGATAGTATCTGCCATCCCTTTGGATCAGAAATGGCGATTCCATCGAACCGGTCACGAAATTCTTTTCAGATCCCCAGGTTCCCCGCAAGGCAGATCGAATGTATTGCCAGTGCAGAAGATCAAAGGATTGGTAAATGTCCACTCTCGAAAACCAACCGCCCCGTGCGGTGGCGTACAAAAGCCACTGATCTGACGCTACCCGGAAGATCATCGCATCCCGAAAAAAGAGATGGTGCGGTGTATCCATCAGGATTCGATGCTGCTGCCATGTGATACCATCCTCAGAAACCATGTGATGCAATTGATGGGGGGACCAGAATAGGTGATAATGGCTGCCGTCCCAAACAACATCCGGGGCCCAGGCTGGATCATCAGATTCGGCCACCGGATCTGATTCTTGAAACGGCGTTTCTGGCGGAAAAGCGTCCCCAACGCCAACCGCAAACTTCTTTTCGCGGGCGTAATCACCCTCACCCGGGCCGGTGATGCCCACCACCCGCCATCGCCCCTCCTGATCCTGATAAATGCAGTGATCATTGATATAATCCCCGGCCCGATGCGGTTTGAACAAAGGCTGCCAGGGACCCCCGATGACGGGGGTTTGGATCGGTCCCGGTTGTCCCCTGCCAACCAGTGACTCAGCCGAAACCAGCCCCAGAATCCGTTTCCGGCCGGCTGTTGTTGGCACCGCCACCACGCGTATCTGACCCGAATGCAATGCCCCCCGTGCCAGCCAGGACCCAGTCTTAGTGCGATCAACCACCCGCCATTGACCGCCGGCTTCACAGGTCTGAATTTCGTAGGTCTCCCTCTCGGGGTCGGCGATCCATCCAAGGTGACACCATCCTGCGCCTCGAACCAGCTTCAGCCCGTGGATTTCCTGCAACATGCGGACTTGGCTTCTTGAGATCGAACCATAAAAATCCGTTTTCAGGCCCCGGGCGGCAACCCGGCGGACAATCAGCTCCAACATTACCCACAGGACGAGTGTCGCAAAGAAACTTGGAATAACCAACCGCATAACACCACCCCTTTCAAAAACCCAATGAATGAACCAGATCCCCACCAGACTTCGCCCTGCCAAATGGATTTTCGTGATGTGTCGGCCCCCTTCGACAGGGCCTGTACAAGCCTACCTGCAGATGAATAGGACCTTTATACTTAAACTAATCAAATCAAAAATAATCCGCCATCCTGGCCTGGGTCGCTTTCGGCCTTACTTTTTAGGATTTATAGCGCTCAGGTAGTATCATTAAAGTGAACCTGCACAGAGTTTCAAGGATCACCGTGCATAACATGACAAAGGCAATTCTATTTTATAATAAAAAATCCGGAAAGAGCCAGGAAACCCGACAAAAACAAACGATCCGGGATTTCTTCAACCACAAGGGGATCCCCCTGGAGATCTTTGATGTGCCCCTTGGTCAGGGTACCATCCAGGGAATTGTTCAGGAAAAATCAGCGGAAGATGTCCAGCTTTTCATAGCCGCCGGTGGGGATGGGACCATTTCCCTCGTTGCGGACGCCCTGGTCAATCAGGATGTATCTTTGGGCATCCTCCCCACCGGAACCGGCAATCTGTTGGCCAGAGAATTGGGGCTGCCCTTGAAATTGAAACCTGCCCTTGAGTTGATCACCCGGCCTAACGCCAACACCATCAACATGGATGTTTTCAAGCTGCAGGATCATTTTTATGTACTCAACCTGAGTGTGGGGGTGACCTCCCAGGTGATGAAAAATACCGGAGCGGAAGAGAAACAACGTCTGGGCTTTTTTGCTTATTTTCGCCATTTTATCACCCAGATATTAGGCCTGAAACTCAAACGGTTCACCATTGAATGTGACGGCAAAAGGATGTCGTTTTTGGCCACAGAAATCCTGATCACCAACGGGCGTTTAATGGGCATAGAACCCTTTGAATGGTCCGAGGATGTCTCAGTCAATGATGGGAAGCTAGACATTTTCATCATTCGAGCTGCCAATATTTTCGACATTCTGAGCTTTATCCTGAATATCTTCATGGCGAGCAAAAAGAAAAACCCGGTGGTTAAAGGCATCCGCTTTCAATCCTATTGCAAGATTTCCACGCATTCCCCCATCCAGGTCCAGGCCGATGGGGACCCCATTGGGAATACGCCCGTGAAGGTTCAGGTGATACCCAATGCTCTGAAAATAATCGTCCCAGAGGAATCATACGTGAAACGAAAATAATAAAACATCACAGGATGGAGGAAAACATGAAAAACTATCAATATCTCATCATTGGCGGCGGCATGACAGGATCTGCCGCGGCAATGGGTATCCGGGAAGAAGACAAATCCGGAAGTATCGCCATTTTCTCAAAGGAGAAATTCGGACCTTACAACCGTCCTCCCCTCTCCAAAGGATTGTGGGATGGGAAGGAGATTGACAATATCGTCAGACCGATGGACAAATATGATCTGGATTTGTTTCTGGAGACAGGCATTTCAGAAATCGTCCCTTCGGAGAATGTCGTCATTACAGAAACTGGCGAGAAATTCGGCTATGAGAAGCTCCTGATTGCCACCGGGGGCTATCCGATTCACCTCCCAGACACGCCGGAGGGGGTCATCTTTTATCGGACCCGGGCCGATTATCACACCTTGCGAGAAATGGCTGAAAACTACAACAATTTTTGCGTGATCGGCGGCGGTTTCATCGGCTCAGAAATTGCTGCAGCTCTGACGAAGAATGGCAATCAAGTGACAATGATCTTTCCGGAAATTGGCGTTTCGGGTCTGGTCTTTCCAGATGCGCTGTCAGAATTTCTCAATTCAACCTACGAAGAGAAAGGTGTCCGGGTCCAGGCTGGTTTTTTGGTCGAGGGGATCGAAAAAACAAACGATGGATACCTTGTCCGCTATAAGAATGTTGATACCGAGGAATCCACCGAAGAGACCTTTGATGGCGTCATCGTGGGTATAGGCATCAAACCCAATGTGGACCTGGCAAAGGAAGCCGGGATTGCAGTGGATGACGGCATTCTGGTCAATGAAAACCTGCAAACCAAGTATCCCAACATCTTCGCCGCTGGCGACGTGGCCCGTTTCTTCAACCCCCACTTGAACACCCGCGTCCGGGTTGAGCATGAAGACAATGCCAACAGCATGGGCACCCGCGCCGGCAAGAACATGGCCGGGAATATGACCGCCTATGACCACTTCCCTTTCTTTTATTCTGACCTTTTTGATTTGGGCTACGAAGCAGTGGGTGAATTGAATAAAGAATATGACATGTTCGTGGATTGGGTGGAGGAATTTAAGAAGGGC
>DAOTUG010000174.1:0-12235 GCA_034437335.1 Anaerolineaceae bacterium
GACACCCCGGATGACCATTTGGCGGGGTTCCTGCGCCTGTCCCTGCCGGAAGATACCCGCCGCACCGGTATGACCGACTTGGATGGGGCGGCCATCATCCGCGAGGTGCATGTCTACGGCCAATCTCTGGAAGTGGGTGAGGAACGGGAGGGCATCGCCCAGCACAGCGGGTTGGGAACCCGCCTGATCGAGAGGGCGGAAGACATCGCCCGGGCTAAAGGGTTCAAGTCTCTGGCGGTGATCTCCGCCGTGGGCACCCGGGCCTACTACACCGGCCGGGGGTTTGAAATGGGGTCCTTCTACATGGTCAAAGACATAGATTGAGAAACCGAAAATCCACAATCCTTGGACAAAAAAAACTGATACAATCGGGATTATCAACCGCTCATATGCCGAGGAGATACTGCCCATGCATCCAATCACCCGCTTCACGGGCAAACCCGTGGTGAATTTTGAGGAAGCTCAAAACCAACCGCCTGCGGCAGATGTCATCTTCCGCCTGCGGGTGCATTGGAGTGAGAAGAAAGACTGGCTGGACATCTTCAATCAGTTCCTGCAATATTCCCGAATCCATGAATCCATCGGCCTGGTGGTCGGCAACTGGTACAAAGACCAGCGCACAGACATGCCAGCCCGCATCGTCCGGGCCCTGGTCGCTTCCCGGGGTCAGCTCCCCAATCTGCAGGCCATTTTCTTCGGAGATATCACCTTTGAAGAAAGCGAGATCTCCTGGATCGAGACCACTGACCTTTCCCCCCTGCTCGCAGGCTTTCCGGATCTGCAGTTTCTGCGGGTGCGCGGCGTGATCGGCCTGAGCCTGGGCAGCCTGAACCACGCCAGCCTGCGTCACTTGGGGATCGAATCCGGTGGGCTGCCCCTGACGGTCCTGCATGACGTGCTGCACAGCAATCTGCCCAAACTGGAACACTTGGAACTCTGGCTCGGGGACGATGTGTATGGCTTTGACTTTGGCCTGGAAGACCTGCTGCCCCTGTTTCATGGGGACAATTTCCCCGCCCTGACCTATCTGGGGCTGCGTGATTCGGTTATCACCGATGAAATCGCTGCAGCCATCGCCAACGCCCCCATTCTGGACCAGTTGGAGGAACTGGACCTTTCCATGGGCACCCTGGGCGATGAAGGCGCAGAAGCCCTGCTCGCATCTGAAAAAATCAGACGGCTGCAACGTCTGAACATTTCCCACCACTACTGCTCCAGGGCCATGATGGACCGTCTGAAAGCCCTCCCCATCGAGGTGGACCTGAGATCCTGGGAATATGAAGCGCCCAGGGACGATCGCTATGTGGCGGTAAGTGAATGAACCAGCCATTCCACTGGATGGCTGCAGAAAACCAAATTCTCAATCACCTGAAAAACCTGGAGGCATAGCATGACAATCACAACCCACTTGACAGAATTTGCCGGTAAACCCGTGTTGGATTTCCCGGCGGAACAATCCCCCAATCCGTCAAAGGTCATCTACCGTATCCGCGTGGATTGGGACGACAAAGACACCTGGCAGGAGAAATTCGCCAGGTATCTGGAACTGCCCCATGTGGAAACCAGCACCGGCCTGGTGATCGGCAATTGGAAGGCCGATTATCCCCAGGGAACACCGGAACCTAGTATTCAGGCCCTGGTTGCCTCCCGGGAGAAACTCCCCAATCTGGAGGCGATCTTCCTGGGCGATATCACCTTCGAAGAAAACGAGATGTCCTGGATAGAAAACACGGATGTCTCCCCCCTGCTGACAGCCTTCCCGGATCTGAAGATTTTCCGCGTGCGTGGGGCCAACGGCCTCAGCTTGGGCGGGTTGAACCATGAGGAACTGCGCCACCTGGCGGTGGAAACAGGCGGGATGCCCCGGCGCATCCTGGACGAGATCCTGGAGAGCAACCTGCCCAAGCTGGAACATCTTGAGCTCTGGTTGGGGGATGACTACTATGGCTTCGATTTTGGTCTGGAAGCATTGCAGCCCATCCTCAAGGGAGAAGCCTTTCCCAACCTGACCTACCTGGGGCTTTGCAACTCAAAAATCGCCGATGAGATCGCCCAGGCCATCGTTGAAGCGCCGATCCTCGATCAGCTCCAGGTCCTGGATCTCTCCAAGGGCACCCTGGGGGACGAAGGCGCCCAGGCCCTGCTGGATTCCGAGAGGATCACCTCCCTGGTCCGGCTGGACATCTCCCACCATTATTGCTCGGACGAGATGATGTCAAAACTGCTGGATCTTCCCATCGAAGTAGATGTCAGCTCGCAGGAAGCCGAAGATATTTACGAGTACGATGGCGAGGTGCATGTTGAACGCTATGTGCTGGTCAGTGAATAAGCGCCTGCAACAGCTCATCCCTGAAAGGATAGAAGACAATTGATGCACTCCTTTTCTCCATGGAATACCTTCGCCGGGAAGTCCGTCCTGGACTTCCCGGCCAGGGACAAACCAGACCCGGCCGAGGTGATCTATGCCATTAAGGTCCAGGGTTGGGAGGATGCGCATACCTGGGTGGATATCTTCCAGGACTTCCTGTCCCTGCCAGGAATAGAAAAGACAACCGGTCTGGTGGTCGGCTCCTGGATCCAGGAAAACAACGTTGAAGATCCCCCAGACCCAATCGTGGAGGCCCTGGTGGCCGCCCACCAGCGGCTTCCGAACCTGGAAGCGCTGTTTTTTGGGCGCATAGCGAGCGAAGAATTTGAGATTTCCTGGATCCGCAACACGGATATCTCCCCCCTTCTGACGGCCTATCCCAAACTGAAGCGCTTGCGTGTCCGGGGAGCCAACGGCCTGAGCCTGGGTGGGTTGAATCATCCCAACCTGACCCATCTGGCCATCGAAACCGGGGGGTTGCCGCGGCGGCTGCTGGAAGAAGTGCTCCACCACAACCTCCCCAATCTGACCCACCTGGAACTCTGGTTGGGGGATCCCCAATACGGCTTTGATTTTATGCTGGATGAACTCAACCCCATCCTGGAAGGTAAACGCTTCCCCAACCTGATATACCTCGGATTGCGGGATTCGGTCGGGGCCGATTTGTTGGCCAAAAAAATTGTGGGAACGCCAATCCTCGACCAAATCAAGGTGCTGGATCTTTCCATGGGCAACCTCGGCGACGAAGGCGCCCAGGCCCTCCTGGACTCCGATCAAGTCCGGAGACTGACCCGTCTGAACCTTTCTCACCATTACTGCTCGGATGACATGATGAAAAAACTCCTCTCCCTGCCCATTGAGGTAGACCTCAGCGAACAGCAAACGGAGGATGTCTACGTGTACAACGGAAAAACCCACCGGGCTCGCTATGTCGCCGTCTCCGAATAACGCCGCGCCCCGGATCGTCATCCTGGCCAATCCGGCCGGGGACCGACGCTGGCAGCTTCTGAAAACAGCCTTGCGGGGGTTGGGCCTCCCCGAACCAGTTCTGATCCCCTATGAAGCGATCCTTTCCGGCCAGGTCTGCCTGAGGGAAACCCTGCATCCCGGCGACATCTTCCGGATTGATTCCCCCGGACGGGATTTTGCGGTGGAACGCGCCCTGCTCCTGCGGGGCGCATCCATTCCCGAGGAAGAGAAGGCCGCCTACCATCGGCTGCCCCCGAAGATAGTCCGGGGATTGCAGTTTGATAAGGGCCTGATCCTTCCCTCCCGTCAGTGGTACCTCGGCTTCCGCAGCTTGCTGGAGGAACTCCAGGAGAAAGTCGCAACTGTCCCGGGCCTGACCCTGATGAACACTCCCAATGAGATCGCCGCCATGTTTGACAAAAGGCGTTGCCATGAGATGATGTGCAGGGCTGGCGTCCGGGTCCCACCTGCCCTGCCCCCCATCCAGAATTTCGATCACCTTCTTTCAGAAATGGACCGCCAGAGCATGAGCCGGGTCTTCATCAAGCTGGCCCACGGTTCCTCTGCGGCAGGGGCGGTTGCCTTTCATAAAGCCGGTCACCGCATGCGGGCCATCACCACCGGCGAGATCGTGCGTGAAAATGGTCGGCTGAAACTTTATGCCACCCGCCGCATCCGCACCCTCTTTGACCCACAGGAGATTCAAGCCCTGGTAGACGCCCTCTGCCAGCACCGGGTGCACGTGGAACGCTGGCTGCCCAAGGCAACCCTCGGGGAACGGGTGTTTGACCTGCGGGTGGTGGTCATCGCCGGGGAGGCCGATCATGTGGTCGTGCGCACCAGCCGCAGCCCCATGACCAATCTGCATCTTCTGAACAAACGCGGCAACTGGGCCGCCGTCCAAGCTCGGATGGGGCCGGACACCTGGCAAAAAGCACAGCGCATGTGCCTGGCAGCAAAAGCCCTGTTTCCTAAAAGTCTGTATGCAGGGGTGGACCTGCTGGTCTCTCCAGACTATCGCAGCATGGCAATACTGGAAATCAATGCCTTTGGCGACCTGCTCCCGGGGATCACGCATCAAGGACAGGATACCTACACAAAAGAAATTGTTACGGCAATAGAAAGTGTTCTGGCCCCATGAGCATCAACGCCCGGCAGATTGTTGGCAGCCACAATATCCTCTTCATGACCCTCGACACCCTGCGCTATGACGCCGCCGTTCAGGCTCACAACAAAGGTTTGACGCCCCATCTCTCCCACATGCTGCCGGAGTCCGGCTGGGAAAAACGGCACTCTCCTGGCAATTTCACCTATGCCGCCCACTGGGCTTTTTTCGCCGGCTTCCTGCCCACGCCGGCCCATCCGGGGAATCACCCCCGCCTCTTCGCCGCCCGATTTCCGGGGAGCGAAACCAGCACGGAAGAAACCGTAGTCTTTGACGCCCCGGATTTTGTCAGCGGCCTCCGCCAGCGCGGCTATCACACCATCTGCATTGGCGGAGTGGGCTTCTTCAACCTGGAAAGCCCCCTCGGCCGCGTTCTGCCCGGTCTTTTCGATGAAGCCCACTGGGCGCCCGAATTGGGCGTCGCTGATCCAAATTCCACCGAAAATCAGGTGCGGGTGGCTGTGAACCGGCTGGAGAGCCTGCCCGAGGAACAATTAACCTTCCTGTTTCTCAACATTTCAGCCATCCATCAGCCCAATTACTTCTATCTGGAATCGCCAAAGGACACAACAGACACCTTCGAAAGCCACCTCGCGGCCCTGGCGTATGTAGACTCCCAGCTTCCTCCTCTCCTGTCGGCCCTCCAGCGGCGGCCGCCCTGGCTGTGCATCCTCTGTTCGGATCACGGTACGGCCTATGGCGACGGGGGATATCATGGCCACCGGCTGGCCCACCCCGTGGTCTGGAACGTCCCCTACACCGAATTCATCCTTAACGGAGACAGACCTTGACCTCCCTGACTGAGACTTTTCTGGCCAATCCCTACAACGCCTATGTGTATGCCTATCCCCATAAAACCGCCTACCGCGCCCTGCGCCCACCCCGCCGGCTGGCAAGACTGTGGGAGCCCGAAAAAAAGGACGCCCTGTTCCTCTATTTCCACATCCCCTTCTGCGAACAGCGCTGCGGCTACTGCAACCTTTTCACCACTGCGCAAGCCGGTGCAGCCCATCAGCAAGCCTACCTCGATCAGTTGCACCGGCAGGCCCGAACCGTGCGCCAGGCCCTTGGCCCAGGAGCCAATTTTGCCCGTTGGGCAGTGGGCGGCGGCACGCCCAGCCTTCTGGATCTGCCGCAACTGCAAAGGCTCTTTACCATCTCCCGGAACGCTCTGGGAGCCGACCCCACAACCATCCCTGTTTCCTTTGAGGCCTCCCCGGAGACCCTTTCACCGGAAAAGCTGGACTTCCTCAAGGACCGGGGGGTGAATCGCCTGAGCATCGGGGTGCAGAGCTTCATCCCGGAGGAGCTGTCCCAAATCGCCCGCCACGCCGATTTGGACCGGGTCCGTCAGGCCCTGAACTGGAGCATGGAGAAGAATTTTTCAGTTCTGAATATAGATCTGATCTACGGCCTGCCCGGGCAGACTGCGACCACATGGCGGGAAACCCTACACCAAACCCTAACCTTTGATCCTGAGGAAGTCTATCTCTATCCACTGTATGTGCGCCCCCTGACTGGGCTGGCCCGTCAAGCGGTTGACCCGGGGCAAACTCGCCTGACCCTCTACCGCACCGGGCGCGATTGCCTGCAGGACGCAGGATACCAGCAGCTATCCATGCGCCACTTCCGGAAAAAGAAATCACAGACCGCCCAGGGGGCCCGGTATGTGTGCCAGGAGGACGGCATGATCGGCCTGGGATGCGGCGCCCGGTCCTACACCCGGAGAGTGCATTATTCCAGCGAATACGCTGTGGGGCTGCAGGGCGTTCACCAGATCCTGGATGCATATCTGAACATGCACCCGAAGCGGTTCGCCCAGGCCCATCACGGCTTCATCCTGAACCACGATGAGCAAGCCCGGCGCTACACGCTCAAATCGCTTCTGCTCAAGGAAGGTCTCACGCTGAAGGGGTATCGGGAATACCTCGGCACCGAGCCCCTGGAAGACCTGCCCCAACTGACCCAACTTCTGGATGAAGGCCTGGCCGTGATGAACGAAAAAAACCTGCGGCTGACGGAAACCGGGCTCATGCTCTCCGATGCCATCGGCCCCTGGCTCTACTCCCCAACCGTCACCCGCCGGATTGAGGATTATGACCTGCGATGAACGTCACGTTCCTCTACCGGGGGCCACTCCAGGACTGCAATTTTGACTGCACCTATTGTCCTTTCGCCCATCACCGGGCCGACCCCAGTCAGCTCCAGGCAGATAAGCGGGCCCTGTCGCGCCTGACAGATTGGCTGGAATCCCGGACAAAACACCGCTTCTCCCTCTTTTTCACCCCCTGGGGCGAAGCGCTGATCTGGCCCCACTACCAGGCCACTCTGGCGCGGCTGAGCCGCCTAAGCCACATCCAGACCCTGGCGATCCAGACAAACCTTTCCGGGGATCTATCCTGGTTAAATAAGGCCAACCCGAATCGGATCGCTCTCTGGTGCAGCTACCATCCCGGTCAAATCCCCCTGCAGGACTTCCTGAGTCAGGTGCGCTGTCTCCGATCCCACAACATCCGCTTCAGTGTGGGGATCGTGGGACTGCGAAGCCACTTCCAGGCCATCCGGGATATGCGCCAGGCCCTTGACCCGGATATCTATCTGTGGATCAACGCGGACAAGCATCAAAAAACGCCCTATTCCGACGAGGAGCTGGCCTTTCTGCGCCGGGTGGATCCCCTCTTTGATTTCAACCGATTCCATTACCGCACCCGGGGTCAGGCATGTCGCTGCGGGGAGCAGGTCCTCAGCCTGGCCGGGGATGGGCGTCTGCAACGCTGTCACTTCATCAAGGAAGCTCTGGGGAACATATATGAGCCAGGATGGGCCAATTCCCTGGCTACCGGCCCCTGCTCCCGGGATACCTGTCACTGCCACATTGGCTATGTCCACCTGCCCGTATTGGGCCTGGAAAGGGTCTTCGGGGATGGTCTTTTGGCCCGGATTCCCGCCGGGTATCCCGGTATGGAAATTCCCCCCATACCGCAAAACCTTATATAATCTATACAATGGTTGCGTCTGCCGGTACTATAGTCAGTACAATCAAGTTGATGATGAATAAGGAGCAAAACATGTCTGATGAGTTTGAAACCTATCAAGGCGCAATGGGCCAGCAAAACAGGCTGACCGATTTGAGCGATCTGCAATTCGATGAAGTCTTCGCTGCCGTCTTGCGCCGGGTGTATGTCTGGATGATGCTGGGCCTGATGGTCACCACCGGCGCGGCTGTGATGACGGCCTTCACGCCCATCGGGTCCCTGGTCTTCAGCAACACCTATATATTTTATGGGGTGATGATCGCCGAACTGGCTATGGTCCTCATCCTCAGCGCAGCAGTCAACAAACTGCATCCCGCGGTGGCCGGCATGCTCTTCTTTGCCTACGCCGGGCTGAATGGGGTAACCCTTTCCGTCCTCTTCCTGGTATACGAACTGGGCAGCGTTGCCGTGGCCTTCTTTGTGTCCGCCTGTCTCTTCGGCGCCATGAGCCTCATCGGCTATTCCACCAAGAAAAACCTCAACAGTTGGGGCGGCTATCTGCTGACCGGATTGATTGGCCTGGTGATTGCCTCAACCGTCAATATTTTCCTGGGCAGCTCAGCGGCAAACTGGGCCATCTCCATCATCGGGATTATCCTCTTCCTCGGCCTGACGGCGTATGACACCCAGCGCATCAAAAAAATGACCATTCAGAGCCTGCGCATGGGCGACGAAGCCGTGGCCGCAAAGATGGGCATCCTGGGAGCCCTGCGGCTCTATCTGGATTTCATCAACATCTTTCTCTACGTACTGCGGCTGTTTGGCCGCCGCCGCCGGTAAGAAAAGCGTCTTGTTTCTATCCCCACAAAATGGCCTGCCGCCTTCAGGCAGGCGTTTTGTGCCTTAAACAACCCCTTGCGGAAACCGGGTGGATTAACCGGTTGTTAATCCCAACCGGCCCGAATCCGATTAAAATAGCAATTGAAAACCCTGACAATGGAGAAGTGCATGGGTCTGACCTGCCAAGAACAGCATCCTTCCACCATCGCATCCCCCGCTGAACGCCCCCCTGCCGGCTCGCTTTTGCTGACCGGCTTTTTTGTTTTCATTCGGCCCGATCCTGAGACTTATCCAAACCTGAAACGGGCTACGACCCTTATAGCCGTCTGAACCAGCGTGCGACCCCAATCCTCTTATCCCGAAATGACGATTGGGCTAAAAAAAATACCGGGAAGCGTTCTCCGCTTCCCGGTAGGTTCTTAAATGTATGGGAGCCTTCTGTGAGCTGGGAATTCAGAAAAGAAACCCCAAATACGTCATCACCAGGGGGCGCAGCGCCAGGGCCGCCAGGGCCATGACCGCCCCCACCAGCCAACCAGCCACCACATCCGAAAGATAATGCACCCCCAGGGCCACCCGGGAGATCCCCACCCATGGCGCCCACAGGGCCACCACAAGGCCAAACCAGGATGGTCCCAGGGCCAGGGCCATCACCGCCAGGGCCGCAGACCGGGCTGCGTGGCCCGAGGGAAAGGAGTGTGGATCCGTGATGCGGTAGATCTGGCCCCACTCCCCGGCCGGGCGCGGCCGCCGGATGGTGAATTTCAACAGGATGACCGCTGCAGCCATTGCCGTCAGACCAACCCCAAGAAAGGCCGCCCGAGCGCGCCATTCTCCCTGGCTGATCACCCACAAAAAAAACAACCCTGCCAGCCAGAACCAGGAATCCCCCGAATGAGCAAAAAATTTCAAGAGAAATCGCAGGAAAAAACGCTCTTCCGGCACCCGCAGCTTTTTGGAAAGCCAGGCGTCCGCCGTCAGGATCCGTCGCAGCCACCGCTTCATGATCCATCCCCTTCCAGTTTTTCCCGCAAAATAGCCAGTTGGTGGGGTTTGTCTGCATCCATTCCCATGGCGGCGTAGGGCGTGCGGTGGATGACGGCATGCAGTCCCAGCTTACGGCTGAGACGGGTCACCGCTCCGTCCAGGGTGACAAGACGCAGTGCAACGAGAAGAAGAGTGTCCCATCCCATAAGCAGAGCCTGGCGCATCGGGCGCTTCCGGGCCTGGGTCAGCTCCCGCCAGATGGGACGCGCCCCATCGAACAGCCTGGGGTCCACCGCGTTCAAATCCCCGCCGCACACCGCCACATCCTTGAAACGCACGAAGGAACGTCCCGCACCTGGAAATTCCGCATCCATCACTTGTTTTGGAATCACATTGTAATAAATCATCGCCTTCGGGTCTTCGGCCATGCGGTCTCCCAGCCAATCCACCATCTCGGTTCGCAGTGCCGGAGCATCCGCAGATGCTAACAGAACTTTGGAAATCCCGGGGTTCGCCTGAGCTGCCTGTTCCACCCCCAAGCGGATGTTCTCAAACAACCCGCCCTGATCAGGGAGAAAGTGAAGGGGTTTTGCGGCCCGAAGCCCATAGGACTCCGGCAGGCCCAGGACATAAAGCTCCGTCACCAGAGCTGATCCATCCAGAGCGTCAATCACCCACTGGGCCATCGGACGACCCTTCACCGGAATCAGACTCCGGTAGCCATCCACCCCCAGGGAATAGAGAGGGTCCTCCGCGGCCATGCGCCCCCCCGCCAGAACAACCGCAGCGCATTTCACGATTGCAAATCCTGCAATTGAGGCCGGAAACCGGCCGCATCCACCCAGGAATCCAGCATCTCAAAATACGCCTCCGCCCGAGCATAATCCACGGGCTGCCGGTAGCCCTTTGCAGCCAGCAGGGCCGCCTCAAGGAGGTTTGTGCCAAAGGAACGGCCATCATACACGGGGGTTGTGGTCAGGAGATAACGGACTCCAACCTCGCGGAAAATGGCCACATCCCTGGGAGTGGTGGTGTTGGTCACAATCACCTTCCCCGAAAGAGATTCCGGCATATACCGCCGGATGTAATGAAAGTCTCCGGCGATGACAGTGGCCCGTTGAAAGGCCCATCGGAACTTCGGGCGCCGGTCGTGCTGCTTCTCACCCACAGGATACACCCACTGGAAAGGCAGTCGGCTGACAATCGGGATCAAGGTCGCAGCCAGAAGCTTCACCGATCGGACACGACGGACGGGCAACGGCAGTCCGAGGGAAAACAGAACATCGCCAAAAGTGCATTCGTAGCCCCCCGCAACAAAGGCGCGCAGAAGACCATAGCGGTCCACAGCGGTCATCACCAGAGCAGAACGACCCTGGCGGTCCAGATACCCGCTGATCTCCTCTTCCAACACCCGAGCCACGCGGGATTCCAGGGTATTCTTCAACCCACATCCGTCCACAACGGGCGTCTGCCGGACGTCAGACACCAGGGGCAGAATGGAATGCAGTGGATACCATTTTCCAGCCACATAGAGGCCCAGGTCCGTTCCCCCCAGACCGAAGGCGTCCGCCTTGCCATCCATCTGGCGGAAAAGGCGCCGGGCAGCATCCAAATCACCGTCCGTTCCGATCCGCTCCAGATGAATTTCCTGATCAAACAGCCGGATGTGCACGGATTTATCCCGGCTTGAGGATCCAATACTGATACTGAGCGCTTTTTTCATAGACCTTCCTCGTGAAACCTAGCGGCTAGTATACCATACCTGTCCGAGAGTTAAGGGAGCTTAATAGTGTGTAAAAAGCGCAGTTCATTCACGCCCTCTGAGTTAAGTAACGGTATAATGAGGCGGTTCAACTTCGGAAAAATGAGGACTCATGCCCCATCATGCCAACCACGCCATCCTGTGGGATATGGATGGAACCATCATTGACACCAAAGAAAGCCATTATAAGGCTTGGAATACGATTCTGAAGGAGCAGGGATTTGTGCTGGACCGGGATGTGTACGATGCCAACTTCGGCAGAAACACTCAGGCCATCCTGCCTCTGATGCTGGGGTTTGACCCGGAACGGGAATTTGCACAGAAACTGCTCCGGCAAAAGGAAGCCCTTTTCCGGGAAATGGCCCCGCGGGAAACCCAATTGATCCCGGGGGTGGGGGATTGGCTGCGATTTGCCCGGGAAAGGCGCATCCCCCAGGCGGTAGCTTCCTCCGGCTCGCTGAGAAACATTCAGGCCATGCTGGAAAATTTCAACCTGTTGGACTATTTTGACGCCCTCGTACCAGGGGCACAGCTACCAGCCAAACCGGAACCGGAGATATTCCTGAAGGCTGCCCGCAAGCTCAACACGCCGGCGGCAGGATGCCTGGTCATTGAGGATTCCCTGGCCGGAGTCAAAGCCGGCCGCAGGGCGGGCATGTCCGTGATTGCCGTCGCCACCAGCCACCCGCGCTGGAAATTATCCTTTGCGGACCTTGTCCTGGACGACTTCCGTAAACCTCCACAGGAGATCCTGGAGGTCCTCGGCTGGTCTCTCTGACGCCTGCAGAGGTTTCTGCACCGGGGAAGAACGGGGTTCCAGCAGGATAGGCGCTTCCTTGTCTGTAAAGAGGCCCAATTTTCCCCCAAACAAACCCAACCTAATTTATAATACCCATAACAACAAAACGAATTCCCGCAAGTCCGGAACCAGACCGGTTGTTTATTCGTTTAACACAGTGAAGGGGATCTGCATCCAGCGATCAACCAGGAGCGCGCGATGAGAATATTTCTGTCATTTCCAAGAAGACGATCTTTCATCCAAACCGCACTGGCAGTGATAATCATTGCCAGTCTGCTGGCCGGCTGCCGATTTCCCTGGCAGGCTGCCCCCACCAACCTGCCCGTGACGGAGGAAACGGACTCCGCCGCCAACTCAACACCCCCAGAAC
>DAOTUG010000175.1:0-28192 GCA_034437335.1 Anaerolineaceae bacterium
TCTCCCCCATCCTCGCCGGGTGAGATCGGAAGCGCGCCCACCAATCCCCCAGCTCCATTGCCGCCTGTGACATTGGCGATCCGGTTGTTGGAGATGGTTGGACTGGCATTATTCACCACCAAAATGCCCCGGGCTTCTTCGCCATCCGCTCCGGAAAGCTGGCCTGGCGCGCCAACCAGTTCGTGGATATGGTTGCCGGAGATCTCCGGCGCGCCGGAGGCGACATAAACCCCTGTCACTGCATCCCGAATTTCGCTGTTGCGGATGTGCCCAGCGCCATTGGAGACAAAGGTGATTCCATACCAGCAAGCTCCGGCGCTTTCCCCTGCAAAAAGGGCCTCATCAACTTCCAGAAACCCATCCTCAACGATGATTTCAATCCGGTCGGGGTCCAGATTACCAGGATGGGGGGCGCTATCTGAGCAGGCCACGGAAATATCCGTGCCCGGAGAGATGGTCAGGGTGGCGCCCCCCGTGATCACCACATCCTCACTGAAGGATTTCGATCCACTCCAAGTGGTGTCCGCATTGATGGTTGCGGCGGCATGAACCGGCATTGTGGGAATTAGAGAAAACAGAGTTGCCAGAATGAATCCAGTCGCGAATATGGATCCGCTGATCTTATGCATGAAAACCTCTCAATTCTATATTTGACATTATCTATCTTGTTTATCCTATTTTATCATAACCACCAGCTTGAATCAACCATGCCAGAAAAGGAGAAACCGGCAGTTGACTCTGCCGGTTTCTCAAAGCTGTGGAATGGGTTCATGCTCAGTCAAATTCGGGGATCCACGCGCCGTGGGCCTCCAGCAGGGCATCCACCAGATCCCAGATCTGGTCCAGATCAAGCTCGGCCGCGGTATGGGGATCCAGCATAGCGGCGTGGTACACATGCTGGCGGTTACCGGTCAGGGCCGCCTCCACCGTGAGGCGCTGCACATTGATATTGGTCTGCATCAAGGCGGCCAGATGCGGCGGCAGTGAGCCGATCCGGGTTGGTTGAACGCCGTTTTTATCCACCAGACAGGGCACCTCCACAACACAGTCGGAGGGCAAGTTGTCTATCAAGCCCTGGTTGATCACATTGCCATACACCACCCGGGGCGTGTCGGTCTCGATGGAATGGATGATCCTGGCGCCATATTCAAGGGAGGGCTGAACCGAATCGAAATGGGCCATCATTTCGAACACACGCTGGACCTCAGAATCTGTTGCGCCCGCTTCTTTGAGATTTCCAGCTAAGGTGTCCCGGTCCACGGGGATGTTCGGGTTTTCCACGGTGTTCCTGGTTGCCTTCCACCCGGCGATCTGCACCTCACAGCGGCGGATATATTCATCCAATGGGACATTAAATTTCTCAATCAGATCAGGACGATCGCGCTTGATGAACCAGGGGGTGTATTCAGCAAAGTGCTCGCTTGATTCGGTTACGAAATAGCCCAACCGTTTGAACATCTCAAAGCGCACGCGATCCCAATCCGGGATTTGATCCGCGTCCATCACCTGCTGAAGCAGGGGATACAGGTCCTGCCCATCCCGCTCAAAGGTGAGGTAAAAGGCCATATGGTTGATCCCGGCGCAGACATAGTTGATGTCTTCCAGGGGCACATCCATCACCTTGGCAAGATGCTCCGCCGTGCCCTGGACAGAATGGCACAGCCCCACCGTCCGGATGTCCGTGGCGCGGTTGATGGCCCAGGTGATGATCGCCATGGGATTGACATAATTCAACAAGAGCGCCTCCGGACAAAGCTCCGCCATGTCCTGGCACATGTCAAGATACACGGGAATAGTTCGCAGACCGCGCATGATGCCCCCCACCCCCAGGGTGTCAGCTATGGTTTGGCGCAGTCCAAACGCCTTGGGCACCTCAAAATCAATCTCGGTGCCCGGTTGATACCCTCCCACCTGAAACATACCAATGGCAACATCTGCGCCGTCCAGAGCGGCCCTACGGTCCAGGTGGGTTTCAATCACCGGGTGGACATCCAGGGCGCTGGCGATTCGCTCCCCGACAATCCGGGTTGTTTCCAGCCGCTTCGGATCAATATCGTGCAGGCTTATCGTTGATTCAGCCAGTTCCGGGAAACTGAGAATATCTCCGAGCAGGTTCTTCGCAAAAACAGTACTGCCAGCCCCTAAAAAGACAATCTTTGGCATGGTGAAACACTCCTTTGATTACAGATAAAAACTATCGCGCACACAGAACAATCCTAGACCAAGTATAAATCATTCTGGGCGGTCGGTCAGACGGGATGAAATAAACGGATGTAGTAAAAGAAGCTGTCCCGAAAACAGGACAGCTTCTTGGGCCAAGGGGAAACAATTTCAGGAGAAGGCGCTACTGGTAGTCCGTATAAGCGCCATAGCGTTGATAGTAGCGGCGGTATCCACCGTAGTAGTAACCGCGGCTCTTGGGGATCTTGTTCATGACCGCGCCTACAATGTTGGCTTTGGCATGGCGGAGCTGTTCCAACATCGCCTGGACGCTGTCAGAATGGGTCACCCCGGGTTTGACCACGAAAACGACCCCATCCACCTCCGCCGCCAAAACGGCGGCATCCGCCACCACAAAGGGCGGGCTGTCAATCAGGATCATATCAAAATGCACAGACAACTCATCAATGATCTTCTTGGTGAGGGGCATTCCCAGAAGCTCCGTCGGATTGGCGGGGATGGGTCCGCTGGTGACCACATACAGTTCTTTGTCGCCCCACCGCTGAATCACGGAGTTGATGTTGAGACGTCCCGTCAGCACATCGCTGAGGCCCACCCGGTTGGTCATGGAAAAATGTTTATGAATCGTCGGACGGCGCATGTCCGCATCAATCACCAGGACTCGCTTACCGCTCTGCAGAAAGACCTCGGCCAGGTTGGCCAGCACCGTGGACTTACCATCCCCCGGACCGCTGCTGGTCACAAGGACCTTGTTCAGGGGCACTTCCTCCGAGATGAACTCAAGATTGGTGCGCAAAGCCCTGAAACCCTCCGCCACCGGAGAGCGGGGGGAGAGGGTAACAAACAACTCACCTTCCTTGATCTTTTCACTCTCCACTTCGGGGATGAAACCGATCACCCGCATGCCCATGATCCGGGCCACATCATCCGGGGTCTTGATGGTGTCGTCCAGATATTCCATCAAAAGCACTGCACCGGCCGAGAGGACCAGGCCAAAAATCCCTCCCTGCACAGCGGCTGTGCTGGGTTTTGGATATATCGGTTGAGAAGGCGGCGTGGCAATATCCACTTTTTCCAGAGCCACGTAATCCTGCAGGTTGTTCACCCGGAGCTGCTGATAGCTGGTGAGAAGCTGGGTGTAGTTATTGAAATACGCATTCAGACTGTTCTGTTTGGTCTGGATCTGCGTCATGAAGTAGGACGTATTGCCGGACTCAAGGTTCCAGAGAAGCTGCTGATAGAAATTGCGCTGGTTATATTTATTGGTCAGAGCTTCCTTGTTCGAATTGTACTCCGCTGTTTCCTGAGGAGAGACCTGGGGCGGATTGGTCCCGGGAGCCGGGTTGAACTTCCAGTCGTTGCTCCACACATAGGTTTCCAATTCCTTGATTTCCGTCTCCAACCCCGCCAGAATGCCGCGGTATTCCTCTTTCTTCTCCTCAATGGCGGTGGAGGAAAGGGCGTCAATTTCGGATGTCAACTGGTCAATCTGGACCCGGACAGCCTCAATTTCCATTTTCATGGCGGTTTCCGTTTCCACAAAACGGGAATTCTGGATCACTTCATTTTCCGCCACCAGGGCATCCACAAGGGCATTGGCGATGATCGCCGCCCTGTCCGGATCCGTGTCCCGCACATCCACATTGATGAAGCGCGTTCCGGAAACATTTTCAGCCGTGATATTGTCCGGATTGATGACGATATCATTCCCGATCTGATTTTGCACCTGCTGCAATATTTTGGGGGTTGTCAACATCTGGATATAGGTGTTGGCCAGCTCGCTGCCGGTCAGGTTCCCGGCTGAATAGGTGCTGTTTCCGGTTGTCACCCAGAACCGCACCGAGGTTTCATAAATCGGCGTCTGGGAACTGCTGATGAAATAGGCGACCCCTGCCCCGATGATGACGCAAATGATCAACAACCAAACCCAGCGCTGCAATACTCGAAGATAATTTAGCAAATCCATTGACGGATCCTCTCCATCCCGTACTTCACCATTCTCGTGTTTATACGCTAATTATAGAACCACTATGAAACTTTCCTGTACCTTTTTGTTACAGTTTAGGGACAACACAGGCTTCCCGCCAATCCTGGAAACGGATGAGATCACAGCAAGGAATCCATCACATCAAAGAAGGAACGGGCGCGTTGTTCCATGGTGAAATGGTGCAATATTCGTTCTCGAATCTGACGTCTTTCCCGGGTTGAGATTGTCAGCCCCCGGCGGATTCCCTCCGCCAGAGCTTCCGGCTCCGGAGCGTTGACATAATAACCGCAATCGCCTACCACCTCCGGGATGGCGCCGGCCCGGGTTACGACAGGAAAACATCCTGCCAACATACCCTCCGCCAGACTCATTCCAAAGCCTTCGTGTTGAGAAGCCTGGACATAAACCGCTGATCGCAGATAATACTCCCGCCAGGCTTCCTCATCAACCCATCCGGTCAGCGTCAGATTCCCGGGAGCATTGGATTGCAGTCTGCGATGGGTTTCATCCTGCCAATCCCCCACCAGGGTGAAGCGCACCTCCGGAAGCAGGGGGGCTGTGCAGGCAAAAGGCCCAAGCCCCTTTCGCCATAAATTATCCGCATCCAGATTCCCCACCGTCAGAGCCATGGCCTCTTTTGAAACACCTTCCCAATCGCTGAATGTATCCGGCACCCCATGATAAATCACCCGAACATGAGCCGGATTTTGCTTTGCGTTTTCAAGGGCTTCCCGCTTACTGAATTCCGAATTCACCACCACGCAATCTGCCAGACGCATCACCCACCGCGACACCCATTTCTTCAACCCGCCGCGCTGATGCCCATACCCAATCTCGGGCAAATTGGCCACATCATACCCTCCGGAAACCAGCAGGGCTGGTTTACCCAGTTTTTTAGCCAAAAGAAAAGGCAACAGCGTATGCCAGGAGGCAAACCAACCAAAAACAAGATCTGCTTCCAGCACCAGCCGCCGGACAAAAACCGGGTTCAACGCTTGTTGTTTTGTAAGCTGACAATCCACCACCCGGTATCGGTCCGCCAGCATCTCCTCGTCCAACCGGACAAAACGGGTGCGCTTATTGTGAACCACCAGAACACAGGGTTTCCCCATCACGCAGCACCTCCATCATCCATTGCATCCAGGACAGCCAACTGCATATTGTGAACATACGCGGTCAGGGAAAACCGCGTTACGGCTTTCTCTCTGGCGGCTTCTGCCAAGGTCTTGCGCCTTCCGGGGGATTCATACAGACTGCGAATTGCCCTCGCCAGGGCGGCGTCATCACCCACGGGCACCAGAATCCCGGCCTCCTGCACCACCTCACGGATGCCCGGCAGATCAAAAGCCACCACCGGCAGCCCGCAAGCCATCGCCGAAAGGAGAGAGAGGGGACAGGTATCCTTCTCCACAGCCGTATACACAAAAAGGTCCATGGCGCTCAACACCTCGGGAAGGTCCCGGCGGTACCCCGCCAGGATCACCCGCTCTGCGCAGGCCATTGAATCGCGCTGGCGCGTCAATTGCTGATAAAACGCATCGGAAGCAAACACAGGCGACCCAACCAGGACCAGACAGGCTGAGTCCAGGTCGCTGCACAGTTTTCCAAAAGCCCTGAGAAGATGATCCTGTCCCTTCCAGGGGGTGATCCGGGCGACATTGCCCAACAAAAACCCGCCATCCGGAAAGCCCAGTTCCTGCCGAACGCCTTCTCCGGAGATCCGCGGGGAGAACAACGCAATGTCCACCCCATTGAACACAACCCGGACTCTGGACTGCAAACCGGCCCAGAGCTGGGCGGCGATGGGGGTGCCATCCACGACAATCCGGTCCGCCAGGACCCAGGCGGCAAGGTTGAAGCCCCAGCGAAACAACCCGAGAAAGCGTTCGGAAATAAAATCCTGCACATGCCACAAACAGGGAAGACCCAGAATTTTGCTGGCGACCCCGCCGTAAAAATGCGCGGAAAGGCTTTTTGTGAGGACCAGGTCCGGGTTCACACAGCGCAGAAAACGCACCAAACGCAGCGCGCCAACCAGAAGCAGCATCAGATTGATTATCCAGGCTGCCGGATTGGGGATCCGCAGGTCCCTGCCGATCCGGAAGCTGGTTGAGTGAAGTTCCGGCATGGGTAAAATCTCAACGGGGACCCCCGCTTCCTGGCAGGCCTGCGAGAATTCCCCTGGGCCAGGCAGAAGGATCATGGGATCAAAAATCTGCCGGTCCAGATGAGAGGCCAGATACAGGGTGCTGAACTGCACCCCGCCCATCCTACTTGCCCCTTCAACAAACACAATCTGGGAAGCCATCAGGATCTCGGACTATGGGGAAGATTAAGGGTTTCTATTTCCCATAATTTTGCATAGGAGAGAAAATCATACATTGCCAGATAGGCGCAATAGACAAATCCCCGCATACCGTCTCGAAACCCGCTGTGCAGAAGATAGCGCTTGAAGAAGACCCCCCAGGGATGGAAGAGCAGCCGTACCAGGCGAAAGCGGGCTCCGGTATTCCGCAGCTCATCGGCCTCATAACGCGTATACCGGTCCAGATTTTTGATCTGCTTGGATAGGTTGGGCATGCCGTAGTGGAGGATGTGATGGCTGAAGGTTCCCACATCCCCGGGCACCTGCACATGGGCATGGACTTCGCGTTCAATCCAGCGCCCAGCATCCCGACGGAAGAGACGTTTCTGGTAATCGGGATAGATTCCGCAATGGCGGATCCACTGACCCAGGATGTGGTTTTTTCTGGGGATGCGAAAGGCCTGTACATTGGGAGAGACATCGGTCAGATTCCGGACCATTTCCTCATAAAAACCCGCTTCCAGCACTTCATCGGTGTCAATCTGAAATATCCACTCAGACTGGCAGTGCTGAAGGGCCCAGTTCTTTTGTTTGGCGGAATTAATGTATTCATGTTGAAAAATCCGCGCACCGTAGGATTCACAGATCGCAAGGGTCTGGTCCGTGCTGTAGGAATCCACCACCAGGATCTCATCCGCCCAGGAAACCGACTCCAGGACCGGTTGGATCAGATGGGCGACATTCTTCGTGGGAATCAGGGCCGTAATCGTCGGTAAGGGGTTCATGTCATGGGGGTCGTCAATGTGATACTCTTCTGCTGCAGGAAAATCTCCGTCATCACCCAGACATACCAGACCGGTAGGGCAAACTGCGGCAGCACCAGGACTCCCTGGGAGACAAACAACAACATCACACCTGCCATGGACATGAAAAAGGCGAAATGAATGGCATTCTGTTCCTCATCGCCCCGGGTATTGAAGAAACCTTTGATCAGTCGGACGATGGCCGAAATCCAGCCAAAGAGCAGGATCCCCACCGCCGGCAGGCCCAAATTGGCAGCCACCTGCAAAAGGTCATTGTGCACCCACCCGGAATACGCCCAACCGCCGCCCAGAGGGTGTTTTCGGATAGCATCCAAGGCGAAGTTGATCCGGTCCAACCGCACCTGAGCGCTTGAATCAACAACATGGCCCTCAAAGACTGCATAGAGGCTTGTCAGGCGCTCCTGGGCTGATTCCGGCACAAAGCGGACCAGCAGGATCAGGGGCAGGAGAAGATACAACCCCACCAGAACCCCCCGGCGGATGATCAGCCAGAGGACTATTTCCAGCCCCATGAAGAACCAGACGGAGCGATATCCGCCGATATAGACCCCCACCAGATGCAGAAAAACGCCGAAATAAATCAGATATTTCTGATACGGTTTTCGCCACCATTTGAGCAGAATAAACATCAATGGCAGAGAAAGCACCAGGATGAAAACCGCCGCGGGACTCCCCCAGAACCCAAAGGAAGCCCGTTCAAATCCCTCCGGAGTCATGAAAGACGGGGGAAGACTGGTGAATCCAGGAATGGATTTTGAGAAGCTCGGAAAGAGAAACTCAAAGACACCCATAAACGCGGTTACGCTGCCCATGGTGAAAAATGAGGTGATGAGGGTGCGCCAATAGGAACGGTCATTCAGAACCGTCGCCAAGATGATGAACATCGGCAGGAGAATCACAAAATTTCTGAACTCCCGGAGGACGTCACCAATAAAGTTCTGGTTCATGAAGGCCATCGCCCAGGCCCAGCCCCAGAAGGGGGCCATGAACACCACCCATTTTGGCAGCCACCAGGTGATATCAAAGGCGCTGCGGGTGATCTTTTCCACCAACATCAAAATGGCCAAGCCCCAGACGGCCATCTCGGCAGGATGGAGTCTGACATAGGGATGAACCTCCAGGGTCCGATACCCAATGCCCAGGGCAGCAATCGCCCCAATCACCCCCACCCGAAAACCGCGCACCCCGGAAAAAGCCACCGCCAGGGCAAAGAAAAGCGTCAGAAGATAAATCACCTCAACATAGGTGAATCCATTAATGGCCGTATAGCTCCCACCCAGAACAACCAGCAGGACTGTTCCAGCAACAATTAAGAGTATGGGGAGTTTCTCCCGTAATTTCGAGGCTTCCATGACTATCTATCACCTACTCAGGCTTTTGAAAAGCAACAATATGATAACGTATACCCATTATATCGGTATGTCATAAAAATTACAGTCCAATACGCCGCGCCGTTGGTAAAGGGTAAAGATGCATGATCTATACCAGAGCATTGGAGCTCCCCCGGGAAGCAGCGATCGGCCGGGCAGGGACGCCCCCCACAACTGCCCCGGCCGGCACATTCCTGGTGACCAGGGCCCCGGCGCCAACAACGGCTCCCTCGCCGATGGTCACCCCCTGGAGGACAACCGCCCTGGCCCCCAGATAGGCGCCCTGGCGGATGCAGACCGGCGCCTGAGAATCCGGAAGAAGGTCGGCTTTCACAGGACTGTTACCCGCATTCGTATGGGTCAGCACCATCACTCCCATCGCCAGGGTAGCTCGGGCTTCAATGGTAATCCGGGCCTGACAATCCAGAAAGACATTCCGGCCGATGTACACATCCTCCTGGATCGTGAGGGTTTGGAAGGGGCGCCGGGCGCGATTGGGAACCCCGTGCAGGGTGATCGGGGGAGCAATGCGGACATCATCCCCAATCTGCGCGCCGTAAAACACCAGACCGGCCCGCACCAGACGTCCAGGCAAGAACGGCACCAGGCGAATGAAGGCTTCGGTGGGAAAAATCCGCAAAACCACGAATAACACGTGCTTCGAAAGCCAGAAAAACAACCCACCCATCTTCTTATCCTTCCCCAGGTTGCCCGACGGCTGCCAGCATCAACAGACCAGCCAGTTTTTGCATGCGGCTGTTGGCCGGAAAGCGTCGGGCCAGATCAGCCAGCCCCCTGCAGAGGCGCGGACGCATCACCCAGCGCAGCCAGGGCCGGAGGATGACGCTTTGCCGGACAGGCTCCTGCACAGCACCCATACCGGACTTAAAATGATCCAAACTCTCATGTTCCTCCAGCGGTTCCCACCCGTAGCTGATGGCATCGCATCCCGGTCGGCCCAGCATTTCACGGACTGCTGTGAAGATCAGCGCGTTGTTGGGATAATTTCGCAGATGATGGTTGGAGGAGCGATTGACCAGCAAATGGGCCCAGTTTTCCACCCAGAGGGTGATCAGATAGGCGGCCAGTTCCTCGCCCACAAAAGCGCCCCAAGCCTCAAAATTTTCACAGTCCCCCATGGAAAGATCCACCGAATCCCTCCCGGGGGTCTGTCCGTGCCGGGTTCGGGTATCCCGGCGAGCGCGCCGACCCAGATCCGCCAGGGTTTCAAAACTGATTTTGCGCACCGTGCAGCGCCGCAGCCCCCGCCGGATCTTGCTGCGATTATTGCTGCTCAGCCCAGCAATGTCATAGGGCGGACGATAGACCCAGGTGTAACTTTCCAGGCCGTAAGGGCTGTCTGCAGGTGCAATGAAGCGCACAGCCCAGGTGCCCCGCCGCTGCTGAAAGAAATGGGTCAATTCCTTCCTGCTGGGTTCGATCTCCCGATGCAGGGGCAGGGAAAAATAGACCCGTTGTTGATGATAGGCATCCACCCACCAGCAGCTCTCCGTCTTCAAAGGAGAATAGCCCGCGTCCTTCAAATACCCGATATAGGTTTCCAGCTTATTATGGGTCATTCTGCCTTTGTCTTTCTGCACACCAGCAGCGTTTTAGCCGCCAGATTTACACGCTTAAAACTGAGGAAGAACAAGGCTTCTGCCAGGCCGTGATACACACGCATCAACGCCCGATAAATCCAGGGGCCATAGGAGGGGGAGGGAATCGGCACCTCGGAAATGACCATGAATCCCGCCTTCTTCAGCAGCTTGCGGATCGTCTGCCGAGAATAATAGAACAGATGAGGAGAATTTTCATCCAGATGAAACCAGCGCCCATTGACAATCAAGCTGATGGGGCCAATATTCCGCATCATGCGGAAGGCAAAGACCGGAATCTCCACCGCCAGGATGCCATCCTCGTGCAAGGCTTCGCGGATCCGCCGCAAATTCTTCAGGGGCCAGGCCATGAAAAACAGGGTATCAATCACGCTGATCACATCATAGTGATCCGGCTCCAGGGCGACATCCGCCAGCAAGCCAACAGACATAGCGATGCCCTTCTTCTGGGCGGCCCCGGCTGCCACCCGGGAGGGATCAATCCCTTCCCGCTCCCATCTTCTGGCGGGGAAGTGCTCCAGGAAATCACCACCAGCACAGCCCACATCCAGAATGCGACCGGCGTCTTTGAATTCTTTGATGTAGGCCGCCTCGCGGGCCAGGGCGGGGGCGCGCCGGGCAGAAAACTTCTCGTTCAATTCCTTCTCGTCCGGAATGTACTCCTCAAAGAAAAATCGAGTCACCGCATCGGATCTGGCCCTGGGATTCACATACACCAGGCCGCACCTCTGGCAGCGGACAATGCGCTCACAGCATGCCGTCAGAAAGGGTCGGGTGTCATCCACCGCGCAAATCGGGCAAGAAATGGTTTCCATCTCCGGCCTCTCGCGTCCTTGCATGGTCCGGGTTCGTTGTTGTTCCATCATAAGCGATTCACCATGAAATCCTTCCAAAAGCTAATCAGCCAGGACGCCACGATAGGCATCCAGATACTGTGTAATGATTGTATCCCAATGATATGCCCGGGAAAGGGACCGGTTTTTCCGACCGACATCCTCCATCCTTTCCCTGGACGACAATGCGCCAGCCAGCCCCTTCTGCAGCGCGCCCACACCCGGCTCAACCAGCAGGTTGCCGCCGGGCAGCAACAATTCCGGAAGCGCACCCACCCGGGTGGCAACAACCGGCCGGCCGACCGCCATGGCCTCCAGGGCCGTCATCCCAAAGCCCTCCTGACGGGAGGGCACCACCACCAGGCGTGCACCCGCCATCCACCGGGAGACTTCTGAATGGGGCACCCAGCCCAGCAAATGCACCCGGGAGTCCAATCCCGCCTGATGCAGCATGGCTTCCAGCTCAGGGCGCATCTCCCCATCTCCCAGCAGAATCAAATCCAACCCGGGATGTGCATCGGCCAGGGGGATGAAGGCTTTCAAAAGCAGGTCAAACCCTTTCCGGTATGTCAATCGGCCAACCCCCAACAGATAAGGACGCTCCCAAACCGGCCTTTCCGGGGCCTTTGTGACCGGTGAAATCCCGTTCGGGATGATGCACCCCTTATGCGCCACCACCGGATGGAAGCGTTGGGCCCGGGACATCAAATAGCGGGATGGGGCCGTGATCAAGTCCGCCGACTGCAATAAACGATGCAGGGCGCGTTCTGTCTGGCGGCGCACATCCTGTTGATACTGGGAATTGTCAGAAAGATACTGTTCAACATCATTTCCATGCAGAGAAACCACCACCGCGACCCGGGGGAAGACGCGCCGGACAAGGTTATAAAAGGGGACCTGGTTCAGGGGAAAATGCACATTGACCACATCCGGCCGGAAGCGCATCATCCGTCCCAGAAATCCCAGCAAGGTCCATACCGAAAACCCATAACAGGAAAGATACAAAAAAGGGCGTCCCTGGCGAAAATCTGTGAAATCGGGTGCAAAAAACGGAAAACGCCACACATCCACCCCGCGGATCAGCTCATGACCAGGCAACGACAGAGGAAATTTGTTGGCGATCACGGATACGGGCACCTCGCGCCCTGACAGACCTTCTGCCAGCCGGCCCACCACCTGCTGCAGGCCGCCTTTGTGAGGAAAATAGGAGGAGGAAATGATCAGAACCCGCATCGGATCAGTCCGCCTCCTCCGCATCCCCGGATCCATCCATCAGGTTGCGCAGCACGGGCCAACGGGCCATCCGGTTCACCCAGCGCTCCGGCAGGGCAAAAACCGCCAGAAGGAGCATGCCGGGATAAAGGATAACCCGATAGCGATACCCACCGCAAAACACAAGCGTGATGACGAGCTGGGTCAACAGAATGCCCCCGGAAACCAGAAGGACCTTCAACCAATTCTCCCGGCCCCGTACCACCCGTACCAACCCTGCAATGTACAGGGGGATCAGCACAAGATCCACCACATCCAGAAACACATTGTTAGCCGGACTGAATAACGCCGCAAGCTTCCGACCCAGCAGGAGCAGCACCTCCCCCGGATGTTCCATCACCCAGGCCAGCACGCGCGTTTTGAGAGCCTGATTGTACGCCAGCTCAATCATGAAATAGCAGTGGAACACGCGCCCGCCAAAGGCCTCATCCTCCGGGGCCACGCGGAAACAGGGCAGGGATTGATCAACTGTTTCCTCTGAATGGAGCACGACCACCGGCGGGTCCGGCTTGGGCCAATCCTGCGGGGGAAGCGTGTAAGCCCCACTCGCCAGGGGATTATTGCAGACCATGAGATTCAGTCCGGTGGCGCTGGAAAGGACCGGTTCCCCTAAAAGCGTCCAATTCCGGATGACCCAGGGCGAAACCACCAGCACGGCCAGAACCGCCACACCCAGAAAGCAGGGCAGGATCCGCCGCCATCTCCCCCAAAAACGAATCAGGAGCAGAACCAGGAGGAGCATCCCCCCGATCAGAATGGCTTCCCGGCGCAAAAGGATGAACAACCCCAGCAGCAAGCCTGCGGTTGCACAGTGCCAGAGCCGCAGGCGGCGCGGCAACATGAGAACCGACATCAAAAATACCAAGAAGGCAAGATACAAACTCTCCGTGAGGATATTGTTGGTATACAGGCCAAAGTGGGGAAAAAGGGCGAAGAAAATCCCCGCCAGAAACCCAACCCGCCTCCCCAGCAGCCGGCAGCAGCTCAGATAAAACAGGCCGGCTGCCAAACTGAACACGAAGGATTGGAGCAGAAACACCACCATCCGGTTTAGACCGGCGGTGCGAAGCACCAGGCTGAGCAAAAAGGGATAGAGCGGGGGACGGTCCGCCACCCAGGGTTCAATCTCCGAAGCATACCCTCGACCTTCGGCAATGCCTGCGGCAAAGCTCAGATAAGCCAACCCATCCCCCGGGGCCATCTCGGTCACAGGGTAGGCGAAGGTCAGGACCAGATGAAACACGAGACACAGGCCAAATATCAGACTGCTGGTTCTAATCTCGTGCCCGGTAATCTTTGAAAGCTTCATAGACTTATTCCTCTGCAGATAATATCTGATGATAGGCTGCTGCGGTGTCCCGTGCGATTTGTTCGGGGGTAAAACGCCCCTGCACGTAGACTCTTGCGGCCTGAGCCAGCCGTTTTCTCTCCCGGGGAGCATCCAGCAATATGCGGATCTCCTGAGCCAGCGCGTCTGAATTACCAGGGGGGATCAAACGGCCCGTTACGTCGTGTTGAATGTGCTCAGGCAGCGCTCCGGCCAGGCTGGCCACCACCGGGACGCCCATCCGCATCGCTTCCACAACGCCAATTCCGAAGGTCTCGTACAGAGACGGCATCACAAAGAGTGCAGCCCGGCGATACCAGGCCAGCAGCTCCTCCTGGGGCACATACCCCAACCAGCGGACGCCATCCCGCCATCCATGCTGCGGATCCAGGCCAAAGGCTTCCGGCGGTTTCGACAACTGCCAGGGGCCCGCCAGGACAAACCGCAGAAAAGATCCCCTCAGCTTTCGGATCGCTTCCAATAGCACATGGGCCCCCTTGACACGGGCCAACCGACCGGCATACAACACAATGGGCGGATTCTCCTCCGGTTCTGCCGAATCCAACGCCGGGGCCTGCACCCACAGGGGGCTGAGGGGGTTGGGAATTATCACCGTGTTCAATGGGCATCCGACCAGCGCTTGAACCCGTTCGGCCTGAAAACGGCTGGGGCTTGAAAGCGCAGCCGCCCGACGATAAAGGCGCGCCTGAAGCGCAAATTCCCGCAGGCTGGCGGCATCCGCTGTTTCCAGGGAGAATCCTTCGAAAACAAATTTTGACCCGTGCAACCGGACCACCACCGGGGCAATTCGGGACAGATACAGCCCCCCCACCTCTGTACACTCCACCAGGTCCAGGCGATCCGCAGAATCCACGCGACCCAGTTCCCGAAAAAAGCGCCAGGACCATTCCAATTGCCGGGCGGGACCCGCCAAGCCACGGCCCAACCGGCCGAGTTTGCTGAGATACCAGTGGGCGTTCGGTTGCCGCAGGTGCAGAACCCGCAGGTCGCGGCTGACCTGAAAATCGGCCTGCTCCCCGGCGAAGGCAACCAGGGTCACCCGATGTCCCAGCTCCACCAGAGCTGGCAGCAAGGCTGCCAGATAGGAAGCGATGCCCCCTTTCCCTCCTGGATCAAAGGGCGATTCGGTGCTGGTGAAACCCAGATGCATCTCAGCCCGGATCCTTTCCCCCACGGAGACCTTTTCGGGCCGTGAAAATGAGATGGCCCGCAAAATCAAGGGGCATTTGTTCGGCGACCCAATGCATCCCATATCCCGACCCCCCAAAAAAACGCCATCGGATCCAACTAACCAGGAACTTCGAGCCCACCAGGGGTACCAACCAGAGTCGCGTCAGGGGAAATGCCAGGCCGGCCGCCCATTTGCCCCCATAGCGGCGCAGCCAGGTCCACAACATCAGCGTGAAGCCGTTCAATCCGGGCAGGATCCGAACATCTTCAAATCCGAGGGATTCCAGCCAGTGCCGGATCCCTACCGGGCTGAGACCGCTGTAGGTGATCCCATGCACCGGTTCCAGGAAAGAGACCATACCCACCAGAGCGCCGCCAGTCCGCAGCACCCGGCGCATTTCGGCAAGGGCCTGGGCAGGATCAGGTAGATAGGCCAAAACGCACCACGCCAAAACAGCCTCCGCCGTCCCATCTGCCAGGGGAATGCGGCTGGCATCCGCCTGAAAATCACATCGGGCAGTGGGAGTCCTGTGAGGGAAGACATCAAACCCCTGCCAATCAAATCCCCGGGTTTCTGCCAGTTCCCGATAGCGTCCATCGCCGCAGCCGACATCCAGCAAAACACCACGACCCGGGGGCAGATAATCGCGCACACTGGCAAAATCCTTCGTGGTGCGCAAAACGGGTTCAAACTTCCCCCATCGCCACTGCCTGTCCGGTTGAGAAAACCGGGGCAACCGTTCCAGAACCTCACAATGTGTGGGATGCCAATAGCGTTCTCCGGGGTGGGCGCGGCCTTCCCGGGCAGCGGACGCCCTCAGACGCTTTGCCAGAGCGGACGGTTCGCCCCCCAGCCCCCCCATCTGACTGGTGTACCGGACCGCCGCTTCGATTTTGGCGGAGGGATCAATCGGCATCCAGCGAGCCGTCCATCCTTGGGGTGGGGAAGGAGGAGCCTCCAAGTTTTCCAGATAGGGCCATTCCTCATAAAACCAGACATCCCTGCCCGCGGCTGCCAATTCACGGCCAAGGTCAGCCAGAAGTTGGTGGTCCACATGCCGCGCCAGCCCCAGAGGAAAATAAAGCCGGGTTTGCTCTTCCGGATAGGCAGCCAGGGTATCCCGCAGCGCTTCCCCAACGGCCTGTCGGAGGGCACTCTCCTCCAGCCGAGGATTGTTGAGAGATTCATGACTGGGATAGCAAGGCTGTCCCTGTTCATCCCGACGGTAGATGGCTTCTAAGAAATCCCAATGGACACAGGGGACTTCCAGAATTTCACACGCCTGCCGGTCCTCCTGCCGGCGGGTGGAAACCGCCGTCGCATCCGCCAATCCCCATTTAGCATGGAGGTGTCGTGCGAAGGGCGACAGGGCGGATTCTGCCGGTGCGCCGCCGAAAGCCGTCACCATTTTCATAACGGCACCCTGGGAATTCAAGGACGCCATCAAACCTCCGCAGGACAAGACGGCGTCATCCAGATGCGGTGAAAAAAAGATGTGTGTCAGGGCTCGCTTTCCCTTATCTGGCTGCATTGTGAAGCACCTCTTCATAAAAGCGCATATTCTCTTCCATGACATTCCGGACATCGTACTGCGCTGCCTGCTGTCTGGCTGCTCTGCCCATCCGGCGCCGCGCTTCAGGGTCCTGAAGAAGCCTCAGGATAGCATCCGCCAGGGCATCAACCTCGCCTGGAGGCACCAGAAGGCCGCTCACGCCATCCTCAACCACTTCAGGCAGGGCCCCGGCCGCCCAGCCGACCACCGGGGTACCTGACGCCATAGCTTCCAGGGCCGAGATGCCAAAGGTTTCATAATAGGAAGGAAGGGCAAAGACCGCTGCCTGCCGATAAAGGGTCAGAAGGTTTTCCCAGGGAACATGACCCAAAATCCGCACATGGGGGCCCAGATGGTGATCGTGGATGATACCTTCCAGCGCTTCCCGATCCAGGGAAACATGGGACCCGCCTGCCAGGAAGACCTGGAGATTCGGAACCTGCTTGACCAATCTCCCAGCGGCATGCAGCAGGCAGTCCACCCCTTTGCGTTTCTCAAGACGCCCGGAGAAGAGAACCAGCGGCTCCCTGCCCCCCCCATCAACAGTCGGTTCAGGAAACTGACGCAGGTCAATGGCATTGGGGATGACTCGAATTGGCCGGGGGGCGTGCGGGATCTCCCTGGCAATCTCCCGGGCATGCACCGCGCTGGGGCTGATCAGAACGTCCGAATGACGGACGGCCGCCCGCTGCAGAATCCGGCTCAGTTGCAGTCCCCAACCCAGAGACAGGCCTGGGGTAAATTTATGAAAAGAATACACCTCGCCATGCAGCCGTATCACCAGGGGAACCTCATCAAGCCGCAGGGCTGCCCACAGACACCCGGTTTCGCTGCCCTCAACAAGATCAACAGGGTGATGAGCGTGGATTTCCTGCAAGGTCCGCCAGGCTGCCAGGCTATACTCAAGTTCCCTGAGCGGCAGCCCCAGCAAAGGCCCCAGCAGGGGAAGCCGGCTCCCATACCAATGCCAGGATCCGGGCGCGGCTGCATGGACAGATACCCCCTGGTCCGCCCACTCACGGGGTCCGGAAGCGGAAGCCAGGGTGATGACACTCACGCTGTGCCCTTTCCGGACCAGGGCCCGGCCCAACTGCTGAGCCTGATTGCCCACCCCTCCACCGCCCGAAGCCGTCGGATAATCCAGTGCAAGAAAACAAAAGTGATTCACAAATCACCTCTGGTTAATCTGGGGCCGCGTCCAGACGGGTTTCACCCGGAACAGCCAACGCCAGAGGATCAGAAAGCGCGTTCGGGCCCGCCCTAACCGCTGGGAGATGCACATGCGGTAAACGACCAACATCTCATTTTCCTTTTGATTTGTGAACAGATGATACAGCACATACACCATATATTTGAACACCTGCTTCAACTCAAAGAGAACCAGACGCACCTTGGGGAAAAACCCGCTGGGGGTATCATTCATCAACAAAGGCTGGGAGGCCCCATCCCAATAGAAACGGGACCAGAGCCATTTTTTCTTCTTTCGGCTGGGAGGAACCACATGCCATACAATGGCTTTGGCCTCGTAATATACGGGCCAACCCAGGGAAAGCATGAGATTAATCAACGCGGTTTCTTCTCCTGAGCGCAACCGTCCGCCCACCCGTCCAAGGTTGGGGTCGAAGCCCCCCAAACGCTTCAATGCACTGACCCGGAAGGCGATGTTGGCGCCCATCAGGTATTGATCCTCCTCCAGGAAAAAGGAGTCATCCCCGTAATCCAGATGGGTAAAGAGATTCAAATACCGGTCCGGAACCCAATCCGGTTTTTGACCTTCCCAATCCAGCCAGATGCGCCCGCCAATGGCGTCCGGGGTGGGTTGGCAAGTTTCAAAGGCTTCCAAAATCGAGGCCAGAGTATCCGGCAGGGCTCGGGCATCGTCGTCCATGTACAGAAGATAGGGGGCGCGGGCCTCAATCACCCCGCGGTTGCGGGCATAGGAGATCCCCAGATTCGGTTCATGGACATATCGCAGATTTGCCACATGGCCGAACTCCGATTCAACAACCGCTGCGGTGCCGTCTGTGGAGGCGTTGTCAATGATCAGGATTTCATACAGAGCAGGGTCCAGGGACTGCGCCAGCAGAGACTGAATCGCCTTGGGAAGATAGGCGACCCGGTTATGGGTGCAGATCACTGCGGACAATTTTGGGGGGGTCTTTTCAGTCATGATGACATAGTCCTTGATAAATCTCCAGCATCCGGGGAATAACCGCCTGCAGGGAATACGTTCGTTCAACCCGTTTCCGGGCCATGCGGCCCATCGCAGCCGCCCGGGATGGGTCTCTCAACAATTGGCGGATCCTCCTTACAAAGAGGGGATGATCCTCCGGCGGCACCAGAAAGCCTGTTTCCCCCTCCACAACGAGGGAGGGGATGCCCCCCACTGCGCTGGCCACCACCGGCGTTCCACAGGCCATGCTCTCCGCCACCACATAGGAAAAACTCTCCCACAGGGAAGGTACAAGCACCACCCGTGCCCCGGCATACAGCGCGGGCATCTCTGTGCGCGGCACGGAAGAGATGGTGACCCGTCTCCGGTCAGGGGTGGGAATCGCCTCCAGCAACCGCGCTTTCCAGGATCTGCCGACATGGTCCTGGGTATCGCTCCCGGCAATCCGGACCTGAAGGTCCGGCAGGGCTTTCAGCAAGGGCGGAAGGACCGCACACAAAATTC
Source organism: Anaerolineaceae bacterium (assembly GCA_034437335.1). Classification (GTDB taxonomy): domain Bacteria; phylum Chloroflexota; class Anaerolineae; order Anaerolineales; family Anaerolineaceae; genus Brevifilum. The sequence continues at coordinate 19,140 of DAOTUG010000175.1, forward strand.
CAGCGCCCTTATGAGCCTCCAAACGGCCCACAAACAACACATCGTCCCGTTTGCCCTGACCATCAGGATGGAAGAGCTGGCTGTCCACCGGGTTGGGAATGACCCGCACCCGGTCCGGCAGGGTATAGGCCCTTTGGGTCAGTTCCACCACCGCCCGGGATGGCGCTGTGACCAGATCCGCATGGCGGAGGACCCAACCCTCCTGCCGATACGTCAAGCGCCAACGCAGGCTGGGCTGTTTCTGGTTGAGTTCATCCACAAACCGGCTGGCGGTGTGCAGACGGACCACATGGGCAGGGCCTTTGCAAAAGGATTTGACTAAAAAACTATCCGCCCGGTTTTCCGGCGCTTCGATGACGTCAATGGGAGTCTGGCGGTGCAGCATGCAGACCCGTTTACGGGCGGCCCAGGCAAAACCGGGCCAGATATGATTCAACCGCCACAACCCCGGCCATCGGGCCCAATCCGGCCTGGGACAGACACGATCCACCCGGATCCCATCCACCATCCGGCTGCTCTCAGACCGGCCGGGCGCCAGGCTGATGACGGATACCTGCTGGCCGCGCTCCACAAGACCCCGGGCCAGATCATGGGTATAAGCGCCAATACCGCCCCATCCGGTTTCCGGCGGATATTCCTGGGTGATAAAACAAATATGCATGGCAGACCCTTCAGTCGGACGGTCCGAGTTTTTTGCCGGACCAATCACACCGGGGCCGTACAACCCCCACCACCTCACCCACATAGTCCCCGCGGGTCTGACCATTGTCGTAGATGTGGAAGGTCAGAGCCCGATTCACTTCCGCCTCAAGCTGGCGCATCTCCCGGACAAGCAGGATATCCAACTGATAGGCCCCATCGTTGAGGATATGTCCGGGCACCCGGCACACAGCGGCATAGCGTCCGGGGATGTAAATGCCCTTGCCAAATTCCTCATCCTCATAGTTTGCAGAGGTGAAAACAATCAACCCCTGTTCATTCTTGATCCGCACAACTGGATTGATTCGCTTTGAATCCTTTCTCATTTCAAAGATAATCGTGATGAAGAAGGGTTCGGTAATCGGAATATTTTGATTCTGGATATGCTCCGATCCAAAATCAAGGGTCACACGGTCCAACCGGGCATAATCCCCTCCGGAGCCGGGATCGCTGTCCGTGAATACCCGAGATGTGGCATGCTCAGTTTCTGCCATGCCGCTTGAGAGGTATCGCTGGATCACCGTATGGGGCGCCCCCTGGTCCCGCAGCTCGCCGTGATCCAGCCAGAGGGCCTTCTGGCACAGGACGGCAATATTGGTCATGTCATGGCTGACAAAGAGCACCGTCCGGCCCTCCCGGGCCACCTCGCCCATTTTCCCCAGGCATTTTTTCTGGAACGCCGCATCCCCCACCGCCAGCACCTCATCCACCAGGAGGATTTCCGGTTCCAGATGCGCCGCCACGGCGAAGGCCAATCGCAAATACATCCCGCTGGAATAGTACTTCACAGGGGTATCAATGTAGTGTTCCACTTCGGCAAAGGCGACAATGGCATCAAACTTCCGATCAATGAGAACCCTGGGCATGCCCAGAATGGCGCCATTCAGGTAAATGTTCTCCCGTCCGGTCAGCTCATTGTGAAAGCCCGTTCCAACCTCCAGCAGGGATCCCACGCGGCCGTAAAGGTCAACACTGCCCCGGGTTGGTTCCGTGATCCGTGAGAGCACCTTCAGGAGGGTGCTTTTTCCTGCCCCATTGTGTCCGATGATGCCAATGACCGCACCCCGTTCAATTTCAAAGGAGACATCCCGCAGAGCCCAAACCGCGTCTTTATCCGGTCCCGGTTCCCCCCGCAACCGCCGGAACGGCGCACGAAGGGCATCCACGAGGGTATCACGCAGAGTCCGATATTTGGCCTTCTGACCGGAAATCAGATACCGCTTGCTGAGCTGGTTGACTTCAATGGCAATAGGTTTCATCTCAAATCACATCCGAAAAAGTCTTTTCCATCCGGCGAAAATAGAACAGCCCACCCGTGAAGATCAATAGCGCGATCCCCGCTGAGACATACACCAGGGTATCCGGCGGCTGGCCGGATTTCAGCAGGGCCCAGCGAAACCCCTCCACCACGCCCACCATGGGGTTGATCCCGTAGAGCAAACGCCAATTGCCTTCCAGCATGGTGCTGGAATAGGTGACGGGGGTGATGAAAAACCAGAATTGGACCAGAAAACCCACAACATAGCGCACATCCCGAAACTGGACGCTGAGGGCGGTCAACCACAGCCCCACGCCCAGGGACGTGATCAGGGCAAGGAGCAAGAAGAGCGGCAGGGTCAGCACCGCCAGGGAAGGCAGCACGCCAAAAAAGGCCATCAGGCCTGCCAACACCACAAAAGCCAGGAAAAAATCCACCACGCCAGCCAACACCGAAGAAATCGGGATGATCAGACGGGGGAAATATACCTTCTGAATGAGGTTGGCATTGTTCACCAAACTGTTGGAGGATTGCGTCAGAGCGTTGGCAAAAAAGGTCCACGGGACAAGACCCGCAAAGGTGAATAGGGGATAAGCGATCCCTTCGGATGGGATCTTAGCCAGTTCTCCAAAAATGAAGCTGAACACCACCATGGTCATCAGAGGTTGAATAATGGCCCAGGCGATCCCCAGAAGAGTCTGTTTGTAGCGCACCTTGATATCCCGCCAGGTGAGGAAATACATCAGCTCCCGATAACGCCACAGCTCCCGCAATTGCAAACCCACCCAACCCTGACTGGGTTCAATATGGATATGGGTGCTGGTTTCCCGGCTTGCCTCATCTCCTGACATCATTGACATCAAATCTTTCTTCTTTTCCTCAAGGGCCAAAAAACACATGAACACACAGTGATCGTTCCTGAATACAATTGGGGTGCAAGGACCATTCCTTTTCCTTCATTGAGAGGAAAGCCCACAACCCGTCAATCCGGCTGCTCCTCCCCGCTCTGCAGGATGGCATTCAACGCCTCGGATACGCACTCCAGACTTTCGGTCAGGCGCCGGAGGGGCCAAGGCCCGGCTGACCAACCCAAACAGACCCTACGTGCAATACGTTTTGTCATCCCAGCTTCCATTGATCTCAGCTCATCCGCAATTTGGAGGTTCAACGCGGAGATCCGCTGATGCAGGGCGGTGATCAGACCGGGTTGGTTGAAGAAAAGTTTTTCCCGGGTCCGGGGGCGAAACAGGAGCGCCCAACGGCGGTATCCCGCCGGGAGGCGGACGGCCCAATTCCGGACCAGTTCCTGCATTACTTCCTGAACGGAAAGGCGATATTCATGCCGCCGCGCCAGTCTGAGAGCCTTCAGCCAGTTCAAGTCCTCACCATAAAGAGAAATAAATTTTGCCAATTCATAGATATGCAGAAAATCATCCAGCGTGTGGTTGATCACCAGATGAGCACACAGATTCAGAAAGCGGCATTCCAGATTGAGGACCAGCACCGGGACACCAATGACCTTGGTTTCCACCGCGTTTTCCCACAACCAATCCCAATCCTGGAAATAGCGGTAGTGGAATCCCACCAGGGAAGAATGGACTTCGACCAGCACCCTCATTTGGTCCCTGTCGTCAGGGGCATCGTCGGGAAAACCCCTGGTGAAGAGCAGATGAGAGGACAATTTATGCAACCCATTGGATTGCATTTCCTCCGGCGCTTCCTCCAGGAGATAACCGCGGGAGAGCAAAAAATCGGTAATCCGGGGAATTGCTTCGCGGGGAGCGATCAGATCAATATCTGCACGGCTTCTGATGGCAGGGTCAACATACAACAACTCCGCCAGACCATGCCCCTTCAGAAGGATTGGACGAATCCCCTCCTGGGCCAGGGAATGAAAATCCTTTAAGACCCGGGCTTCAAGTCGCTGTCGCGGCAAATAGCGCGCCAGGGCAGATAGATACAGAGACTTCAAACGCTGCATGACGGATTCGGGCAGGTGTATCCCCCGTCTTGCCGCTTCCCAAATCTGGGGGGCGACGGACTTTTTGATACTCCACCGGATGAAACCATCCCAATCAACCGCCCGGGTGGTGATCAGGGCATTTGCACGGGCTGCTGCATCGGAAGACCATTCCGACTGCAAACACAACCCGGCAAGCTGGACCGCATCTCCAGGGGCATCTTGCTCTGCCGAGTTCCTCAGGCCTGGGAAAGCATCAAATCCAAGGGGGCGAGTTTTTCCAAAATCCGCACCCACGTCCCGCAACTTCTTAGCCGTACTGAATCCTCTCATTCTGATAGAGATTCTAACAGGGTTTGATATCGTAAGAATAAAGATTGCATTATTTCCCTATTGCGAATAAAATTAAATCCGTCAGTCTCTAGAAAACCAAGTAAAAGTGACCTCAGAAAAAACAACCCCAAAACAACAAGACCTTGCGCCAAAATCACCCAAATGGAATTGGACCGCCAAGCTGGTGGTTGGCCTGACGCTGATGGGCATTGGTTTTGCCCTCATTGTGCAATTCAAGAATTTCTTAGGCCCCCTCATCCTGGCCTTCATTCTGGCCTATCTTTTTTATCCCCTGGCTAACTTCTTACAAAAATATATCCGCATTCCCTGGCGCCTGGCTGTCACCCTCATCTATATCGTTCTGGTCCTGGTTGCCCTGGGTCTGCTGACCTGGGGAGGTCTGGCGTTGTTTGAGCAAATCCAGAATTTAATCAATTTCATTCAGGAAAACATTGATGAGATTCCCCGATTGGTGACGGAATTTACCCAGCAAACCTACATGATCGGGCCCTTCGAACTTTCCCTTTCCGGCGTGAACTGGAACCAGATTGCCAATGAAATCGTCCGGTCCATCCAGCCCGTTGTCGGACAAATCGGCTCCTTGGCCGGATCCCTGGCCACCGGCGCGGCCAACACCCTCTTCTGGTTGGGGGTGGTCCTTCTCGTATCCTATTTCCTGCTGGCCGAAACCGAAGGGATCCCCAACCAATTTCTGAATCTCCGCATCCCCGGATACACAGAGGACATCAAGCGCATTGGAAAGGAATTGAGCAGTATCTGGAACGCCTTCATCCGGGGGCAGATCATCGTGGTGATCATCACCGTGATCATCTACACCATCTTCCTGGGCAGCATGGGCATCGAATTCTTCTTCGGCCTGGCCATTGTGGCCGCGCTCGGGCGCTTTGTTCCCTATGTGGGCGCCTGGGTGACATGGATCACCTACGGGTTGGTGGCCCTTTTACAAGGGAGCACGATCTTCAATCTCCCTTCCGGGATCTACGCCCTCATCATCCTGGGGGTTTCTATGCTCATAGACAGCGTCCTGGACAATTTGCTCGTCCCCAAGGTGATGTCCGAGAACCTTAAGGTGCACCCGGCCCTCGTGCTGGTGGGGGCCCTGGTTGGAGTAGATCTGCTGGGCCTTGTCGGCATTATCCTTGCCGCCCCCGTGATGGCCACGCTGAAACTCTTTCTGGATTATATCTTCCACAAATTGGCTGATCAGAATCCATGGAAGGACATTGACAACCGGGAAGAAGAGGAGCAACCCAAATGGGTGCAGTTCATTGAGAACCAATGGGCTTCGCTCATCAACCGACTGAAAAAACTCAAGAGGAAATTAAAGGAGAAAAAAGAAAACTCTCGTGAAGAGGACCGATCTGAAAACCCGGCAGAAGACGGATCACCTCATTGACATATTTTGAGATATACTAATCGTTAATACAATAACAGAAGGAGATGCCCCATGGACGACTCATATGAACCCACCACCACTACGATTGCAGAAACGGATAACTACCTTGCCTGGCGGGCCGATGAACCGGATGGCGAAACGACCTATCACCTGGAGCTCAACAACATCACACTGCATTTCTTCCGGGAAGAATGGGAGGAATTCTTGGATCTGATTGATCTGATTGTGGATGAAGAGCTCTAGAAGAACCCTTAATCACCATGGTTCAACACAAAAAGCGATCCTTGCGGATCGCTTTTTTCATGTTCGTGTCAACCGGCAGCTCATCCAGACCAGGGTGCGGAAGGCCTTGAAGCCGAGGGACTCCAGGCCGTCAACACAGCGTCCCGCTGGATAATTCACAGACAGAGGATGCTTGCGGGGAAGCTTTTGCAATGCCAAACGCAGGGCCGGGGGCAGCGTTTCCGATTCTGTCTCCGGGGGAAAAGCAAGCCAAAGATTATTGGCATAGCTATCCGTTTTTTGCCAGGAGACCAACCCGGCCAGATCTCCCTGCTGTTCAAAAGCCCAGTGACGGAACCTCTCACCCCCCAGCAAGGATTCAAGCCAATCCAGGGGCTGAGGCCCCAGACGGGAAAAATCCACCGGTAAATTCCAGCGCATTCCGGCAGGATAGGTCTGGTCAAGCCAACCCTTCTGCTGGTTCCATTCACTCCTGCGGCGGCGGCGGATGCGCAATCCCGTCCCGCCGGGCGATTGACCGGTGCGCACCGCACACGGGCGGATCCGCCAGGTCGTCCGAACGAAACGTTCCTCAAACCCCAGGGAACGGTAAAGATCATAGGCAACCCGGTTATCCTCACGCACCTGCAGCCAGGCCCGGGTATCCCCAACCCGCCGGAGATGGTGCAGGGCGCGGGTTGTGAGGGCTCGGCCGATGCCCCGTCTGCGGTAATCGGGATGCACAGCCACATTGGCAATCAGATGAACCCGGCTGCGGCCTTCCTGAAAGCGGATCAGGCTCAAGTTGCCAACAATGCGACCCCCTTCCTCCCAAACAAAACCGGCTGCGATTTTATTTCCCAACTCGCTCAAGCTGGAGGCCCAACGGAGGAATTGCAATTCCCGGGCAGCCTTCCGCATCTGACGGATATAGGTCTGTCCATCCTGATCCTGCTGGATCGGGAAACACTGTTCAATCAAATCGGCAACGGGATTCAAGTCCCGGGAGACATCCAGTTTCCGGATAGGATGTGAGGTGATCCGGCGCGGTGAGGGTGCAACATACATATGCTTATTTTACCGTGAATTTCCATCCACCCGAAAAATGAAGGGGTTGGAGAAATGGGACAAGAGGCAACCGCGATGATCAGGTCGGTATGTCCCCAGGGACCGAAAAAAGAAAATCCTGCCGAAGCAGGATTCTTTCAAAATAGATGAGAACTAACCAGATCGTTCAGGAAGATTTAGGGGGCGCAGAATGGCGCCGATAACGATAGACAATCCGTCCACGGGTCAGATCATAAGGCGAAATCTCCAACCGGACACGATCACCCAGGAGAATGCGAATATAGTGACGGCGCATCTTGCCTGACAAATAGGCCAGGATTTCATGGCCATTCTCAAGCTCGACTCTGAATTGGGTTCCGGGTAAAGCTTCAACAACTGTGCCTTCGACAGTTATCTTATCGTCATCTTTTGCCATAACACCTCCGAAAAAACAAGTGAACAATCCAAAAAGTACATCAGCTCTTGCGGCGAGAACGCCGGATAGCCTTCTTTTTCTCAATGCGTCGGAGTTCACTCTTTGAAATGAACCAACGCTTGCGACGAATCGTGCTCAGGACACCACTTTTGACAACCTGCTTGCGAAAGCGGCGCAGCAGTTGTTCCTGTGATTCGTTGGGGCGCAAAACCACACGAGGCAAGACACTCACCTCCCTTCCAAAGGAGATAGATGAATGAGGAACAAACAGGAGGTGGGCGAATAAACCAGCGCCAACCTTGTCAGGTTCCCAAGGGTGATGGACGCGTTCAACAGCATTGCCCGCACCGGGGTTAATTATACACGAATTTTGTGTCCTGTGCAGGGGGTAATGAAACTGGGAAAACGCTTACCGGTGGGTTAAAACGAAAAGTCCCTTGGCAATGACCTACTCTCCCAGGGGGTCTCCCCCCAAGTACCATCAGCGCTGGCGAGCTTAACGACCGGGTTCGGGATGTTACCGGGTGTACCCTCGCCGCTCAAATCACCAAGGGACATCTTCACAAAAAAATGTTAAAAATTACGCAAAGAATATGAATGACGAATTGTAGCTAGTGCTTGAAAAAGCACCGAGTTCTCCACATCACGTGGTGAAGCCCTCGATCATTAGTACAGTTTAGCTAAACGTATTGCTACGCTTACACATACTGCCTATCAAGCAGGTGGTCTACCTGCGATCTTACTCCATTTACTGGATTACAGGGATCTAATCTTGAAGCGAGTTTCCCACTTAGATGCTTTCAGCGGTTATCTCTGCCAGACGTAGCTACCCAGCGATGCCGTTGGCACGACAACTGGCACACCAGAGGTCTGTCCACTCCGGTCCTCTCGTACTAGGAGCAGCTCTTCTCAAATCCCTTACGCCCACAGTGGATAGAGACCGACCTGTCTCACGACGGTCTGAACCCAGCTCGCGTACCGCTTTAACGGGCGAACAGCCCGACCCTTGGGACCTTATCCAGCCCCAGGATGCGATGAGCCGACATCGAGGTGCCGAGCCAGGTCGTCGATATGGACTCTTGGACCTGACTAGCCTGTTATCCCCGGGGTAGCTTTTATCCGGTGAGCCACGCCCTTTCCACTCAGATGCGTGGGATCACTAAGCCCGACTTTCGTCTCTGCTCGACGCGTTGGTCTTGCAGTCAAGCTCCCTTGTGCCTTTACACTCTACGGCTGGTTTCCATTCAGCCTGAGGGAACCTTTGGGCGCCTCCGTTACTCTTTGGGAGGCGACCGCCCCAGTCAAACTGCCCACCTGACACTGTCCCCTATCCGGATAACGGATTAGGGTTAGGGCCTAGACATTACCAGGGTGGTATTTCACTGACGGCTCCACCAAGGCTGGCGCCCTAGCTTCATAGCCTCCCACCTATCCTCCACAGATAATGTCCAAACTCAATGTCAAGTTACAGTAAAGCTCCACGGGGTCTTTTTGTCCTACTGCGGGTAGGCCGCATCTTCACAGCCATTTCAATTTCGCCGGGTCCTTCGTCGAGACACTGCTCAAGTTGTTACACCATTCGTGCGGGTCGGAACTTACCCGACAAGGAATTTCGCTACCTTAGGACCGTTATAGTTACGGCCGCCGTTCACCGGGGCTTCGGTTCGAAGCTTCGCTTGCG
>DAOTUG010000176.1:0-3171 GCA_034437335.1 Anaerolineaceae bacterium
ATCAGGACATTGGCTAAAGCATCTAAATAGGTTTAACCCAAAAACAGCGTAGAAGTCGCGGTCCTTCGGACGGCGACTTTTCCGTTTAAATGGAAACTGCATTCCGAAGGGCTTCAATCCCGGCTTTAACGCCGTCTGGATGCTTATAAATTGCGGAACCAGCTACAAAATTGGTCCCGCCAGCCGCATGACAAGCCTGGATCGTTTCCGCGTTGATTCCGCCGTCAACCTGGATGAATGCGTCTGAACCAGTTTCATTCAGAAGGGCCTTCATCCGATGGATTTTATTCACAGCGGAAGGAATGAAAGCCTGGCCGCTGAAACCAGGATTGACGCTCATGATTAAAACGCCCTTGAAAGCATGGGTGAGTTCTCTCAGAACAGATACGGGGGTTCCGGGATTGATAACAATCCCTGGTGAGACGCCAAGCTCCTGGATGGTTTGCAGGGTTCGGTGGATATGGGGGCAGGTCTCGTAATGGACTGTGATGTGGGTGGCTCCCGCATTGGCAAAGGTCTGTAGATGCCGTTCAGGATTTACAATCATCAAATGGACATCCACAGGCAGGTTGGTCACGTTTCGGACAGCTCGGACGATATGCGGGCCAAAGGAGAGGTTGGGCACAAAACTCCCATCCATGACATCAATGTGAATCCAATCAGCGCCGGCGTCCACAACTTTGCGGATTTCCTCACCAAGGCGGGTGATATCTGCGGATAAGATGGAGGGTGCGATTTGAATTGACATAGCCATTATCTTACTGGGGGTTGATGGAAAAGTAAACAAAGAGCCAGAATGGGATCAGCCCGAGGATTGCCGTGAAGGCCAGCAGCCCCAGACCCCAGGTGATCCAGTCCACATCGCTTTTGTCCTGTTCTTCCTCAGGAGAGACGGCCTCCGGGGGTTTGATCTGGGAATCGGCGCTGGGTTCACCCCTGTTCGGACCATTTTTCCCAGCCTTGGGTAGGACGATCGGCCCGGTTTTGTCTTCATTCAAATTGCCGAATGAAAGCAGAACCCGGCCCAGTTGATCAGCCGTGCGATACCGGGCGGAGGGCTCCTTTGAGAGCACCTTGAGGGTGATCTCCTCCAATGCCTCCGGGATGGCAGGATTGATCCGTTTTGGGGGGAGAGGAATATCCTCTCGGTGCATCCGCGCCAGCTCTGTGGCATCGTTTGCCCGGAAGGGGAGCTGTCCCGTCAGCATTTCATACATGATGACACCCAGAGAATAGACATCCGATGCCGGGGAGGGTGCACCTCCCGCAGCCTGTTCCGGAGAGAAGTAGTGGGGTGAACCCCAGACCACTTCACTCTGTTCATCCGGATGGATGGTGGCCAGCGCTCTGGCAATCCCAAAATCCGTGACCTTTAACCGGAAATCGTGGGAGACCAGCATATTATGCGGTTTGATATCGCAGTGCACGAGGCCAGCGCGATGCGCATATCCGATGCCGGCACAGGCCTGCACCATCAGCCCCACCGTGTCCTCGACGGAGAAGCGGCCTTTCTGGCGGATCAGGGATTTGAGATCGGTTCCGGGGATAAACTCAATCACGATGAAGACTTGGCCGTCATCCAGACCAAAATCATGCACCGTGACAATGTTTGGGTGGGAGAGATTGGCTGCTGCTTTGGCTTCCTGTTTGAAGCGTTCTCGGAAATCAACCTCCTTAGAGTAATCCTGCCGGAGGATCTTGACTGCGACGGTGCGTTCCAGCATTTCATCAATGGCCTTGTAGACCACCGCCATTCCCCCGGATCCGAGGGGATGCAGTAAGCGATATCGTTGGTTGAGGAGGGCTGATTCTGCCATAATTTTCTTCTTTCCTCTCGAATTATAACATAATCGGTTTTGAAATCTGAGTTTGGCTGAGAGAGAATGTCACCCGGATGGGTCTGGATCGCTTCCCGCTCTTGACGTGTTCGCATGTCCTTCTATTCATGCTGTTATGGATGATCATCCAGGTTGGGATATAATGAGGTAGGTTTATCAAACACAGATCATCGGGTCAACAACCCTGTAGATGATGAAAGGTTCATGAACACAACTCGCGAAGGATCTCAAAATCGGCAACTCCTCAACCCCATTGGTATTGTGCTGACCTTGATCTTATTGGCTGGGATGGTGCTGGTCAGCCTGGCCGCACTTTTTCTGGGTCGTGATCAAACGCCCGCGCTGGGAGCAACGCCCGTTGTGACATTCCTTCCTGCGCCAACAATCACCCCAACCAAACCCCAACCAACACAGATTCCAAGCCCAACATCCACCCTGATCATCTTTCTGCCAGAAGGGCTGATTGGCGTTGGAGGATATGTTCAGGTTTCCGGAACCGAGGGTGCAGGTTTGCGGATGCGGTCGCAGCCCAGCCTGGGAGGGGAGATCAATTTCACAGCCATGGACTCGGAAGTTTTTCTGGTGATTGGCGGTCCGGTCGAAGCGGATGGATATACCTGGTGGCATCTGGAAGCGCCTTATGATCAAACCCGGAATGGCTGGTCAGCAGGGGAGTTCCTGACGCCGATTGAAGAATTTGATGGATAGTGTCATTGCCCTGGTACCATGATCATGATCATCCCCACGCGATTGTTTGGTGGATCTTATAAAAAATCTGGACATATCCAGTAAAATAAAGAAGAATTGATGCTTGTTAACCATTGGTGGAGAAATGCCGGTGTTTGATTTTTTCAAAAACATGTTTAATGATAAGCCTTCTTCCATGAAGGAAGACGGCCCTGCTGACCCCATTCCTGGGCGGGATCTGACGGAGAAACAACCTCCCATGCCCCAATCCCTTTTTCAGGTGGCTGCCTGTCAATCTTCCGGACGGGAAAGGGCGCACAATGAGGATACCTTGTTCACCCTGGAGGCCTTCCTGGCTGGGTACCATGAACCACAGTCGGTTGGGATCTACCTTGTGGCGGATGGTATGGGAGGGCACCAGAGCGGAGAAATTGCCAGCCACCTGGCCGCCAGAGGCGCTGCGGAGTTTCTCCTGGATGCCCTTTATCGTCCGATCGTATTTGAAGGCAAGACCTTTGAAGATGCAGAGTTGAAGCGGCTGGTTAAGGAGGCGGTGGATGCGGCGCAGGAGCTGATTCAGCAAAACGTCCCCGGAGGAGGAACCACTCTAACATTGGTGTTGGCTGTAGGGGAGCGTCTTTTCAGC
>DAOTUG010000177.1:0-9869 GCA_034437335.1 Anaerolineaceae bacterium
CTCAATGACGTTTCAGAGCAAGGCGACAAAGAATCAGGCGCTTCAAAAAAGCTGGTCTCAAAAACAAAAATCGTATTTGAGACACTTACTGAAGATGTTTCACAAAATTTACTTCGCTTGAGTCGAAAAATGAAGACAACGGTTCATGGAACCGTCCTCGCTGCAGTGCTTTGGGCCATTCACCACAAAAAGGGGGGACAAACATCCCGGATCAACATCGCCTCTCCGATTAACATGCGGGACGAAGTCGGCATTCAAGATCAGGCCGGTCTTTACATCAGCATCATCACCACAAGACATTTGGTAAATAATTCAGATGACTTTTGGGAAACGGCCCGGAATGCTCGTCACGCCTTAATCCAATCCCTCAACAATAAAGAGCATTATCTGAGCATCAAATTGCCCACCCTCCTAGGAAAAGCCGAAGAGGCGAGCGAGAAATTCACCAGCTTCTACCGGTTTGCAGCGTTGGTCACCAATATTGGTCGGCTGGATTCTCTTCTGCCAAAAAATAATAGGATTGACGTGGATGGGATCTGCGCGGTGCCGTCAGTCTCAATGCTCTCAAGAAATGAGCTGGGTGTGGCTATCAATTCCTTTCGAGGAAAAATGAATCTCAGCTTTATCTACATTGAAGGTATTATTGAACCCGAGGATATCATTAAAGAGGTGATTAACATCCTCTCAAACCTTTCCTGAGTGGTTACTCTCGGGGATAAAGCCCTGAACATGTACGAGGAAAAATGAAACCAGAGTGAGAACACCCGGTGCGCAAAGCCGGGCGTTCATTGACTGCAAATCTGCCTACCTGGGGGCTCCGTTACAACCCTTTCAGTGAAAAAATCTAGATTTTTTTTCTTCCTGAGGAGGATCCCCCAAATCTTAATTTTTTCATGGTGTCAGCGTCCACTCCATGTTTTGACCTTCCGGAACTTCCAAATCCATCTGCGTGCTGGCGATGGTCCCATCACAATAAACCAGTTTGAAATCAAAGACTCCCGACTCAAGGGGTTCAATCAAGGTGCTGCCCGCGGAGAGATAATAGTTTGCCTCAGGACGGAACAGATTTTCTCCCCAATCTTCCGAATCGCCATCCCGAATATAGAGCTCGCAAATATCCCAGGCCCTCTCATTAATCAAAATCAAGGATTGCTGTGCTTCATAAGTGTAAACTTCCGGGACTTCAGAAAGATTCCAGGTGAAATCTTCTTCAATTATGAAGCCATAGAGATCGTGGAGTTTATTCATCTGACAATCCCAAACTTCAATGATATACTCCCCACGTTCGAGTTCAATTGTCAGGGACATACTATCCATAAGGATTTGGTTCTCTATCAGATTGGGCAGTTCTCCATCCATATCGAGGGTATAAGCAAATACAGCACAGACAAAATCCCCTGTATCATTTATCAACTCAATGTCAACAAAGGGGTCTTCAGTGGGCGTGGATGAGGGAGTTTGTGTGGGTGGTAAGGGGGTTTTGGTTGGGGTTTGGGTTCTGGTAGGCGTAAGCGTAGGTTGAGGGGTTTTTGTGGCGGTTTTCGTGGGAGTTGCGGTCGGTTCCTGAAAAATGGAAGTAGCCGAACAGGAAAGGCTTGACAGTAAGAAGAGACTAAGAAGGCAAATCAGAATGTTACGCCAATTCATTTCTGGCTCCTTTTATGCGCTTGATCGGGTTCAATTCCATTATACACCACAATTCATTTCATTTTAATATTTATTCGCCTAACAAAAAAGAAGGCACCTAATTTCAGGATGCGTTCAAGATAAGCGATGTATGGCAAGTTTATCGTTCTACCCAATCACGGGCTTTGCGCAGAATTTCCTGAACAGCCGTTGAATTGGGGAGCAATACAGAAGCCCCCTCCATGGTAACAAAGGGGCTTGTCGCGTCCGGCCCAATGCTGAACGTTTTGACATTCGTTGATTCATCCATCCGCAGCATGATCTGAGAGAGCAGAAAGGCTTCTCCCATATTGAGATTGGTCTCGAAATATGTCTCATAAACAGCGATTAGATCCGTTGCCTTGGCGACCCCCGCCAAACTCACGGCCCTCCGAATGATGGCCAAGCCAACTTCCTGGACCCGTCGCATGCGATCAAAATCACTGGATTGGTAACGAGCCCGGACGTACCAAAGAGCCCAGGCGCTGTCCATGGTTATTTTCCCAGGGCCCACTGTACACCAACCACTTGTTTGAATGCTTACGTCACAGCTATCCGCTGTGACGCGGTCGGTGAAAACCTCAACACCCCCCAAAATGTCCACCACCTCAATAAATCCTTCCATATCCACCAGGAAATATCCCTGGGGACGAATGCCAAAGTTTTGCTGCATCGTAGCCGCCAACAGATCAAAACCGCCGGTCTGCATGACAGTGTTGATCCGCTGCTCACCAACGCCGGGAATCGCCACCCATAAATCTCTGGGGAAGGAAACCAGACTGACCTGAGCGGTCACAGGGTTGACCATGACCAGAACCATCACATCCGTACGAAACCCTGCATCAGGTCGGTAGTCTGATCCAAGAACCATGTAGGTCTGACCAACTCCCGCAACCTGGTGTTCCTGCCCCACTGGCAATGAGGACGAATCCCCCTGACAACAAAAAGAACTATCCCCATCAACGAGTCGAAAGAATGGGATGAACGGTCTAAAAACCGTCACAGCAAGGAAAATGCTGACCAGGGCCAGAACAAACAAGAGAGAAAAGACAGCAATCAAGATCCGCTGTCGTCGAATCATTTTGTTTGTTTTTTGTCTCATAACGTCTCCTGCAACACAAAGGGAACTGCGAATCCTAAATAGAGACGTCGTTATACCAGAAAATTTGCTACCAGAAAGGCATTATGAGAATTTTCTCATGTCAAGAAAATCCCCGCTCTCCGCCTAGAAAAAGAAATCTATCTCAAACGGAAAAAAGCGATCACCTAACGGATAATCTTCCCTGTCCGAATCCCAAGTTTTGGTGCTATTCTCAACTGAAAAAATCCCAAAATAAGCAACAATAACAGGTTGGCCGGGACACGAAAAAGGAAAAATAATCCGCTGATACCCTGCCAACTCAAAGCCGGATTACGAAGCAACCCATCAAAAAGCAAGGCAAGGTTTTGATTACCAGGTTCCAACCCCAGGCTGAGGGGCCAGAACAGTTCCTGTTGAATTGTCAGCAAGCCCCCCAACAAACCAATACCAATCCAGGGAAGAGATGGCAAAATATACACGTTGAGAATATTGACCGAATCATCATGAATGGTCAGATTGATCCGCTGGCCTTTATAAAACAATGTGAGGATAAACAGCAGGGGTATATTGAGCAGATGGGGAAATCCCCAACGAAGGAAACTGCTCTCCAAATGAAATAAAGGGAGGGTACTGTGCAGAGCCGGCGACAATACACTATTTGTCACAAACAGCCAGGGGCTGAATAATAACAACAGACTATCACTGAACCGCCCCAGAGGGCGAAAGACCCCGATACTCAAGGCGGTCAAAAGTGTGATTGGCAGTTGAATAAACAGCACAAAAGCTATTGGCCCCACCCAGGTGTTCAGCAGATGTTGGGCAAAATCCAACCCGCTGAGAATCTGTTGCATTCCGTTAACCAATCCCCCAGCTCCCGGACCGAGAAGGGAAATCCATTTTAACAGCCCCGGCAAAACAGAAATCACCAGGCCGGCGACTGGCAGTGGCAATAAAAACAGAAACAGGATCTTCATCCAATCAGCCATGTACATCGGCGTGGAATCATGTGGAAGGGAAAGTAACCGCAAATTTGAGAACAGCATCAGAAGTGAGCTGAGCGCGCCACACAACATGACCACAAGCAATACCAAACTGGCTGCAGCAGTGCCCAAACCGGGTTTTGCCAATTGATACACATGATCATAAATAAAGACCATGCAGGTATAAAAAGGTTTCCCAAATCCAGCGAGATTGAAAACATGAATGGGGCCAAACCATTGTACCGAAAACGCTGCCGCCCCCATCACCAGCACTGCGCTGAGAATAAGGAACGCCCCAACAGCATACTTCTTTTGATAACCTTTTCCAGCGCCTTTCAACACGGCTAAGAAAGCAGTAAAGGAAACCCCCAAGGAAAGTCCCAATACGGAAATGCCATCCACCAGGAGGACAATCCAGGGGGCTTGAAGAGGATCGGCCATGGAAAAATATCGGGACATAACCCCAAAGTTTGGGTTCAACAAGACCAACCAGGTGATTCCCAATGCAAGAGGAGAATAGAGCATCCACGGCAGCACGAAAACAACCCCCAACCACTTCCTGATCTTCCGCCCGAGACCGGCCGCGCCTAAGGCCAGGATCAACGGCGGGATTATCACTACAATGATCCGCAGACATATCAGAACGAATGCGAAATTGACCGTTTCCTGGAAAACAGGGAATTCGGACAAAACCTGGTAATTTCTCATGCCAATAAATCGAAGTATCTGCGTGGCAGAATCATATTCCCGGAAACTGATCTCCACCAAATGAAGGCTGGGGAGGATGCGCGTCAACACCAGGACTACCAGACCTGGAAAAAACAGAACCATTCCCAAAAAGCCAAATATCAACCGCTGCCATATGCGGTTTTTTGGTATATCCACCATTGCTTGAGGAAAAACTTGTTGGGGATCACCCATTATTCCAGCCATGGTCACATATCCAGTCCATTCTGCAGGAAAGCAGACACAGTCAACACAATTTGCCCTTGACATTTTTCTGTTATTCAAATTATATAATTTATTTATGGTGAATGCAAGAGGATCTTGCTTCAGAAAAGAATTTGGCGTAAAACCCCATCTCACGATGATAGAATCACAACAGGGCGCTTGATCAAAACGCCCTGCTGGGAATTTATTTCGCGTTGTTCCTCTATTAGCAAAAAATCCTATTCACCTTGCTTACCAAATTCAATGGATACTTGGGGGAAATAGAAAACCTGATAGGCACCCAGCAACAACAAGCTCAGGAAGAACGCCGGCGTTCGCAGCAGAAGCAACAGACTGATGAAGCCCTGCCAGGAGGAGCTAAAACCGGTCATCAAACGAAATAGCATCATTGGCATGGTGAATTGATCCGACTGGTTGACAACAGCCTGGATCCAGAGAAGATTCTGCTGGATGGAAAGCAGCCCCCCGACCAAACAAAGCGCTGTCAGAGGCAGTGACGGGATAAATAATTCTCTGAAGAAACTCCCGATTGAATTTCCTCCTGTTGATTTTGCGTTGGTGCGTTTAAAAAACGCGGTCAGAATGAACAACATGGGAATATTGATGAGAAAAGGAAATCCCAGTCCAAAGACTGTGTTAAATAATCCCATATTCATGATCGTCTTGGTCAATCCCGGCAGGAGCAAAGTGACGGAGACAAAGAGCCAGGGTGCAAAGAGGAGCAGTAGCCAATCACTGCCCCGGCCAAAAGGCCGCACCACTCCAATCCCCACCGCAGCGAGATAGGTTACAGGGAACTGTACCCCCAGGACAAAAATGAGAGGTTTTAACCAGGTATTCAATAATATTCGGGAGAGGCCTATTGTTCCCAAAACCTGACGCATATCTGCAAGGACACCGCCTCCTGGAGCCCTGAATAGCGCAACAAATTTGAAAAGATTGGGAATCAACGTGAGAAGGATCCCAACCAGGGTAAAGACCATCAGAACGCCCCCCACAATTCTGAGCCACTTTGGCAAAACTGTCCTTTCTTCTGATTTCTGCCTGGGCACAATCCGAAGGTTCGATAAAAGGGCAATCAAGCAAACAGCAACGCCCAACCCACCAACGATGATCAATAGGGGGCTGGCAATAGCAGCGGCCGAACCCAAACGCATTTGAGCAAACAGTTGACGGAAAAGCAAAATGAGAAGAGTTGTTGTGGTGTTCATTGGTCCGCCCTGAGTGAACACGAAAATGCTTTGACCAGTTTGCAGAGAAAGGGCGACAGTACCCACTATCATGAGGGCCAGAAGGATCAAAAGATTCCTATACATTCTGCCTGATGAAGATTTTTTCCTGAGTCCTGCGAGATAGATCGTGAGACCAAAGCCGGTCGCCAGACCGAAAAAAGCAAGACTATCCAGCCCAATCACCAACCACCGAATGCTGTTCGGATCCGCAAAGGAAATTGCTCTTCCGAACAAACCAAACTGCGGGTTGAGGAGGAAAAACCATCCCAGGGCAAGGGCCATCGGGGAGTAGACCATCCAGGGAAGACTAGCCAAAAGTCGAACACCAATTCGCTCACCTTTTTTTAGACCGTGTGTTCCCAGAGTCAGGAACAGAGGCGGGATGATAACGGTCATCAACCTGAAAAGGGTCAACAACAGTGTGAAACCCAATGCTTGGCTAAAAAGCGGCCCTTCAGCCATTTGTGCATAGTTTGCCAGGCCAATAATTTCAGCCTCACCAGTGAATCGCGCATCCTGAAAACTTAACCAGATGGTTCGAAATCCAGGAATCAATCGGACAACAACGGTCACAACCAATGCGGGCAGGATAAACAATATTCCGACAAGGATCTTGATTCCCCCTTTTTTCTCCTGCCCCGGGTCCGAGAACTGGTCATTTGTCTCCCCTGTTTCGTCAGCTTCAACTGATTGCTGTGCCATTTCCTCAGTCATTGCATGCTCCTTTCAATTTAGGTGAAATGTGACAAATAACAATGATAGTGCACCAGACCACGTCCACTCATGCCGGTATAAATCATTATATAAAAAATATTGCAACCTTTTCAAGAACCAAAAGTGCCTTTATTCCGGGTAGATGCCTGGTAGATAGATTGTTTTTCCTTTATAATCACAAAAAGATAACCGATTGGTGCACGAACGCCAGGAGAGACCAATGAAACCCGGATTGAAACGTCTGTTCGCTATTGTTGAAGTGGTTGGTGTTCGTTTTTTATTCATCCCCGCGGTGATCCTCGGACAGAGAGCCCTTTTCCCTCAATTTGAGATCTGGCAGGTTAAGACATTGAACTTCCCTTTTCCGGTTTTCAGCCATGTCCTTTTTGCGGGCATTGTTCTATTGCTCATGTTGTTTCACGGTGGAAATATGAAGAAATTCGGATTGAATTTTTCTCAGATAAAGACCCAACTGGATATTGCCGGAACGTGTTTTCTACCGGTTGTGCTGGCAAGCATCCCCTTCGGCCTTGGCCTGGATTACACATCCTGGAAAGGGGCCTGGATTTTATCCTTGACAAAAATTGCTTTGCTGATGATTATTGGCTGGCTCCTGAGGGAGAAACCAGGAGAAATGGTAATGGGCCTGCTCGTTCTTGGTATAACCTTTTCGATGAAATGCCAGGTGATCACAGAGACCTTGGGTTGGAAGGCCTTCGTGGTATTTCTAACGTATGCGCTCTTTGTGGGCTTCGGTGAAGAGATCGTCTATCGCGGCTACATTCAATCCCGCCTAAACCAAGTCTTTGGCAAACCATACACGTTTTTTGGAATACCCTTCGGTTGGGGGTTAATCATCAGCGCTTTCATTTTTGGTTTGTCCCATGTTGGATTAACCACTTACTTTTTAGACCCTGCCAGTTCATTGACCTGGGCCTGGGGGCTTTGGACCTTATTTGGCGGCCTGGTGTATGGCATTATCAGAGAAAAAAGCGATGGTATCCTGGCCCCTGCCCTTCTCCACGGTTTACCCCAGGCCCTTGCGTCAGCGATTTTCGTCTTCCTAAATTAATTTGACCGGTTCCTTTTTATCATCGGACTCACACCATTGCCCGCTAGCTGTTAGCCCCGATCCATTCACATAAATCCAACAAAAAATCGTCCCGAATCCGGTTTTCTCCAGGAAGTTTTAGACCGTGGCCGCTTTCATGATATTGCATAATCGTCAGCCGACTCTGGAATTTTTCCCGGGCAGCCTGAAGCAAAGCTACGCTTTGCGAAACCGGTACATTATCCAACTCATCAGCATTACCCAGGGCGATCAGTCCTGGCATGGTCAGCGACTCCCAAATTGGCATGGGATCAAAGGGGCCATTTTTACGCCACCAAGTCCAACGCCGGAGTTTAGGTACAAGAACACCAACCGGGGCGAACATCCTGGCAGCCCAATCAGGAAAACCAGCCTGTTTGAAGGTTTGAATCGTCTCATGATGAAGCTGTTGATTTGGCGGGACGGCCGCACTGCTGATTGCCACAACAAAGTCCACTTCCTCCTCAACCATCGTAGCCGCCAGGGGTGCAATCCATCCTCCCTGACTGATGCCAATGAAACCTGCTGATCGGAAATCAGATCCAAGGATACGACAGCAGGATCTCAATGCAGCAATTGCGTCCCGAGCAAAATCCGCAAAGGACGCTGTTTTCCAATCCCCGCCTGATTTTCCACAACCCCGTTTATCAGGCAAAAAAACTGCCACACCATCCAAGGCAAGGGCATGGACAATGCTCAAATACCAAAGGTTATCCCGGGTGCTGTCACCGGATCCATGAATCATCACAGCCAAAGGCGAATCTGCAGACTTTGACGGGATGAAAAGGCTGCCTGATAAGGAAACTGGGCCATTGTGAAAATCAATCTCCAGCACCTGATATGGAGGATCCTGAATCTTCCTGGCCTGTCTGGTTTGCCCCTTCCCATCTTGCCAGACCAAGAAGCATTCATCTCCATCAGTCTGAAGCCGCCCTTGGATCGGATTTTGATTTTTTTCCCACAGAAAGGCTCCATCTTCCTGCACCTTCAGCCGGTTGGAAAAGAGGGTGTCATCCAACCCCACCATCCGATAATCGTCATCGGGGCCAAAGGTCAGAAGTGCCCGTCCTCCGCCATCAAATTGGTACCATCCTGCACAATCATTTTCTTCCCGCATGCTGCCACCTCATAATATCTGTCAGCTTTTGAACAGCTCTCTGAGCCCTGTATCAAGGTTGGGGACACTCATACCTGCGTCCTGATTTATTTACAAACAGGTCAGGCTGAGATATATTTTAACGGTGAAAGACAGAGAAATCAAATTTTGTTAAAGGAATTACAGATGAAAATCCTCAACGAACGCCAGGAAGCGCTTCTCAATGCGGAGCGTGAAAAATTGAATGATTTGATGGAATTTCTGAATCAATTTGGTATGGCGCCTGAAGACAGGGAAACCTTGAAAAAATCCATCCAACAGGCAGACGATTTTTTTATGCTGGTCGTCGTTGGGGAATTTAATGCTGGGAAGAGTGTGTTGATCAACGCACTTCTGGGAGATCGGCTTCTCAAAGCCGGGGTGACACCCACCACAACCCAAATCAACGTCGTACGCTACGGAGAAGAACAGCGTCGGGCAGCCTTTGAGCAAAATACCGCCCTATTTTATGCACCGGCCCCCCTTCTGAGGGAAATCAGCATTGTGGATACACCCGGCACCAATGCCATCATCAGGGAACATGAGACCATCACCAACCAGTTTGTCCCCCGCTCCGATCTGGTGCTGTTTGTCACTAGCGCTGACCGGCCCTTCACTGAGACCGAACGCGCCTTCCTCGAGATCATCCACGGATGGGGAAAGAAAATTGTTCTCATATTAAATAAGATTGACCTATTCCAGGATGAAAAGGAATTACAGGAAGTTTTGGATTTTATCCAGATCAACGCACAATCCCTTTTAGGTTCCACACCCCGCATCTTTCCGGTGAGCGCCCGTCAGGCCCTGGCGGCAAAACTCGGGGAGCCCGAATTATGGGAGCGCAGCCGCTTTAGCGATCTGGAAGCGTTTATTAAGGATAGCCTCGATGAGACCGGCAAACTGAAGCTTAAACTGGCCAACCCCTTGGGCGTGGGTCTCAAACTATCCGCAGAATACCTGGATATTGTCCGCGCCCGGCAGCAAGTATTGCAGGAAGATGTATCCCTTCTGGATAATCTGG
>DAOTUG010000178.1:0-15222 GCA_034437335.1 Anaerolineaceae bacterium
TGATGCCTTTTTTTGGGTTGGTCGGCGTGCCATCCTGTGCTCCTGGCTGGTGAATGCAGATTAATTCTTTTTGGATTATAGCATAGCTGGTTTGCGGATGGTTTGATGGAGCGGCGTTGAGAGGGTGTGAATCTCTGTAAGCCTTCAGTCGGCCCGGGATCCCGTCCCGGAACCCATGGCGGTTTTTCGCTCCCCAGGATCTGGTAAATTTGGTATGGAGATGGGCCACGGGGCTGCCGGAGAGGCGCGGCAGGGGCTGGCCCCGAAGGTTTGACAGTTGTCATGGCAAAGCAGAAAAATCCTTGCAGGGGATTTTGATTTCTGTTATAATACGGGGGCTACCCAGCATGATGAAAACCTGACCGCGCTTCGTGGGCAGATGCCCAGGCGGTCACTACGTGAAAGTTTGTCTCCCGAATGTTCTTTACAACACAACAGTAACGGTACCGGATTTGAAAGGGCGATTATGGGGCAGCGCGCGGGTAACCTGTGTGGGCAAATCCGTTTGGCGCGCAAAACACGCCCAAACTGCGTCTGCGGACTACCGGCTGGGCGAGTATAACTTTCAAAAGGAAATTATTACACGATCAATGAGAAGAGAAAAGTTGAGCAATGAACATTTTAGAACTTGAGCAAAAAACTTTGCCCGAACTGCGTAACATCGCACACGAGATGGACCTCCCCCGACCACACCGACATAAAAAAGAAAGCCTGATCCTGCAAATAGCCCGGGAAAGGGGCGAGGCCGAAGGCCTTGAAATCCGGGGCGGTATATTGGAGATCATGAATGAGGGCATCGGCTTCCTTCGGAATAATTACCGGGCAAGTTCCGAGGATATTTATGTCTCCCAGGCGCAACTGCGACGGTATGAGTTGCGCTCCGGTGATATGGTGATTGGGCATGTCCGACCCCCCAGGGAATCCGAGCGGCATTATGGATTATTAAAAGTGGAATCAATCAACGGCCTGACACCGGATGAGGCCAGACGCAGACCCCGATTTGAGCGGCTGACGCCCATTTTCCCTGATAAACGATTCAATTTGGAATACGACCCGAAGGTCCTTTCAACCCGGATCATCAATTTGATTGCACCCGTTGGCCGAGGGCAGCGCGGGATGATCGTTTCTCCCCCCAAAGCCGGCAAGACCACCATTTTGAAAGAAATTGCCAATGCCATTTCCGCCAACCATCCCGAGGTGCGCCAGATCATGTCCCTGATCGGCGAACGACCGGAAGAGGTGACCGATATGGACCGTTCTGTGGATGCAGAGGTGGTGGCCTCAACCTTTGATGAACCGGTCACGGCGCATGTCCGCATGGCCGAAATCGCTTTGGATCGGGCCAAAAGGCTGGTAGAATCCGGCCACGATGTGGTAATTTTAATGGACTCCCTGACGCGTTTGGCCCGGGCTTACAACCTGGTGGTCAACCCATCCGGGCGCACACTCTCGGGTGGTCTGGATCCTTCGGCTCTGTACCCCCCCAAACGGTTCTTCGGGGCCGCACGCAATCTGGAGGAAGGCGGTTCCCTCTCCATCATTGCAACAGCCCTGATTGATACGGGGTCTCGCCTGGATGATGTGGTCTTTGAGGAGTTCAAAGGAACCGGCAATATGGAGCTGCACCTCTCAAGGCGGCTGCAGGAGCGCCGGACCTTCCCGGCTATTGACATTGAGCGGTCCTCAACCCGTCGGGAAGACCTGCTTTTGGGGCCGGATATTCTTCGCCGAGCCTGGCTCATGCGCAGAATGTACATTCAGATGATCAGCTCGCCGCCTCAGGGCGCAGGCATGGATATGGCCGTGGCGACAGAAGCCGTTATCCAACAGGTTTCCCGGGCAAAGACCAATCTGGAGTTCCTTGAAACCCTTAATGGTGAAATGTAACAACCAATCGAGGATAAAGACTTGGAAGAAAAACAATTAGAACAAGTGGAACAGATACAAACGGAAAAGAAACCTGCCCAAGGGCTCATTTGGGCTTCCTGGATTGGAACGGCGGTCCCGGTGGCGGTTCTTGTGTCCATTCTGTATTGGCAGCCCATCCTGGCCCAGCAACTGGAGGAAAGGACGGCTGAACCGGAGATAATTGCAGTGGATCCTGTGGCCGAAGTTTCCTCGGATGCCTTGGCCAATATGCCCCATTTCACTGCTCAGGCTGAAGAGCGCTTTCTGATGCGAGAGGCCGAAACTCACACGATTGCCCCCACCCGCCCGCGCAGTGAACCGGTCACCTATGAGGTGGAATCCGGTGATGCGGTGTTCAGCATTGCACAGAAATACAACATTACCCCGGAAACCCTGCTCTGGTCCAACTATGATGTGCTCAAGGATGATCCGCACTCCCTTTCCGTTGGGCAGGTTCTGACCATTCCGCCCACAAATGGTATTTTGTATGAATGGCATGAAGGGGACACCCTGGAGAGAGTTGCTGCGGATTTTAAGACATCGGTGGATGATATCCTCAACTGGTCCGGCAACAGGCTGGACATCACGAATCCTGAGATTGAAGCTGGGGAGATTGTGATGATTCCGGGCGGCCAGCGTGAATTTCAGCAGTGGGTGGTCCCCACCATTCCTGTGGGAAGAGCCGGGGTTTCCACCAGCATTCCCGGGGCGTGCGAGACGGCTGACGGCGGCCTGTACGGCGGCGGCTTTTTTATCTGGCCGGCGGCCAATCACTACCTTTCCGGGAATGATTACTGGTCCGGGCATCTGGCCATTGATATCGCGGCCGGGACGGGTATGCCTATTTATGCGGCGGATTCGGGCGTGGTGGTGTATGCCGGTTGGATGAACGGCGGTTACGGTTATATGGTGATGATTGATCACCGCAATGGATACCATACCCTGTATGCCCACCTGAGCGCCGTCAATGTGAGCTGCGGTTCCAGCGTGGCCCAGGGGCAGATCATCGGCAGCGCCGGTTCAACCGGCAACTCAACCGGCCCCCACTTGCATTTTGAAGTACGTTATCTGGGTGGGTTCATCAATCCCTGGACGGTTCTGCCCTGACCTGATTTGTGATATACTATGCCAGAAATATTCTTGTGCTCCAGTAGCTCAAATGGATAGAGCAAGGCACTCCTAACGCCTAGGTTGGGGGTTCGAGTCCCTCCTGGAGCACCACAGAGATCACAAAAAGCGCCCATTCGGGCGCTTTTTCTATAGGTAGATTATATATATAGGGAAGGGTGGGGCTGCGGGCCTGGCCTCACCAATCGAAATCCGAGTCATCCAGATCAATGTCGAGGTCCATATCCTCGTCATCCAGTTCTGGTTCCCGCCTGACCCACAAAACCAGCAGGTCGCCCTCTTCGGCCGCGATGGCGCGGGCAGCAATGATCGGGACCTCTTTTTTCATTCCGATGGGATCCCGGTATTCCAGAAACATGGTGGCCTTCTCGGACCAGGCGTTGTGGCAGCGCTCGATCAACTTGCTGCCGTTGATGGTCCGCAAAGTCGTCCGGGCAGTATCGTAAAGATACGGACCTTCATTCAGGCCGGCAGTCCAACCATTCATGCCCATGATGAAGTCGGTTTCAACAGAATCGAAATTCGGCGTGGGGCCTTCAATAATGGTTATCTTGTTGTCCATAGGTTATGATTTCCTCATTCGTGTGCATCTTACCCTGTCATGGAAGACCGTTCCAATTATCTTTTTGGAAGCGGAATTATTTTACCAGAAGTTCATTGAATAGGGAATAACCTGATGTTGAGGGTTTACCTCAGGGGTAGGTCTGATTATAAAACCAGTTGTAGGCGTAATAAGTCCCGGAGGCGGATTCCAGACGAATGGCGATTTGATCTTCCCCAGCAAGGGCTCCTGGGATGTCAAAGGTTTTGGAGAAGGTTCCTCCTGAGCCAGAGTTGATGGTCGTCACCTGGATCCCACCGATGCCTTTTGTGCCCATCTGTCCCATCAGGACGATGAACTCGACATCTTCAGGGAAATTGTTGGTTTTGATGGTCACCTGGTCCCCCTGAAGGATGCCGGTGATGCTGATGGTGGGGATGCCGGTATAGCCAGGGTTTCCAGAACCATTCCCATTCCCATTTGACCCATTTCCGCCGTCGCTGGTGTTGTTATAAAACCAGTTGTAGGCGTAGGTAACTCCATCGGAAGTCTCCAGGCGAATGGCAATCTGGGCATTGTCCTGCAGGGCTGCAGGAATCGCAAAGGTTTCCGTCAGCGATCCCCCTCCGCCGCTGTTGATGGCGTCGGCCTTGATCCCGCCAATGCCCCGGGTTCCCATCACGCCCATGAGGACGTTGAAGTCCTTACCAGCCGGGAAGTTATGGGTTTTGACGGTCACGCTGTCACCCTGAACGACAGAAAGAATCGTGATGGTGGGAATGCTGGTCACAGTGCCCGTCCCGGTCCCGCCGCTATCGCCCGTCTGATTGATGAACCAGGTGGATGTGCTCAGATCTCCTTCAGTGGATTCAAACCGGATGGCGATTTTATAGGCATCCGCCAAGCTTTCTGGAATGGGGACAAGCCGGGTGATGGTGCCCCCTTCCCCGGAATCGAAGGTTTCCACTTCCAGGCCGTCTTCAGCCTGGGCGCCAAACGCATCCATCAGGACCCGGACAGTTGCTTCGGCTGGGAAGTTGTACCCCTTGATTGTGACGTTCTCGCCAGCCTTGACGGAGACGGCCACAATGTCCGGCACGCTGGGGATATCCTCTCCTTCTTCATGGCTGCCATAGGTCTGGTTATAGAACCAGTTATAGGCATAGTGCGTGCTGGTGGTGGATTCCAGTCGGATGGCGATCATGCTCTGGCTCTGCAGACTGGTTGGAATCTCCACGGTGAAAGTCTGGTTGCCTCCAGCGCCGGAATCCACCGTGTCGGCCAGGGTGCCATTCACCCCCTTTGTGCCGAAAGGCCCCATGCGGACATCGAAGACCTTATCTGCAGGAAAATCGTGGGTTTGGAAAGAGACCCGGTCATTTTCAGTCACCCCCAGAATGGTGATGGTTGGGACGGTTTTCGCCAAGACAGCGGAGGTGTTCGGAATGGCGCCCAAAAGAGTCAGGAGCAGGATAAGAGAAGCGAAGACTTTTTTCATCGGTCAGTCCTTTTTCGGGTGTTTGTTTTCCTGGATTTCTTCTATCAGGCTCAGGATCTCCTGGGAGAGGGTGCGATATTGTTTTGCCCCCCTGGATTTTGGCGCGTAGATCAGGATGGGCATTCCCGCAAGCTGGCTTTCAGCCAGTTTTGTATCCACGCCGATGATTGTGTCCAGAAGGGCGGCCTCATAGTGGTCTTCAATTTGTTTATAGATCCGCTCGTGGAGCGAGGCCCGTCGGTCGAACTGTGTTACCAACAGGCGGAACGCCAGATCCGGGTTGGCGCGGCTGCGGGATACCTTGATCAGACGGAACATATTTTCCAGGGTTTGCAGGGCAAAATATTCACACACCAGGGGCAGTATGGCCAGATCGGCGCAGGCAATGGCGTTGATTGTCAGGGAATCCATGCCGGGGGGACAGTCCAGAATCAGGAGGTCGTAGTAGTGAAAGGCCGGGTCCTGGAGTTTTCTCTTCAGTGTCAACTCATATTCTGGAAGCAGGTACAGTTCCCGGGGGATGGGAAACAGAGAGGCATTCGCCGGGATGATGTCGAGACCTTTGATGGGTGTGGGGCCAATCAAATCTGTAAATGGATGTTCATTATGAAACAGATCTGCGGTTGACTTTTTCACGCGGTTGAGGTTGATTCCAAATCCGGTGGTCAGGTTGGCGGATGGCGCCAAATCCATCACCAGGCAGGAAAACCCTTTCTGGGCCAGAACCGTGCTGAGGCAGACCGCGGTGGTCGTTTTTCCCACCCCTCCTTTTTGCTGACAGATGGTGATGATATAGGGGGGAGAGCCGGATTGGTCGGCGTTTTGTGTGACCATTCAATTGCTCCTGAGGTGTCTTGAGTGTTTAACATTATACAAGATTCACTGGCGGACTTCAATCAGGCCTGTTTGGTTGCCTTTGTGGGTGGGGGTCAGGGCAGGATCCAGAGCTCTGGTTCGGACAGGCTGAGGGTGAAGTGAATCTCTTTCAGCTTGTCCGGGCGGGAGGCTTCAATGCCCACGGCGATGATATCGGCAATGGCCTGAACGTCTTTTTTTTCCAGGATGATTGGCAGGAAATCCACGGGTATCCCCGGTTTCATCTGGATGGGCTGCTGAAGATAATATTTTCCCCATTGGATCACATTCTCAAGGGGCAGGTCAAAGGCTGCCACAAAGAAGGTGCGCGGTTTTTTCCAGAAAGTCATGGCATCATCAATGTTATTCAATCCCCAAAAGGTATAGCGTTCCATATGGATCCGCCCTTCGGCAACCCAGAAGGGATGGCCGGGGGTGTCCTTGAGCACATTGGCGTGAAAATGAATCTCCTGGGCAACGAGCTTCTGGCCCTCTTCCAGCATTTGGGCCTGTCCGCACTGCTGGCACACCCAGACGACCTCCTCCATTTCAGCAGGGATATCTGTCTGACAGTGGATGCAGCGCAGGGGCTGCAGCTGGACTTGCGTCCCGTCTGGGTTTGGGGCTTTCATCTCAATTGATCCTTATCCTGAATTTCTTCTTTTTCTTTGACAGCCAGCGATACTCATATTCTTCTCCGGTGCTGAAAATCTTATATCCTGCAATCATCACCACCAGCCCAATCAGAAATAGAAAAATGGGGCAAGGAAAGCTGGAGGAAAGCCCGGGGATGAGCAGGAACAGGGTGAAGGACAGCACGGGGATCGTGATGGTCAGGAGGATTCCCAGCAGAATGCTGAGGACCAGCATGGAGGAACGGAAGAGAAGATTTCCCGGAGCGTTCCCGAAGAGCACGCCGCCGTCCGTCCCATCAATGACGACCTGGTAATTGCGGCCTTTATAGTCGTACCGGATGACCCACAGCGGAAAATATACCAGGCCAATCCGCTCCCTGACATTCCGTATGATGATCTGTTGAATGCGTTCGAGTTTGGAAAGTTCCCGGACTTTTTCCTCAAAGGCCTTTTCTGCCTGTCTTCTTGCGTAGCTGATCGTGCTTGCTGGCTGAAAGACAAGGGCCTGTTTTTCAAGGGCATTCTTGTCAAATAACTCATAATTCTCGTCGAGAAGGGGCACATGTTCGATGCCCAGCTCGGTTATATCGCAGGCGGCTCCATTCCAGGCCATATCCTGAACGATGGTGACTTCCTTGGGAACATAATAGCTGGACTTTCCGGATTTAACCTTGTCCTGTCCCAGTACCCAGGCGAGGATTCGCTGCCAGGTGACCCAGAAGGGAGTGAAGATCAAGCGGGATTCCGTGATATAGGCCCGGGTTTTCAGATCCTGGGCGATCTGTATTTTCCCGCTGAGAAATTCAATGGCAATATTCGCAGCGATTTCGCGGTTGATGCGTTCCCGGATCTGTAATTGATGAATGCCGCGGTCGCCTGAGAGGATAGAGCGCAAACCACAATAGGGGCATTCCACCAGGGTTTCCCCTTCAATGATCTGAAGAACGCCTCCGCACTCCGGGCAGTTCAACCCTTTGATAAATGGTTTCTTGTCAGTCATGATAGTCTCTTATTGAGTCGCGGCCACCAGAGTGGCCAGGGCAATCAGGATGGGAACCATGATAATGCCGAGGCCTGCGCAGGCCAGTGCGCCGTACAGGGCGCCTTGTTCTTGAAAGATAAGAAAGCCGATGAGGGGAAAGAAGGAAAGGCAGGTGAACACTGTGGCCACAAAAAGCGCAGTCAGAAAATAGGGCATCTTCCTCCGCCGAGGAAAGATATTCGCCAGCACTCTGCCCGTGCTCGCTTCGACAAGAGCGGTGTAGGTTCTATCTTTGTATCCATACGTGAAGCGGTACACCGGGACATGCACCAGGGCGATTTCCAGAAACCGGAGATTGGGTGTTTCTTTGCGGACCCAATCCAGAGCGGTATCCAGGGGTACAGTGGGGGGACGAGCTTCTTCCATCAGGTCGGGGTCAAACTTCTCAAAATCTCCCCCCGGCAGTGTCATTCTACGAAGTTCTGTCGTCCCGGTGGCCGCTGCTGGTTGAAGGTAAATTCGCTCCTCTTCTCCCCTGAGGGTTCTGAAATACCATAATGGAAAAAAGGTATAGGCGATGTCATGCAGGAGGGATTTCTCATCCAGATCTTTGGCGGTCTCCTGACCAGCCATCCACGTCTTGAGGGTGGAGATGGCGGCCTGTTGATCCAGGTTTGATTTCAAAGCCCAATGAAAAACAACCTTTGACCGGTCCAGATAGATGGATGTGGCGCAGTAAGGGCAGATCAGGAAGCGTTGACCATCATCGGGGTGAAGCTCACCGCCGCACTGAGTGCATCTTAAGTCCAGCAAAGCTTGTCCTTTATCCATGCAGAAATTATAGCATGGGAAAAGAACATCCCCCTGTGATTTTCTCAGGGGGATAATTGTTTACAAATTGTTGGATGAATTATTTCTGGACAACTTTGATGGTGCGGGGTTTGGCCTCTTCTGCCTTGGGGACATACAGAGTCAGGATGCCATTTTCGAGGTTGGCTTCCACTTTTTCAGCGTCCAGGGGGGTCGGCAAGTTGATCACACGGTGGAATCTGCCGCTCGGACGTTCCGCCAGCAGATAATTGGCGCCCTCTGGCCGGTCAACGTTCAGTTCACCGGAAATGGTGACAATTTCGTTGACAATTTGAATATCCAGATCCTCGGGATTGACGCCAGGCAATAGGGCCGAGATGGTGAAGGATTCGCTGTCTGCCCGGACATCAATGGGAAAGGTCAGTTCCGCTGTAAACCCCTCGTCCCAGTCTCGCATCATTTCTTCCACCATTCGGCGGCGATTTCCACCGCGAAGCGGGTTGATATAAAGAGTCATGTCTACCTCCATCGGTCTGTGTTTTTTTTACTTCGTCTTTATCTTAAATGGGATTTGTTAACAAGATATCTGCGAAAAATTTAAAGAATATAAGAATTTATTAATCCCATATGGTTTTCGGAGAAGCTTTGATACAATAGCTTCTGTTATGTGTCTGAACTGAACGCGAGGAAAACGCAATGAAAAAAGGGCTGATTCTGTCCATCCTGGTTCTATTTCTTTTAATCTCGACTGCCCTGTATCTGATGTATCGGCAATATTTTTCACCCAGCGATCGCACCCGGAAGGTGATTGATTTTATCCGCAATCCCGAGGATCATCAGGATCTTGTTGTTCAGGGCGGAACCCGCTGTGGGGATGCGCCCTTTTTGCTTCCGAGCTCCGGAATGATCGGGTATATCTGGGGCGATTCTTTCAGACCCGGTCACAAACATCAGGGGATTGACATCTTTGGTGGACAACCAGTTGGGAAGGCCCCAATTTATGCGGCTTATGATGGTTATCTCACCCGGCTGTCGGACTGGAAATCCTCCGTCATCATCCGGATCCCCAAGGACCCCTTGCAGCCTGCCCGGCAGATTTGGACATACTATACCCATATGGCTGACCCGGCTGGCAATTCATTGATCGTGGATGCCTTTCCTCCTGGCACGAGGGAGGTGTTTGTCTCAGCGGGAACACTCCTGGGATATCAGGGAAATTACTCTGGCACGCCGGGGAGCCCGACCGGCATTCATCTGCATTTTTCAATTGTCCGGGATGACGGCCAGGGCATGTATCTAAATGAATTAGATATCCGTAACACTGTAGATCCAACTCCCTACTTTGGCCTTTCGCTGAATATCGAAGACAATCCGGCCGAGATACCCCTGTGCCGCCAGCCTTGAGGAGATGTGCAAGGGTTTGGTATGGTTGAAATAATGGATAATGGAATTATCACAAAATCGAACAATAGAAAGATTTGGAGCGTGCATGGAGGAAATAGCAAACAATATTTATCTTGAAGGAAGTTATCCCGGCGTGGTTCTGGCCGCGTTCAATTTTCGCCATGGTGTCATCATGGTGGATGCCCCCTTCCGCTCGGAGGACTTAAAATCATGGCGGGCCAGTCTGCTCAATTTGGGCGGCGGGGTGGATAAGATCCTGGTGATGCTGGATACCCATATTGACCGGACCCTGGGCGTGAAGGGCATGGACGCCACCGTTCTGGGTCAGGAGAACAGTGTTCAGATCCTGAAAAGCAGGCCCACCTCAGCCCGTTCCCAGCCGATTGATGCAGGATCTGATTGGGAATCCTTTGACCTGCCCGCCAATATTCGCTGGGTGGTCCCCCACATGACCTACTCGGAATCCGTGTCAATTTATTGGGATGAGGATCCCATTGTTCTCACCCATCAGCCGGGGGCCCATGCGGCCGCCAGTTGGCTCCGTTTTGATGCGGGGAAACTGCTTATGGTTGGAGATTCCGTGGTCTTGGATCAACCCCCGTTTTTATCTTGGTCAGACATTCCCACCTGGTTGGAGGAACTGAAGTGGCTTCAATCGGATGCCTTCGAGGGATATACGATCATCAATGGAAGGAATGGACAGATTGATCAACGTTCCATTGGAAAGATGGTTGCGTTTTTGAAAAATGTGCAGGCTTCACTGGATCAGATTGCAGCTAAGAATGGTTCAACGGAAGATGCGGTCGCCTTGACCCCCGATCTTTTGAAAGGTCTGCCCATGACCAAGCTGTATGCTGATTTGTATGAAAACCGCCTGCGCTGGGGTTTGGAACAATATTACGAACGTCATTATCTCATGAAAGATGACGACAAAACAGGAGAATCGTGATGAATGCTGTGGATTGTGTCTCCCTGGTAGAGGTGACCCGGGGCAAGATTGTTGAATCGGTTCATGTCGGTGCTTATGTCCTGATGAATCCCCATGGACAGGTGGTGTCCTTTGCGGGAAATCCTGCCCTGATGACGTATCCCCGCAGCTCGATGAAGCCATTTCAGGTGCTGCCTTTCATTGAACGCGGGGGGGTGGAAGCATTTGGGTTTTCTAAGAAGGAAGTGGCGATCATGTGCGCTTCCCACAGCGGCACGGATGAACACCGGGATGTGTTGATAGCCATGCAGAAAAAGATCGGCATCTCGGAAGCGGACCTCTCCTGTGGAGTCCACTGGCCGGTTGATAAGGATACCCGCGAAGCGATGAAATTGCGGGGTGAAGAGCCAACCCAAAACCGCCATAATTGTTCCGGAAAGCATACGGGCATGTTGGCCCATGCTTGCATGCGGGATTTTCCAAAGGAGGATTACCTCAACCCTGAACATCCTGTCCAGGTGTCCATTCGGGAGACTTTGGCAGAGATGGTTGGCATGGCGCCAGAAGCGATGCCGCTGGGCGTGGATGGGTGTTCGGCACCGGTTTACGGCATTCCCCTGGAGAAGATGGCACAGGGCGTTGCCCAGATGGCCAACCCCGTGGAATTGCGCCCCGGACGGGCCGCGGCCTGCCGCGTCATCACCGGGGCGATGATGTCCCATCCGACAATGGTGGCAGGGCCGGATCGGTTTGACACCGACCTGATGAAGGCAGCCAGGGGAAAGGTCTTCGCAAAGGGCGGCGCGGAGGGATATCAGATTATCGGCATCCTCCCTGATGTGCTGGAAGACCATCCGGCCGGATTGGGATTTGCATTGAAGATTTCCGATGGGGACAGCCGGGGCCGCGCCAGGGCCTCCGTCAGCATGACCATTCTGCGCGCCCTGGGTGTGTTGACCACGGAAGAACTTGACGGGTTGGCCGAATATGGGAATGTCCCGGTGAAAAA
Source organism: Anaerolineaceae bacterium (assembly GCA_034437335.1). GTDB lineage: Bacteria > Chloroflexota > Anaerolineae > Anaerolineales > Anaerolineaceae > Brevifilum. The sequence continues at coordinate 11,699 of DAOTUG010000178.1, forward strand.
TTGGCGCAAATTGGTTGTCGGGGAAATTCGCCCGGCGTTTTCGCCCGAATTGTAGAAGGGCTGCTAATGGTTGAGGAGAAAACACCCGGCGGTAATGAAAAAATAGAGGCCATCAGGGAAAGGCTGATAGAAGCCTTTGGCCGTCCCGAATGGCGCAATCCACTTCCCCCAGTGGATGAGTTGGTGTCCACCATTCTTTCACAGAATACCAACGATGACAATCGCGATGTGGCTTTTAATCGGCTGAAGGAGGCCTTTCCGGACTGGAAGGCTGTAGTGGGGGCTGACAGGGAATCGGTGATTGAAGCTATCCGCCCTGCGGGACTGGCCAATCAGAAGGGGCCCCGCATCCAGGCGGCCTTACGCCAGATCGCAGAACACACCGGAGGGGAGCTCCAACTCACATTCATGAAAGATTGGCCCCGGGAAAAAGCCCGGGCGTGGTTGACGAATCTGAAGGGTGTGGGGCCAAAAACAGCCGCCATTGTGCTGCTATTCTCCCTGGAAATCCCTGCTTTTCCGGTGGATACGCATATTTATCGTGTCACCGGGCGGATTGGGCTTCGACCGGAAGGCCTTTCGGTGGAAAAAACCCACGCTTTCCTTGAAGAACGCCTGCCCCCAGCGTGGTTTTATGATCTGCATTTAAATCTGATCCGATTGGGCCGAGAGGTTTGCGGGGCCAGGAAATGGCACTGCTACCGCTGTCCGGTGGAAGACCTATGTGCATTTGAGGAGAAAAACCAGGACCCGGACCAGGTCTGAATGCGTCAGCTGCCTGTCCGGGCTGATATTGTTAACTGAAATTTCATCCTTCTGAACTTTCAGGATTCTATTGTCTTCATTTCCTCTTCATCCTCCTCCTTTTTCTCGTCATCATCGTTGTCAAAGGAAGTGGGATTGAGGAGGAACTGTGCGAGGTCGTTGAGGTCTTCCAGGGGGTCTTCCATTTTTCGGTAGACGTGGCGCAGTATCTCGATTTTCTTGCCGCAGGCCGGGCATTCCATAAGGATGGCTTTATCCGCTGCGCCTGTTTCATCAATCGGGGACAATAGGGTTTCACAGGGGCAGACAAATCCCCTGATCTGCATCTCTCCGGAGACAAGGGCATAGGCCGGTACGTGGTGGCGCAGGGTTGCCCCCGCGGCTGCCATGGCCCATTCCTCCACGGTCAGTCCTTCAAAAAGGGTCGCCTCATCGCCGATATACACACCCTGGTGGAGGGAAATCTGTTCCAACTGCTTTTTTACCACCGAGTTCCCCTGAGGGGTGATGGCACGCAGATGAACCTTAGGGCGGCATTGCGTTTGTTGACCGATTCTTACGCCCGCCATGGCATTGATTGGAATGTCGAGATGGGCGTTTTTCTCGATGATGACGCTGTCATTCAGGACAGAACCGGGGGCGAGGACCACGTTAATGCCCAGGATGCACTGGTTTGTCAGAACGCAATCCTGACCGATGCGCGTGTTTTCTTCGATCAGACAGTCTGCTCCGATGCTGACATTGCCGTGCAGGATCACCCCTTTCTCAACTCTGGTGCCATCCGCAATGTGACAATTGTCGTGGACCACAGTCTCGGTTTCTGGGGGAAGGTCTGCCTCAGGCTCCTCCGTGTCCTCTTCATACCGGATATGGTCGTCCTCTGGCATGTAACCCTCTAGAACCACATTGTTCCCGAAGGAAGATCCGGCGCCAACCTGTACACCTGCCCCCACGATCACGTTTTCACCCAGGCTCACCCCTGGGCCAATGGTAGCGTGCCGCAGGATTTTATTGCCATTGGAGAGGGTGGCGGATGGATCCACTTTTGCGGAGGTGTGAATGAGGAAGTTATGTGTCATGCTGTGTCCCTTGTCACTGGTGGAGCGATGGTTTCATTTATTTGCTGTTATTGATTTTGTCCCCGGATGGCGCTGCTGCGAAGGGGTGTTTATCATTCACAGGAGGTCTACGAGGGAAGTTCTGCCTGCATGGACCAGGGCCCTGTCCAGGTGATCTTAACTTCACGGAGATGTCCTTGAAGGTTTTCTTCGCTCTCTAGGAAGACAAGTTTGTTGGTGGGGGTCCGTCCGCGCCAGCGGCCCCTGGTCTTCTCTTCAAAGAGAACATGCACTTTCTGGTCCAACAATCCGGCATTGATCTGGCCGGCGATTTGTTCCTGGAGCGTCTCCAGCAGACGGAAACGGCGCATTTTCTCATCTTCCGGTACATCATCCTCCAACAACTGTGCAGAATATGTGCCAGTTCGAGGGGAATACCGAGCCAGATGGGCCACATCCATGCGCAGGTCATCAAGGAGTTTATAGGTGTTTTGAAATTGGGCTTTGGTTTCTCCGGGAAAGCCGACGATGATATCCGTTGCGATAGACACGCCGGGGATGCGGCGGCGGATTTTTTCAATCAGATTCCGATAGCTCTGGGCGGTGTAGCCGCGGCGCATGGCCTTCAGAATGGCATCGTCGCCGGACTGTGCGGGTACTTCAATGTGGGGACAGACCTTTGGCAGGTCAGCCACTGCGTCCAGCAGGGAGTCCGTGATCCAGTTGGGGTGTGATGTCAAAAACCGAATCCGCGTCAGGTCCTCGATCCGATGAAGGTCAGACAGCAAATCCGCCAGACTGGGCTGGTTGGGCAGGTCCAGACCATAGCGGTCCACGATCTGACCCAGAAGGGTGATCTCCCTGACGCCCTGGGTTGCGAGGGATCTGGCTTCTGTCAAAATGTCCAGATATGGCCGTGATTGTTCCCGTCCCCGTTTGTGGGGGATGATGCAATAGGTGCAGGCGTGTGAGCAGCCATAAACAATCGGGATGTATGCAGAAACGAGATGGCCCCGTTCATGCCGGGGCAGGACCATGTCGCCATCCAGGATGGCGTTGAGCTCCTGCTGCAAGGTGTGCTGATCCTGTTTCCCGCGTTGCTCTTGCAGAAACTCCAGGAGAGGCCTGGGATCCGACGGGGGAGAAACGACATCCACCCAGGGAAAACGCGCCAGAATCTTAGTATTGCCGCGAACGCCGATCAGACACCCCATCAGGTTGATGACAAGGTTTGGGTTTTTCTCTTTGAGAGGTCGCAAAGAACTGAGCCGGCCGATGGCTTTGTCCTCGGCGCTCTGTCGAACGACGCAGGTGTTGAGGACGATCACATCGGCTTCTTTGGGGTCCCCGGTGGGAGAATACCCCATCCGCTCCAGAGCAGATGCCAGACGGCGCGAATCGGCCACGTTCATTTGGCAACCTTCTGTCCAAATATGGTATTTCATAGGGCATTATTATACTCGACGCATCAATACTGCAGATGACTGTGCAACGCAACCCCAAGGCAATCGCATAGGGACTCATCAAGCTATTTGTCCAAATACTGACCCCATCCTTGTTCCTTCCCCTGATATCAGGGCGCGCAGGCATGCGTCAGATGGCGGCCCAAGGCATGTTGGGCTTGCGCAGATGACTGCGTCATCCCCACGGCATCAACAGCTGGAAGGAGCGCTTTCAGGTACACTGCGGTCGCACGGGGTG
>DAOTUG010000179.1:0-9312 GCA_034437335.1 Anaerolineaceae bacterium
CATAGGTTTGTTTTGCCAAAGAGCACCTCAACCCTTCCCGGCCACTGCCGTCATTTGATTAATGGAATATAATGTGAATTGTCAATAAGCAGATCCATTATACTGGATTGCCTTTTTCAACCAACGGACCCGTACAAACAAAATGATAGTGAAATGATATGACCGAATCAATGAACCACATCCAACTAAACAATGGGCTGACCGTTCATCTGAAAGAAATCCATACAGCCCCCATCATCACCACCTGGCTCTGGTACCGGGTGGGATCACGCAATGAGCTTCCGGGACAGACCGGCATCTCCCACTGGGTGGAGCACATGCAATTCAAGGGAACCGAAAAATATCCCGCAGGATACATGGACCGGGAGGTTTCCCGGGTGGGTGGGATCTGGAACGCAATGACCTACATGGATTGGACCACCTATTTCGAAACCCTGCCCGCGCATCTGTTTGAACTGAGCCTGTCCCTGGAAGCCGACCGGATGACCAACAGCCGCTATGATCCTGACGAAGTGGAACGCGAGCGCACGGTGGTCATCTCAGAACGCGAGGGGAATGAAAACCAGCCCCGGTTCCTCTTGGGTGAAGCTGTGCAGGAAGCCGCCTTTTCCCAGCACCCCTACCAGCATGAGGTGATTGGCTTGAAAACGGATCTGGAGCAAATTGACCGGGATGCACTGTATGCCCATTATCGTCGGTATTACCGTCCTGATAATGCCGTGCTGGCCATCGCTGGAGATTTTGAGACCCGATTGATGTTGGAAAAGGTCCGGGATATCTTCGGCCCCCTGCCGGCGCGGGAGTTGGCTGAAGAGCAAATCCTCAAGGAAGAGCCCCTGGGAGGCGAAAAACGCGTCAGCGTCAGCGGACCCGGGCAGACCAGTTACATAAAAATCGCTTATCGTGCGCCCAGGGCGGACGACGTGGATTTTTTTGCACTGACAGTTCTCGACAGTCTCCTGACCGGTCCCAGCAGCCTGAATATGTTCGGCAGCGGGGGCACAACCAACAAAACCAGCCGGCTCTACCGGGCCCTGGTGGAACAGGAGGTCGCCGTTTCGTGTTTTGGCTCCCTGCAGGCCACCAAGGACCCTTACCTGTACAGCATCAATCTGACAGTGCATCCCCAACGCACCCCGGAGGAAGTGCTCAAGAAGACCGATGCGGCCCTGGAGCAGCTCCAGGAAACCCCCATCAACGCTCGGGAAATTGAACGGGCCATCAAGCAAGCTCGGGCCCTGTTCGCCTTCAGCAGTGAAAATATCTCCAATCAGGGCTTCTGGCTGGGATACCCGGAAATGTTCGGCAGCTATGACTGGTTCGAAAACTATGTGGATCATTTGGCCCGGGTGACCCCGGAGGACGTCCTGCGCATCACCCAGACAACCCTCCACCCGGATAACCGTGTGGTTGGTTTCTATATCCCCGAAGAGAGACAAGCATGACCCAAAAGACATCCTACGACGAACATCTGAATGCCCTCCCCGGTCCGGAGGACATCACCCGGGTCCGGTTGGATAATGGCATCACCATTCTGACCCGCGCCAACTTCAACAGCCCAACCGTATCCATGAAGGGCTACATGTTGAGCGGCAGTCTCCATGATCCGGATGATAAACTCGGGCTCAGCTATATGACCGCCCATGGTCTTATGACAGGCACCGCCCAGCATAACTTCCAGGGCCTGTATCAATTGATCGAATCCGTTGGTGCGCGCCTCGGTTTCAGCGGGGGAACCCTCACAACCTCCTTCAGCGCCCACAGCCTGAGCGAGGACCTGCCGCTGCTCCTGGATGTTCTTGCGGAAAGTCTGCGCTCCCCGCAGTTTCCTCAGAAGGAATTCAACCGGCAGAAAAACCAAATGTTGACAGCCTTGGCCATCCGCTCCCAGGATACAGCCGCCATGGCGGCCATCCTCTTTGACCAGATCATCTATGCCAGCCACCCCTACGAAAGGCCAGAGGAGGGCTTCACAGAGACGGTGACATCCATCACGCGTCAGGATTTGATCCGTTTCTATGAACGCACCTATGGCCCCGCGGGCCTGGTCATCGCTATCGTCGGCGCCGTGAAGGTCCAGGAGGTCGTTCAGGCTGTGAACGCCGCCCTGGGGGATTGGACCAATCCCGGGCAGGAATCCCTGCCGGATCTGCCCCCGCAACCCCCAATCCAGAAAACCACCCGGAAGGCCCTCAGCATCCCGGGGAAATCCCAGGCGGATATCGTCATGGGATGCCTGGGCCCGGAACGGCTTTCTCCCGATTACATTCCGCTGCGTGTGGCGAATAACATCCTGGGAGAATTTGGGATGATGGGCCGGATCGGCCAGCGCGTGCGGGAACAATCCGGACTGGCATACTATGCCTACAGCTCCCTCAGCGCCAGCCTGGGACCGGGCGCCTGGGAGATGATCGCCGGGGTCAACCCAACGAATATCAAGAAAAGCATCCAGTTGATCACCGAGGAAGTGAAACGATTCGTCACAGAGCCGGTCTCAGAGGAAGAATTGGCGGACACGCAATCCTACTTTCGGGGACGCATGCCCCTGCTGCTGGAATCGAATGCGGGGGTAGCCGTTTCCCTCCTCAACATGGAACGGTTTGACCTGGGATTGGACTATTTCCAGAAATATCCCCGCCTGATCAGCGAAGTAACCTCCCAGGATGTGCTCCGCACCAGCCGGAAATATCTCGATCCGGACCGGCTGGCCATCGCCATCGCCGGACCCTGACCGAGGCTTCCCATGACCCTGCGCAGCGGGATTGACACCATTGAAATTGCCCGGTTGGCGGAGATCCGCCCTGCCATCCGAAATCGTTTCATCCAGCGTGTTTTCACGGAGCGTGAAATCGCCCAGGCCCGGGACCGCAATGATGTTCTCTCCGGTCTGTTCGCCGCCAAAGAAGCGGTCTCAAAGGCCCTGGGGACGGGCATCGGGGCAGTTCACTGGCGTGACATTGAAATTCTGCACCTGCCCACCGGGCAGCCTGTGGTCATCCTCCATGGCAAGGCCGAAACCGTTGCCAATGACCTCGGCTTGAAAGAATGGACCGTCAGCATCAGCCACGACCGTAATAAAGCCATCGCCCTGGCTGTGGCCATGGGTTGAATGGATGGCCCTATCTAATCCGGGGGAAATAGCATACAATGATGTTATGAAATTGTTAACGGTTAGCGATGTCGAAATCCCCCTGATTTACGGCCCATTAATCAAAGGCCAGTTTGACGACGTTGATCTGGTTATCAGTTGCGGAGACCTGTCCTACTATTACCTGGAATACATCGTCAGCAGCCTGGATATCCCCCTGTACTATATCCGGGGGAACCATGCCAGGGAAATAGAATACGGAAGCGCCGGCCCCCGAAAAGCGCCCTGGGGAGCTACCGACCTGCACAGGCGGGTTCTGCGGGATGAGCGGACCGGCCTGCTCCTGGCTGGCATCGAGGGCTCCCTCAGCTACAATCTCGGCCCCCACCAATATTCTCAAACCCAAATGTGGCTGATGGCTTTCCAGTTGGTGCCGTGGTTGCTGCTGAATAAAATCCGCTATGGACGGTTTCTGGACATCCTGGTGACCCATACGCCCCCGTGGGGCGTCCACGACCAGGAGGACCTCCCCCACCAGGGCGCCAAAGCCTTCAACTGGCTCATCCGGACCTTCCAACCTGGATATCATCTTCATGGGCATATCCACGTGTACAGTCCGAGCGTGGTCACAGAAACTCAGGTGATGAACACCCGGGTGATCAACACCTTTGGGTATCGCAAACTGGAGTGGAATCCCTCGTGGGCATTTCAAACCGCGTCGGAATAAGCCACTGATGAGTAACAAGGGTGATTAAAGAAAAAAGCCAGCGAATACGCTGGCATTTTTCATCAAACCGCACCCCAACCATGCCGCCCGGGGCTGTGATGTTTCCACGCAGGAAAGGGATGGCCGTGATGAGGGCGGCACGGGGGGTTGAATAGGTGCCCACAGAACGGGGGGTCAGGGACGTGCTATATTTTGTTGTTTTTGGACACCTATCCAAAAATGGTGCGGTAAAACGGAATCGTTGCAGCAAACCTCAATGACTCCGGATACCGTTTTTTCCTCGGCAATCATGCTGGGATGGACAAAACACAGATTAGGATCCTGACCGTATTTGCTGCGATAATAACGGGCAGCCCGATTCACCTTGCTGGTCAGGTCCGATTTCTTATCATTATCAAACCAAAGCATGCCAATATCCATCATTTCCTCCAATTCATCAATCGCCCAGGACGGGCAGGGTATACGTCAGCCATCCATTCCCGGTCCAGACTCGAAACTCGCCGGGTTCAAGATCCCGGGCCAGAGCGCCGGAGTGCATGGCCAGAACGTCTGCTTTCCGGCTGGATGGAATCCGGCCGATAATCCGGGTCCGGAAAGTGTCAATCCAGTAGCGAAAACCTACCGCCTGATCGGCGTTGATCGTGGCAACAATCCAGATTCCCGACTGGGCGCCGTATTCCAGCAGCCAGTGCAGATCCACCTGGGCCTCATAGCTTAAGGCTTCCACATAGTTCACATCGTCCAGGATCAACAGAACATCCGCGCCCTGCCGCCGGCCGCAACGCCGGTCGTCAGCCAGGTTGGCCAGGGATTCAATCAGGGATTCAGCCTGGCTGTCGTACCAGGCGTGAACACCTTGAAGGTATTTCTTCCGCCTGGGATCCGATTCCATGATCCCCCATTCATCCGGATTGAGCGTGAGCACGGATACCTGCACCTCCCTGGGGGAGTTGATCCGCATGGCGGAATCCACCATGATCTGAAGCTGGTGAGTTTTTCCGCAGCCGATATCACAGCCAATGAGAATTGCGCCGATATGGGGATCGCCCAGATCCATCAGGAAAGGCAACCCGTCCGAACACTGACCCAAAAGGAGAGACCGGGCAGGCAGGGGCCGCATGGATTCCAAAAGCGTACCCACTGTGACGCGCTGCTGCGGGGTAGTCATACGATCCCCCAGAGCGCCCTGGCGGCGGCGGGAAATCAATTCTGGAAGAAGACTCTGGTAGGTTTTCATTGCTGAGGCAAACAAATTGGATGTGCCCATCGTGTGCTCCAAATCACTAAATCGAACTTATGTTCTAATTATACAGAACTTCTGTTCTGTGTCAAGGCAAAAACCATGGTTGCCAAGAGTTTTTAAGACTCCCCCACCGAAGTCCTTTTCAAACTCTCAATACCCCCGGAATGGGCAAGAAGAATCCGCTGCCATCATAGCAAAAAGGGCATGCTGTTTTGAGCATGCCCCTGGAAAGACCCGCTACTGCGAAATTTCGAAAGACTACCCCAACGGCAACGCATAAAAGGGCACCAACATCTCTTCCGGGCTGAGGCCCCCATGCCGGCCGCGCATATGATTGGGCTTGGGCGCCCACCAGAAATATGCATCTCCCCGCGCCGCTGCGATGAGATTCCCCAGCCGATCCCTCACCCGGGGATGGTGGGGCTCGGACCCGAACAATCCCGCTGTCAGGGCGGTTTCCGCATCCAGGAGGGTAAATTCATCCGGCCAATTGTCCTGGATGTAGGTGCGCACTGCATTCTCATGACCCGGTTTGATATAAAAAAATGCCAGACGGTGCTCACAGGTAGGCTGCATCACCAAATGCTCCAATAAGTCCGGATGCCGGTTCAGGTCATACCGTGCCTGATTAGGTGTAACCATGGATCCGTGATCTGCAGTGAGGATCAGCAGGGACTCCCGCGCCGCCTCATCAGATAATCCCTCCAGAAGGGCCTTTTCCAACAGCCAGGAAAACGCCCTGAACTGCAAACCCACCCGGGGGTCCCCGTCCCCATACCGGTGCATGAGGGTATCCACATCGCTGTAATACACATAGACATATTCCCGCTGCTCGGGTTGCCGGTTGAGGTGTTCCGCCAGACTGATGAACAGATCCGCCTCATCCACATAGGTATGCACCTGGACATCATCCATCTGCATTTCCGACAATCCGGAATGGGCAATGGATCGGTGAATAAAGGTGGTGGGCAGAATCTTTTTGTCCTTTAAATAAGGGCCCAGAAGGGAACTCTTAAGAAATTCCCGGGGGTCAAAACCCGCCCTGGACAGGCCGCCTACATCGCCGTGGGTAGCTGCTGGGGAATGCAGGATATTATTGATCACCATGCCAAATTCTTTGGCCCACATCTCATACCCGATGATCCCATGCCGTGCCGGCGGCTCCCCCGTCCAGAGGGACGTCAGGGCCGTGGCGGTTGTGCTGGGGCAGACGCTGGTGATTGGGCTGAAGACAGCCTCGTCCTGACGCCGATGCCAGATCAGGTCTGCATGATCCGCCATCATCCGGCAAAACAGTCCGTAACCGAGGGCATCCACCAGGAGCACAATCACCTTTTTATATGGTCCGCCCAGGGGGGACAGCAGCCTCTCATCCAAAGGAGGGGCCCCAAACCCGGGAGCGCCCAGCAGATGGGCCGCTGTGCCGGGAATGTTGATCAGGGACAGGGCATCATATACCGGATAGACAACCGCATTCCCCAATCCCAATCCGTCCATGCGGCGTCCCTGGATAGTGGATAGAACCTGCTGTGCGATGTGTGTTGTCATGCCATTGTCTCCATTCAATTTGTGTCCTTTGATGATACCCCCTCACGCAGCCTGCCGGCGGGGAAGACTTTTCACAATTCCCACACCGCCTCAGCCGCCAGCCAAAACAGGTTTTGGCGGGTGTCTGCCCGACTGTTCCATTCCCGCCCATCCCAGCGCCCGGGGATGACGGCATCTCCGCCATACAGGATCTGCCCAAGGGAGACGTTCCGAAAATTGGCCACGGCAAAAAAACCAGCCGCTTCCATCTCCACAGCCAGACATCCTTCCGCCAGATAGGCCCGGGCTTTCGCCGGGGTCTCCCGGTAGATCGCATCGGTTGTCCATGTCTTGGTCAGCAAATAGTCCATTGCATGCCGCGTAAGGACTGTCTCCAGGGCGGCTATGCCCTTCGGGTCAGCCTGCACCTCCCGAGCGGGGGGCAGATAATGATAGGATACGCCCTCATCCCGGATGGCAGCTGTGGGCACCAGAAGGTGCCCCACGGCAATGTCCCTGTCAAGGACGCCGCACCCGCCGCAGACGATGAATTTCCGGCAGCCCCGGGCGATCATCTCTTCCAGAAGACCGGCTGCCAGGGGCGCGCCGATGCCGGGGTGGAAAAAGGCAAGGCGCTTGCCGGAATGCATGATCTCATACAGCGGGTGTTTCCCGATTTCCGACAGGGAATGGGCCAGCACCCGGGCATGATGTCTCTCCACCACCGCGGAAACCACCTCCGCGAAGAAGCAGATCACACAATGCTCCGGGACGTCCATTGGGTCAATTAACCGGGCCGGTTCCAGGATCGCCTCCCGGTCGGGGTCAAATTCAAGTATGGGATAGGCCTGGTTTTTTAACACAGGGATGCTCCTTCCTGATCGTCGGTTCGGTCAATTTCCCGCAGTGCGTTCCGGGCAACAGTGCGGCCTTTCGATGCCAGGGGCCTTCGGACTGGTGTTGACAATGTTGCCAATTTCCGGGACGGGGCCCACCCCGAAGAATTCTGCAGCATCCCCGAAACAAGGGGGCTTCGCAGTCCTTTCCGGATCCGCACTGGCCTGCCATGAATCTCCACCAGTATCCAATCCTATGAGTCACCTCAACCCAAAAGTATAAACCATTAATTGCCCCGAATTGCCACAAGGCGCACTTCTGGTGTAAAATGACACCACACGAACCATACACAGGATCAAACCGGGCAGACTCCATGACAAACGAGCAGGATGTACACAACCAGACCAATAACCAGCGATTTTCCTTTGGCGAAATGATCGAAATCGAAGAAGCCGGATTCTCCTTCCAGCCGATCCAGGGATTCGAGCTGGAAATTGACGGCTCCGTATACATGTATTCTGAGGATGGCAACCTGGAAATCAGCCTGGTGGGGGGGAAATTATTGGAGGATGCCTCCATCGCCGACTTGAATGACACCCTGGCCATGGAATTCATGGCCGCCTTTGATGAAGCCCATCTTAATGCGGCTGGCACGGACAGCGTCCAGGACATCACCGGTTTTCTGGATGCAATCCACTTTGTTCATGCCGAAGAAGAGGGTCTGGGACAATCCCTGATCTGTTCACCCTACCTCAACCAGTATTTCTTTCTGCTGGTGATTTCCTCCGTCGAACACTGGCAATCCCACGGCCGCCCGATCTTTGAAGCCCTTAAAGAACATATCCGCTTTCATCCCCAATTTAAGCCCGACATCCAGCCAACCCAGCCGGTTGAACATCCGGATCTGACAGTAGAAACCTATGAACATGTCGCCCTGGACGAGGAACTCGTCCTGAAGATGGAAAAAGGGGATATCTCGCTGCTCATGGCAGCCCGATCCCTCTCGCCGGAAGCGGTCATTTCCCTTGTTGAGATCAAAGGGCCCCGGGGAGAGATAATGTATCAGTTTGACCCGGAAACCGGGGATTTTGATAGCAGCCTCCTCAAGCGCCCCATGCAGGGGAATCACGGCGAGGTGTGTGTGTACCTGCCCCAGCGCAACGCGCGCGCGCTGCGGCCCGGAGAATACCGTTTCTCCTTTGCCAGCCAGGATCACAACCCCCTGCAGGAAATTCAGGTGATCCTGCGCTCCGACCGCATCGTGGACCATCAGCAGATGGATACCAACATCTGGCTGGCCCTCAGGGAAGCGCACTTCGCGGACCCGGTCTTCCTGGCGGACTTCCAGAAGCAGATCCGGGAGGCCCTGAACCAACACCTCTTGCCGGTCAATCTGAGCGCTGGAAGGGTGGAATTGCTGCAGCCGGCGCCCGATGAGCTGGACTCCTTCGCGACAGTCAACATTGACACGGAACTGGCCGATTGCAGCTATATGATTGCGGAAAGCGCCTCCAACGGACGGGCCCTCCACATCGGGCTGGTCGAGCAGCTCACCACAGGAGAAGCAGACCGGATTGCCTATGTCAATGCGATCAGCAGCGGCAGCCCGGGGATGATCCTGTCGCCAGTCTCCCCCCATGCCTGCATTCTGGTGGCCTGGCCCTTCTTCAAAGAGAACATCCACGCCCTGGCCGATGCCATCATCCAGCAGATGATCGTTTTCAGCGGAATTGAAACGGACCCGCCGGAACCGGACTCCCCCATCCCACCCCGCCTGACCCACGACATCGCCTGGTGTCTCCGCCGGCACCCACTGTTCTATGAAGGCGAGTCTGGCTGAGGGGCCACCCAGTCAATCGTCGTTTCCTCCGCAAACCGTTCTCTCATCAC
>DAOTUG010000180.1:0-51578 GCA_034437335.1 Anaerolineaceae bacterium
ACTTGGCCAGGCGGTCAATGAAGACCAGTTGAATGCCGCTGTGGGTGGGCCCGTTGCGGTGTTTGGCGACGATCATCTCTGCCAGGTGCTGTTCCGTTTCATCTTCGCTGAGGGGGTCCCGATGGATGAACATCACGATGTCGGCATCCTGTTCCAGGGAGCCCGATTCGCGCAGGTCAGAGAGCTGGGGGCGGCGGCCCGGGCGATGTTCAACTGCGCGGGAGAGCTGGGCGGCTGCCAGCACGGGCACGTTCAGCTCTCGGGCCAGAACCTTCAGGTTGCGGGAGATATTGGACACTTCTTGCACCCGGTTGTCGGTTCGCGAGTCTCCGGTCATCAATTGGAGGTAGTCCACAATCACCAGATCGAGGCCGTATTCGAGATGCAGCCGGCGGCACTTCGTCCGCAGTGAGAGGGGGGTGATGGCCGGGGTGTCATCCAGGAAAATCTTTGTGCGGTCATAGGATTCCAAAGCCTGGAGGAAAATGTCCCATTCGTTGTCATTCAATTGACCGGAGCGCAGCCGCTGTGTGTCAATGCCCGTATCCATGGCGATCATCCGCTGGAGAAGCTGTTCGTTGGACATCTCCATGGAGAACATGGCGACATGTTTTTTGTGTATCAGCGCCGCGTTGCGCATGACGCCCATCAGGAAACCGGTTTTGCCCATGCCGGGCCGACCGGCAATGATCAGAAGGTCTGACTTCTGCAGGCCGCCGAGGAGCTCGTCAATATCAATTAATCCGGTGGGTACGCCGTAAATATCTTCGGACCGGCTGGCCAGTTCATCAATCCGGTCATAATAGTCCCGAACGACATCCCGGATCGGCACCAAATCCCGCTTGATGCGCCGCTCGCTGACATTGAAGATCGCTTTTTCCGCCTCGTCCACCACGGTGTCAATGGATTGGTCCTGCTGGTAGGCCAGCCGGGCAATATCGTTGGCTGCAGTCAGCATCCTGCGGCGGATGGCGTTTTGTTCAATGATCCGTCCATAGGATTCGGCGTGGTAAGCATTTGGCGACCGGTTGATGAGGGAAATCAGGTAGGCCTGACCGCCGATTTCATCCAACTGTCCCCGATTTGCCAGTGTCTCCGTGACCGTCACGAGATCCACGGGCTGGCGGGTTTCGCTCAGGTGTTGGAAGGCCTCCCAGATCCAGCGGTTGCGCACCAGGAAAAAGTCATCCGGGCCAAGGAATTGGGCCACCTCGAGGTAGACTTCGTGATTGATGAGGACGGCCCCGATCAGGGCTTCCTCTGCCTCCCGGTTGCTGGGAAGGGTGAGGGCTTCGGATATTGTATTTTCGTCAAGATTCAGATCGTCTGTCATAATTTTTTTTCGTCAGCTCATGCGATGACAATGGGCCTTGTACTCACTATTGTATAAAAAACCGGGGTCCAGATTCAACTGAGGCCGCCCGGTTCTTTCTGTTTCAAATGGTTACCCCCGCTTATAAATTGTCCTCTTCCTCTGCATCATCCGGATCCTCTTCGGAATCGTTGACATCCACATTTCGCAGGAAGTCTTCAAAGATATCCAGATTTTCAACATCCGATTCAGCGGGCTCGCTTCCGCCAGTCTCTTCTCCTTCGCTGATATCATCTTCCGGGACAATCCCCGCCTGCCGCATCACGTTCTCAGCTACCAGGATCGGAGCCCGTGTGCGTGCCGCCAGGGCCAGTGCGTCGGAGGGACGACAATCTACATCGCGCTGGGTGCCATCCACCTCCAACACAAGATTGCCATAAAAGACGTCATCTGAAAGGGAGGTCACTTCAACCCGCAGGAGCCGGGCGTTCATGGCCTGAATCACGGATTTTAACAGGTCGTGGGTTTGGGGTCGGGCCACCTGGATCTCTTGCAGGGCAATCGTGATCGCTTCCGCTTCATACAGACCGATCCAAATCGGCAGGTAGCGCTCCTGGTCTTTTTCTTTTAGGATCACAATGCGTTGTTGGTTCGTCAGGCTGACGCGGACGCTGTCAATTTCGACCTCTATCATTGATGCCATGATTACTCCTAGGATTGACTTAACTGTTTTGATTCTAACACGCTGAATGGGAGGACGCAACATATTTGCGGATGGGGAATTATCCTTGGGGGCCCGGTCTGAAGCCCAACTCGGAAAGATTATTTCTGGCGGGTTGTTATTGTACAACTGCGCTGTCAAGGTATGCTTGGGTGGAATGTTTTATGCTGTTCAATCTGGAGGACCGCCGTTTCAGAATCCTTCGCCAAAGGTTATCCGGAGGGGGGGATTCTGTGATGGTCTCCTCAGGTGGCGACTGGTCTGAGTTAATCCCAGGGCAATTGAACTTGATTAGTTTGCAATTGCAAAATTCGATTGTGGTTGTGGGTTTTCCAATACCTTATCTTGCTTTTCTAAAAAAAACCATCCTGCCTCAAGGTGGGCGCCAGAGGGACATCACAAGCTGAGGGGCATCACAAGCTGAGGGGCGTCAGGCCCCATCAGCGCAGTGCAAAGGGCCAAGAGGCCCGTGCTGCCCCATCAGCGCAGTGCAAAGGACCAAGAGGCCCGTACTCGCTTCGCATGCAGGCATCTGACGCATGCATGCGCGCCCTTTTTTCAGGGGAAGGAACGAGGATGGGGTCAGTCATTGGACACACGGTACTTTTTTACGGGGCGATATCGAAAGAAGTTCGCCACATCATCGGGTGGTTTTCTTCTGATTATTCCTCTTTTAAAGTTTTTTACCCTTTGATAAGTCCATATGCGATCGCCCTGGAGTTGATCTGGCTTCGGAGCGATTTTTTAAGGTTTTTCGTGTATAATCATTAAAATAGTTTCAAAGCCCTCCTGTGGGGCGTCCGGAACTGTTGGCATTATTTATGCCAAGCGGGTAATCTCATTATGAGATTTGTCCGCGGCAATGGATTCTGGTGGCGGCAAACGGGACACAGGACGGAGAACGAAAAAACGGGGAGCCTGACCTGCTATCGTACTCTACAGAAGCGCCAACCAGTGAACCTCTCCCCAATCTGCAACTGTCCGGACTGAAATGCGTTAATCGTTGATGGAAGATTTGTGATTAAAGGAATTGGTTTGAAGGCAGACACCGATTTAACCGTCTTGATGATTGAGGGAAGAAGAGGAAACCACCCTTCCTTCACAGAGGAGATGCAGGAAAAGAACTACCGGGTCCATCGTGTCCCCAGTGGGAGCGCAGGCCTGACGGAACTTGCGGATCTTAAACCGGATCTCGTGGTGGTGGATGCCGCATCCCTGCGGACAAGCGGTGTACGCATCTGTCAGTCTTTCCGAAAAGCGGACAGCGCCCTGCCAATCTTCCTGATTGTGGCCCGGGATGTTTCGCTTCCCGATGATGTGGATGCCAACCTGGTCCTCCGATTACCCTTCACCGTGCAAAAATTGATCAATCGGGCCCGGGCCTTCCGTCCTACGGCGGACAAGTTCATCCTGGAGGCCGGACCGATTGAATTAAATATCCGCACCCAGCTTGTCCGCTGCCACGACCGGCAGAAAAAATTGACACCGCGTTTGGTGGCAATCTTGCGCATTTTGATGGAGAACCAGGGTGAGGTTGTCCAGCGTGATCCTCTTTTCACAGAGGTTTGGCAGACGGAATACACCGAGGACACCCGCACGCTGGATGTCCACATCAGTTGGCTGAGAAAAGCCATTGAGGATGATCCGCACAATCCCCAGATGATCAAAACTGTGCGGGGGGTTGGGTACGTTCTGAAGGTATAAACCCATCGGCGGAATTGGCCTGTGAGGATCTGTCCGGCCCGGCCCATCGGGCCTTTTTTTCTGGTCTGACGGCGTCCGCCGACCAATCCTGACCTGTTCGCGCCCTCTTGATATCTTTACAAACAAGACAGGTTGAGTAGAATTTAAACAGATTCATCATTGGTATGTGAAAAGGAAAACGATGCATTCAAATAAAAAACAAAAGACAAAAATGATTGTGATTAGCTGCGCCGCCATTCTGGTGGTGGCCTGTATTTGCATTTCTCTTATTGGTATTGGCGGGGCTGGCATCTCGATGGTCTGGCCCTTTGGGTCCCAGGTCACGGAGGATGTGCGCCCTTCCCCTGGGATTGAAACGCCCCTGCCCCCGGAGGGTGCAGCAGGGGAAAACACACCTCAACCCACCCTGGAAGGCGATGATGTGCCTCCGGACCTGGCTGAGGAAATGGACCAGATCCAGGCTGAAGTGATTGCCATTCGCGGCCTTGATCCAACCGGCGCTGTCCAGCGGACGCTGATTTCCTCGGAGGAATTGCAGGAAATTGTTGCAACGGATTTCTTTGCAGAATATACAGACCAGGACGCCCGTCAGGATGTGGTCATCCTTTCGGCTTTGGGTCTGCTCCCCCAGGAATTCAATTTGAAGCAGTTTTATAACGATCTTTACAGTGAACAAATTGCTGGATTTTATGATGACGACATAAAGGCCATGTATGTCGTTCAGGGGACGGGATTTGGCGGCGCTGAAAAGATCACCTATGCCCATGAATACACCCATGTCCTCCAGGACCAGGTCTATGATCTGAGCGAGGGGTTGGGATATAACGATGATGCCTGTGAAGCCGATTCGGAGCGTTGTGCGGCCGTTCAGGCTCTGATCGAGGGGGACGCCTCCATGACCGAATTGCTCTGGTTCCAGAGCTATGCCACCGAGACGGATTATGAGGATCTGGTGCAGTTTTATGAGAATTTTGAGAGCCCGGTTCTGGACCAGGCCCCGCCGTATATGGCGGCCGATCTGTACTTTCCCTACGAGAAAGGCCAGATCTTTGTCCAGCTACTTTACAATGAAGGCGGATTTGCCGCTGTGGATGCTGTTTATCAAAATCTGCCGGTTTCCACCGAACAGATCCTGCATCCTGAACGATACCCGGATGATGTCCCTCAGATTGTCTCCTTGCCGGAGCTGGGCCAGACCTTGGGCGAAGATTGGACTCTGGTGGATCAGAATGTGATGGGGGAATGGTATACGTTTTTGATTCTCAATAAGGCCTATGAGGAAGATCATCGTCTCTCTGAGACCGCAGCCAAGACTGCCGCGGAGGGCTGGGGCGGTGATGCCTACGCCTTTTATCTCAATGAAACCACAGAGGAACTGGTCTTTGTCCTTGACATGGTTTGGGATTCCACCGCGGAGGCTCGGGAATTTGCCGGCGCCTTTGAAGCGTATGCCGACATGCGGTGGTCTGCTGGAAGCGAGGAAGTGCAGGGTCTTGCCACCTGGGAAGGCGGGGGCAGCACTGTTCTGTTCTATCATGAGGGGGATCGCACAGTCTGGATCATGGCCCCAACCCCCGCCGTGGTGGACCATGTTTTTTCTGCTTTGCAATGACTCCGGGAGGAAAGATGACGGAGAATGGGATTGATCTCAGCCGGGTGAAGGGTTTGCTCTTTGATGTGGATGGCACCCTCAGCGATACAGACGATCACATGGTAGACCGGTTGAGTCGGCTGTTTTCCCCGTTCTCCTGGATGTTTCCAAAAAGGGATCCCAGGGGATTTGCTCGCTGGTTGGTGATGGCGCTGGAAACGCCGGCGAATTTCCTGTATGGAATCCCGGACACCTTTGGGTTTGATGAGCCCCTGGCGCGTTGGTACAATCGGGTGGCCAGGCGGCGGCGGGCCAAACGGCCCACGGCGGATCGTTTTCAACTGATTCCTGGGGTCAAGGACATGCTGACCAGGCTGGATGCAGATTTCCCAATGGCTGTTGTCAGCGCGCGGGATGCCGAAACGACGGAGGAATTCTTACGGCATTTTGATCTGCTGCCCCATTTCGAGACGGTGGTGACCGCCCACACCTGTGAACACACCAAGCCTTATCCCGATCCGGTCCAATATGCCGCGGAAGAAATTGGTCTTGCGCCAGAAGCATGTTTAATGATTGGGGACACCATTGTGGATGTGCATGCCGGCCGGGCGGCTGGCGCACAAACTGTGGCTGTATTGTGCGGTTTTGGCCGGGAACGGGAACTCAAAAGGGCTGGAGCTGATCTGATCCTGACCACTACGGCTGACCTTATCGCCCTTCTTGAACACCGCGGTAATCCTGACAGGAAATGAACCCATACCACCAAGGCAGTTATTGATGTCCAGATCCTCCTCAGAAAACACGCAGAATGAATCCCCTCAATATCCGTGGCCTCGCCGTTTGTTTGTCCGCTGGCTCCTCAAAGCTGGGATCACCTTCTTTTCCAGCATTCTAACTCGCTGGAAAGTGGAGGGGGCGGAGCATGTCCCGGAAACAGGTCCGTTGATTGTGGTCATCAACCATTTCCATTTCCTGGATGCGGTGATGCTGATTCGAGCTGCTCCCTGGCCCCTGGAGTTTCTGGCGGATTTTGATATGCCCAATGTTCCTGCCCCCCTGAAGTTCTTTCCCAATGCCTATCAGACGTATGATGTCGCCCAGGGGACGCCGAACCTGGAGGCTCTGCGGGCTTCTGAAGCGATCTTGTCCCAGGGCGGCGTGCTGGGCATCTTTCCTGAGGGGCGCGTGCATGAGCCCCCGCTCCGCCCGGCCCTCCCGGGTGCCGCCTTCCTGGCCCTGCGCACGGGCGCGCCGCTTCTGCCTGTTGGCATCCACAGCGATTATGGCTGGAAGGTTTTTAATTCCCTTATTGACCGGGGGCGCCGGTTGCAGGTGACCTGCCGCTTTGGCGAGGTTTTCGGCCCTCTGGAATCGGGCAACCGTCGCCGTCCCTCTCGTCCGGAAATTGCGATGGCTGGGCAGCGGATCATGTCGGAGATTGCCCGGCTTTTGCCAGAACCCGTGCGGGGGGCGTATCCCCATCAGGATGGTGCCGGCTAGGTTTTATCCCGGTTTCCGGGTTCAGCCCGTTTCTCCGGCGGTATCCCAGCCCAGGATCCAGATTCCCGTCAAACGCTAACAGATTGGCAGTTATTGGTTATAATCTGAAAGCATCTCCTTCCGGGGATGGCGGATTTCCTTGAATTTGATATTTGGAGCGCTTTTGATATGACCGACAATTTGACTTTACAAACGTATATTAAGAAATATCCCTGGCCGCGCCGGCGCTTTATCCGTGGGCTGCTGCGGGGAGGGGTGCGCCTTGCTGCGGCGGTCCTGACTCGGTGGCGCGTTATGGGCAGGGAAAACATTCCGGAAAAAGGACCTCTCCTGATTGTGGGAAATCACTTCAGTTTCCTTGATACCGTCGCCCCCATTTACAGCACCCGCTGGCCGCTGGAATTCATTGGTGATTTTGTGATGCCGAATGCTCCTCCGCTGATGCGGATGTTCCCCAATGCCTGGCAAACCTTGAAGATCCAACAGGGCACCCCCAATTTTGAAGCCCTGCAGGCCTCTGAAGCAATCCTGGAGCAGGATGGGGTCCTGGTGATCTACCCTGAAGGACATACCCATGACGGCCCCCTCAATCATGCGCTGCCCGGCGCGGCGTATATGGCGCTGCGTACCGAGGTGCCGATTCTTCCAATGGCGACAATCAGTGATAATGATTGGAAATTGTTTGGAACCATTACAGAAAAAGGCCGCCGTCTGCGGATTACAACGAAGATTGGTCCAGTGTTTGGGCCTTTGCGAAGCGACAATAAGGACCGGCCCGGGCGACAGGAAATCAAGGATGCCGGGAACCTGATTATGACGAAGATTGCGGCCCTGCTGCCAAAGGCGTATCGCGGGCGCTTTGATCCGGAGCTTTCTGAAACCGGGGCTGGATAATCCGATCCCGAAGGCAATCTTTGTCGCTTGAACATCCAACCTCAGGGGATACAGACGTGTTGTTCTTATGCTTTTCAGATACTCCTGACATACAATTAATCCTTGGAGGTGAAAGAAGGAATTATTTATGCAGTATAGAGATTATTATGAAATCTTGGGTGTGAGCAAAAATGCCAGCCAGGAAGAGATCAAGAAAGCTTACCGCAAGCTGGCCCGGGAATTCCATCCGGACGTGAACCCGGATGATCCTTCCGCGGAAGAAAAATTCAAGGACATCAATGAGGCCTATCAGGTGCTTTCTGATGCTGAGAAACGACAGAAGTATGACCGATTCGGGTCTCAATGGAAGCAGTATCAACAAACTGGGGGGCGGACAGAGGATTTTGACTGGTCACAGTGGGCTTCCCAGGGCGCGCGCAGGCCTGGCGGTCAGCAGTATCGCACTGTCAGCCAGGAAGAATTTGCCGAAATGTTTGGAGGTGGTTTTGGAGGCGGTTTTTCAGATTTCTTTGAAACCCTCTTTGGCGGCATGGGCGGCGCGAGAACACAGCGACGCACCTACCCTGGCGTGCGGGGCACGAATCTGCGCAAGGGTCAGGACATTCAGCACGAAGTTGAAATCACCCTGGAGGAGGCTTTCTACGGCACCACCCGTCTGCTCTCCTTTGAGGATGGACGCCGGATTGAGGCTTCCATTCCTCCGGGGGTCAAGACCGGCTCCAAGGTCCGCTTGAGCGGACAGGGTGTGGAGGGCGCTGGGGGATCGGGCGATCTCTATTTAAAGGTGAAAGTCCTGCCGCACGCCGATTATGAGCGAAAGGGTGCGGATCTGCACATTGACCAGCCGGTGGATCTGTTTACAGCCGTCCTGGGGGGCGAAACGACGGTTGCCACCATTGATAAACAGGTCCAATTGACAATTCCACCGGGTACAGATTCGGGCAAGGTTTTCCGGCTCAAAGGGTTGGGCATGCCAGCATTAAAGAATTCGGACAAACGCGGCGACCTGTACGCCAGAATTGAAATCCAGCTCCCCAAAGATCTGTCAGCGGAACAGAAGGATACTTTCCGGGAACTGCGGGATCAATTGGAATAATCTTCCGGTCTCGTTTCACAGAAAAAACAACGCGTCGTGGATTTCATGGCGCGTTTCTTTGTTTAACCAATCTGGTTGACGGGCAGCGGCATCATTCCCCGATGGAAAAATGAAGGATGTCAGTTTCCATCAGGTTCCCGGCTGTATCCATCACGCGCACCTGCAGCGTGTGTTCACCCGATGATCGCTCCCAAAGAAGGTCATAGGGGGGCTCTTCAAATCTGGCGGCTAATTTTCCATCCATAAACCAGACCACGGATGCGATACCCACGCCATCTGACGCCTCCAGAACGCACAGCAGAGGTTGATCATCGTCCAAAGGAAGGATTTGGCCATCCAGCGGGTAACGGATCTCCGCCTGGGGGGGCGTGTTGTCCACGGTCACCTGGAGGATGGCCGTTTGCAAGGATTGGTCTTTCCGGATGACCTGCAGTCGCAGGGCAACCAGTCCGTCCGGCACGGTTGTAGTGTCCCATTCCACCAGAAGACCTTCCTGGAGGGGCGATTGGCTGGTTTCACCGATTTGCAGCCAGGTTTGGGGGTTCAGACCCAGTCCAACCGCGAGTTGGAACTGGTCAAAGTCCGGTCCTGCTGCGACGCCCTGGATGGGCACGGTGCCGGAGACAAGCTCAAAACCTTCCGGAAAGGTGATTCGAACGTTTTCGGGCATCTCTGGCGCTTGCAGGTTGTCATAGGCTTCCGGTGGTTGGGGCAGGCCGATTGCCTCCGCCCAGGGTTTCGCTTTGGGCGGGATCTCCATGAAGATTACTTCCTTGACCAGGGAGGAGGGGGTGAACACCGTTGCCAGACGGCCGGTTTCCTGGTTGATTTCGTAGGCCTGAAAGAGGGTATCGAAGGATTGTGGTTCATTTCCCTGCAAAAAAACCTCGCTGACTTTCTGAGGGCAGTGGGGTGTGGGGAGGAGTCCTGAGGGGTCGCAAACTGTCACCGTCCGGATATCCGCCGGTTGGCGCCAGCCGATCACGGGCAGATCTTCCAGGCTGTGCTGAATGATTCCATACCACAGACCGGCCAGGTGCAGGGGGTCTGCCTGCCCACCTGGATTGTGCATCCAGATTGTGACCACCCGCTGAGGGGTATATCCAACGGTCCATTGGTTCTCACTATCAGCAGTCAGTCCGGATTTGAACCCGGCCGGGCGCCCAATCTCTGTGGGATTGGGATGTCCAAAGGCGTCCCAGCGGACGGCCTCATCGCTGAGGATATGGTTCATCAGGTAGGCGAGGGGGTCGCTCAAGACCGGCCGGATGGTTGGGGTTTGGTTCTCTTCCAAGGTTTCTCCGGCTCTGGTTTGCACTGAAAGCCAGGCGATGGGAGCCAGATGGCCTGTCCCTGCGGTTCCGGGCATCCCCACATCCACTCCCTGGTTGGCAAAAATAGCGAAGGCATCGCTGATGGCAAGGGGGGACAGAGGTCCTCCGGTATAGGGCAGGCCCTCCCAGCCGGGAAGAGAGAGGCCAAAATTTATCATTCCTGCGGACACATTGTCATGTCCGACTGTCTCGAGGATCTGAGCGGCCGGGGCCAGCGCATCCAAGGCCAGGGCCTCCCGCAGCCGGATCGGACCCAGATAGTCTTCCGGGTTCTGGCGGTAGGCTGCCAGATCCTCCGGTACGGCAGCCGGCAGGTCCCAAACCAGGCTGGCGGGTCCCAGACCCCGTTGAAATCCGGCCAGGTAGATAAAGGGGGTCAGCAGGGATCCGGTTTCATGGGCCAGGAGATGGTCATTTTCTGCGTTGTTGGGTCTGGTGTCCCCGAGGAGGGCCAGGATCTGTCCGGTTTGGGGATCCTGGATCACAACGGAGAGGCTTGCGTCGGGATTCAGGGGCTGTCCGTACAGGAAGAGCCGTTCCGGAAGCCTCTCCGCCATGGGACAATCCGGCTGGGGAGTCAGGGTGGCAAAGGCGCGCACTGTGCATGCGATCTGCCGTTGAAGATCGGCATCCAGGCTGGTGATGACCTGCAGCCCACCGCGCATAAGGCGGTCTTGGCCGATGCTGTCACTGAGCTGGTCAATCACCAGTTGCGTGAAAGCCCGGGCGATGGATTCCGGCGCGGGTGGGGGAGGGGCAAAGGACAGATCCTCTTGGGTGAGTTCCCGGGCAGGGGCTGCATAAGGCCCTGAACCGACTGCCAGGATCTGCCGCAGGGATTCCCAATGTTGAAGAGCGGCCTCGGGGGCATCTAGAGGGTTGAGGGCTGGGGCCTGGGCTGCTGATGCCAGCATCAGGCTTTCCCCCAGGGAAATATCTGCGGCGCTTTTCCCAAAATACAGTTGGGCGGCCGATTCTGCGCCATAGGCCAGGTGTCCAAAATAGGTATAGTTCAGGTGCCAGGTCAGGATTTGCTCCCGGCCGTAACGGGCGGTCGCCTGGAGAGCCAGAAGGCGCATTCGCAGGGCCCGCATCCGGTTGGGCGCTTCATCCTCCAGCAGGAAGCGCAATACAAGGCCTTCGGCGAGGGTTTGTGGGTTGGGATTGAGGGGCTCTCTCAGATCTGCCCCCGGATGATCCCAGAACCTGGGGTCAAAGAGAGCTACAAAGACCGGGGCCAGGGAATCTGCCAGGATTTGTCTGTCCTGCGGGTCAGACAAGGGCAGGTATTGGCGGGAAATCCCCGGGTTTTCCAGGGTGGCGATGATCTCCGTCCCGGTGCGGTCATAGAACACCGTGGGGGAAAGCAGAACGCCAGTGTGTGGGTTGAGCAGCACCTCCAGGGTTTCAATAGGGGGCAGGTCTGCTGTCAACTGCTGATACCCCTGCAGGAGCTGAACGAGGCCACCTACCATTCCCAGCCCAAGGAGGAGGGCCAGGACCATCCCGGCCCACCCAAGGTTCTGCAGGGCTTGCCGGGCCGGTCGGTCCTCCCGCCGTTGACGCCGTTTGCGGATCAGAAGGGTCCGCACTGGTCGAGAAATACCGATGGGTTGTTTCCTCCGGTGTTCTGGGGAGGTCATGACTCTTTCTCCCGGAACTGCAGAGTCCACAGATGATGATAGCGCCCTTCCTTTTGCATCAGGGCGTCGTGGGCGCCTTCCTCGACGATGCGGCCTTCTTCCAGAACGAGAATGCGATCGGCGTTTTTTATCGTTGACAGGCGGTGGGCGATGACAAAGGTTGTTCGACCCTGCATCAGAGCCTCCAGGGCTTTTTGCACCATGCTTTCGGATTCGGAATCGAGGGCGGAGGTGGCTTCATCCAAGATCAGGATGCGGGGATTTTTCAACAGTGCCCGGGCGATGGCGATGCGCTGACGCTGTCCAGCAGAGAGTTTCACCCCCCGTTCTCCCACCTCTGTGTGATATTTCTTCGCTAAATTTGTGATGAAATCATGGGCATAGGCGGCTTTGGCGACTGCAATGATGGACTCCCTGGCCGCCTCGGGCATGCCATAGGCGATATTCTCTGCAATGGTCCCGCCAAACAGAAAGGTCTCCTGGGGCACCAAGCCCACCTGAGACCGCAGGCTCTTCAGGGTTACTTCAGTCAGGGGGTGGCCGTCAATTTCAATCCATCCCTCTATCGGGTCAAAAAACCGGGGGATCAAATTCACCATGGTGGTTTTGCCCACCCCGCTAGGCCCTACCAGGGCGATAACTTCGGCGGGCTGCACAGTCAGGTTGATGTGTTCCAATACCACTTCATCCGGCTGATATCCGAAACTGACATCATGGAAGACAACCCGGCCTGAAACCGGTGGGAGGGGCATGGCGTCTTCGGACTGCAAGGGTTCGGAGGGGGTTTCCATGATCTCGAAGATCCGCTTGGCGGCGCCGATGGCTTCCCGCACCTGGGTATAGACGCCGGCAAACTCACCCAGGGGGGCGGCAACCATCATCATATAGAACAAAAAGGCCACCAGCTCCCCGGGGGTGAGGGTTTTGTTGATGACAAGCTGACCGCCGATCCATATGATGCCGGTGACAGCAGCAAACCCCAGCAGGCTGACCAGGGGAATGAAGGCGGCCCGCATTTTGGTGCGGTCCATGGTGGTGTCAAAGGTGGCTTCGATTCGCTCTCGAAAGCGTTTTTCCTCAAAGCGTTCCTGGGTGAATGATTTGACGATGCGGATCCCGGAAATGGATTCCTCCAGCGCAGCCACCGCGCTGGCCAGGCGATCCTGAATCCGGGTGGATAGTTTTTCCACCCTCCGGCCGAAGAAAATGGCCAAAAGAAGCAGGGGCGGAATGATGGCGAAGATCATCAAGGTTAGCTGCCAGTTCATGATCAGCATCAGGATGACTCCGCCAATGATGGTCACCGTCTGCCGCAGCAAGGCAATGGGCGTTTCTGTCAGCACCACCTGCAGGGTGGTCACGTCATTGGTCACCCGGGAGACAATTTCACCCACCCGGCTTTCCTTGAAAAATCGCAGGGGCAGGTATAAGAGATGCTGCTGGATGGAAAGACGCAGATCCGCAATGACCCGTTGGGCCAGGAAGTGCAGCAGAAAATTCTGCCCGTAGGCTATCAGGGCCTGGAAAATGAACAAACCGAACAGGATCAGGGTGATCCAGTTCAGTTCGGTGTGGGAATAGGATACAAAGACGGAATCAACCAGAAAGCGGACAGCCCAGGGCAGCGCCAGGCTGATGAGGCTCCAGATGGTGAGCGCGACAGCGGCAAGGAGCATCTGTTTCCAGTATGGGGCCACATAACGAAATAAGCGTTTGAGTTGTTTCATAATCCCGTTCCGATTTTTATCATATCATGATTCCCCTGAAAGCATAACAGCCTGCTAATTATTATTGTTTCCATTGGACTGGGGGAGGGAAGTGCGCTGTTTTGCGGTAATCTTCTTTGAGATGAGACGGATGGATCCTTTTAATGATCCTACCCGGTATGGCGAAGGCTTTTCCTGCGGATGATTTGATGAGGATGTCGGGAAGATTGCCAGTGGGTGTTAAAATGAAAGGTGATGCAGATTTTTTTTAGAACAGGAGTGCGTTGCATGACCCAGGAAATTCGAATCTATCCTCAGGCAGACATCATGCAGTCCGCATCGATCGCGTTCCTCACCGGAGAGGTGTTGCGGAGCGTTGCGGCGCGAGGGCGCTGTTGCCTGGCGCTTTCGGGGGGCAGCACCCCGGAACCCGTTTATGCCGGATTGGGTGACCCGTCCGTTGCGAAAAACATTCCCTGGGAGTCAGTGCATCTCTTTTGGGGTGATGAACGGCATGTTCCACCTGATCATCCCGAATCGAATTATCGGATGGTCCGGGATACACTGTTGGCCCGGGTATCCATACCTGAGGAAAATGTGCACCGGGTGCCGGCGGAGATGGACCCGCGCATGGCTGCGTTCCGTTATGAGGAGGAACTGCGCAGTTTCTTCCGGGGGGACTGGCCGCGTTTTGATATTGTGCTCTTGGGGATCGGAACGGATGGGCATACAGCCTCCCTGTTCCCCCACACGGCAGGATTGCAGGAAGAACAACGTTGGTTCATCGCCAACCAGGTTTCCGCTCTGGATGCCTGGCGTCTGACGTTATCGAAGAACGCTATCAATGCGGCCCGGTTGACCCTCGTCCTCGCAGCCGGCGAGGCCAAGTCCGATGCCGTCGCAACTGCCCTGGAAGGCCCCCACCAGCCTGAAATCACTCCGATCCAGTTGATTTCGCCGGAGGATGGCCGGATGCTGTGGTTTCTGGATCAAAGGGCAGCCGCAGAGCTGAAGAAAGGGAGGGGGTAAGGTGGAGCCCAGATGTGGGTTAGGCTGGCATCCCAGCTTCGGTTTGTCTCCTCAGGGACACACCGCACGATGGGACGGCTGCACTAAACAGTCATTCCGGCCAGCGGTAGAACTGGAAATAACATCCTGTCTGGTAAAGTTCCAGACTTTCCAGGAAGGGGGCGATTCCCGGGGGTTCAAATCCGGAGGTCCCGGAATAGGCGATCACATCGCCGTTCTGGACATCCTGGTAGATCTCGCCTCCTGGCTGGAAGTCCTCTGTGGTCATGGAGAGGTGCAGACAGCGCTGGCCTGACAGGAAGAAAAAGAATTCGCAGTTGTTGGTGTAGATTGCGTTTTCCTCCGGCAGGTGATCAAAGACGCCCGCTTCTTCCTGGCATGCTGCTTTCTTATCCGTATATTCCCGGAACATCCAGGGTGGATCTTGCAGGAATTTTCCGGCCTCGGTGCCGTGCAATGTGAATAAAAGCACAACGAAGAGGAGAATGGCCGTTTTATTCAGGAGTTTGCGCCGGCGCCAGATCCCGGCTTTGAGGGTCACCGCCAGCCAGATAACAAAGATCACAAAGAGGGGCAGCATATAGCGCGTCAGTCCATATTCCGTTTGGTCCGGGGCAAGGATGACCACATTGCCGACCAGGGTGAGACAATACATTGCCAGCAATATCAGGATCAGATAGACCAGGCGGGTGGTCGTGGTTTTTTTCTTTTCCTGCCTGCGGAGGAAACGCCAGGCGAGGAAGAGGCCAAAGATAACTGTCAGGGTGATGATTACGGCGATGTAAATCCTGCGTGGTTCTGAAAAAAAGCTGTCCCATCGGAACCAGCGGCCAAGCTCGGATGCGAGGATTTTGACATAGGACTCTTTGAAAGGTGCGAGATGGAAATCCCGGGCCTCAGAGAGGGCGCCTGTGATCTGGCTGTTGCGGTAGAAGAAGGCTGCCAGGGGCAGGATGCCGGTTAGGCCTATCAGAATGGCTTCCAGCCAGCGTCTGATGGGTTTTCCTTTGTGGAAGATCACCGTCCCCAGGCCCAGGGCTGCCAGTATTGCGACCCCCACCAGGCGGGTTAGGGTGGCCAGCCCGCCGACGGCTCCTATCAGCAAGGCCTTCCAGAGGGTGGGTCTGCGCAGGTACCACAGCCAGAGGCTGATGATGACCAGGGAGAATGTGATGAATAACGGTTCTGTCATCACCCAGGAATAGATTTCTAAAATTGGGGGGTAGAGGAGCATCAGCGCGGGAGCAAGGAGACTTGCCAGGGTGGATCTGGTTGCCCGGAACACCAGCCAACCCGAAAGAGCCACGGTGGCCATGAGCAGGAAGGTGTTGAGGTAACGGGCTGCTGCCGGGGCTTCCAGGCCTGTGCGGACTCCGACGGACAGGATGAAGGAATAGAGGGGCGGAAACCCTGTGATGGGGACCGGATCCGCTGCTTTTATGTGGCGCACATAGCCCAGACCAGCAACGATATTCTCCGCTCCCTGCAGATAGTGGATGGAATCCCCGGAAATCCCCATGCCGGGCCGGGTCAGGTGCAGTTGAAGGCCGGCAGCGACCCCGGCCAGGATGGTCAGGCTGATGGCCAGAGCCCATGGATTTTCGTCAATTCTGCGCAGTGTTTTCTGCAGTCTGTCGAGAAATTTTCCGGCTGGTTTAATTAAGGGCAGTCGAACCCCCAGAGAATTCTTCAGGAGGGTTGCTTGCTGGATGGTCAGGTTAACGATCACTGGCAGGAACATGGCCAGAAACCACTCGGGGATGAAATTGGGAACCCGGACCTCAAACAGGAGGACGGACACCCAGCAGGTCAGCCCGAGGGCCAACCAGGCTTTGACACCCTGCCAATCAAGGACAAGGGCCCGTTTCTCCCGACGGATTTTCAAACCCAGCCAGGTCAGGCCTGCGATCAGAGATGTCAGAGCAATGAAATCGGCGATCGGCATCAGAATTCCCAGGAGGGCCCAGAGGGGGTCCGGGTCGCCCCATGTGTTCCCGGGAAGCTGCAAACGAACCCTGTCAGCCTTCAGGTTGTGAATCAATTGCCAATCAGCGCCCGGATCGAACGGGGCTGTGGATGGGTTGAGGGGGATTTCCCTGGTTGTGCTATCCCAGGTGAGAGTGACGCGGCCGGAACCGGCGATGAAGGAGAGGGTTATCCCCCCGATTTGGGCGCGCTGGTATTGCAGGCTGGCCCCCGGGGAAAGGCGGAACCCTGCTTCACCCAGCGGGACAACCTCTCCGCTGCTGGAAAAGGCTTCTCGCGGGATAAGGTTTTCGTCCGGCGAAAAGACGGCAAAGATCTCAACAGGCTGCTGTCCCGATGTGATCTTCAGGGTGTGGGTGGTCTGTAATGGCAGGCGTTGGTAGGGGGCCAGCAGAAAGACCGCGCCAGCGAGGATGGCCGAACCGGCCAGGAGCCAGACCCAGGCCGGCCCGCCGCCATAGCGGTGGAGCAGTCTTTTTCCGAGAAAATAGGCCAACAGGCTGGAATTGACCCACATGGCAGTCAGAACCAGGGCTTTGAGCCAAAGGGGGATGAGAAAGAACAAGCCGATGCGCGTGATGAAGCTGTAAGCCCAGAGAAAACCGACACCAGCGGAGATGAGCAAGGTGATTGTTTTATATGATTTGTGATTCATCAGCAATCAAAACCTCTCCTGTTGAAAACCATCTCATTATAACCGGGGAGAAAGTCCTTTGCCAGGCTGAAGGATGAAAGATTTCGTATAGACGTAGGTTTTTTCCGGCTTTGGCCCGAAAAGCATGCTTTCCCCGGTGGATTCTAAGAAAACGCTAACATACCGCTTCCTTGACGCCCGTTATTTGAGGGTGTTATCATTTTAATATGTATTTACGCGGCAGCAAATGGTCAATGAATAAAAAGCGCCGGCGATCAAACCCCTGGTTGATCGCCTTCTTGCTGATTGCCATTGGCTTTTTCATCTATTTGAATGTGTATGTCATTCCAACCATTCCCCCCCCCTTTGTCCCCACCCCAACCCCGACCCGGAATCCAAAATCCTATGCAGAGGAAGCGGAAGCCTATCTGGCGGAGGGCCGGGTCAACCTGGCAATGGAGTCATATAAAGCTGCCATTACCGCCGATCCCCAGGAGGTCTCCAACTATCTGGTTCTGGCGAGACTTCAAATTTACGGCGGTGAATTTGAGGCCGCCCGGGTGAATGCGGAAAACGCCTTGCTGCTGGACAAAACCAAGCCCACCGCGTTTGTCCTGCTGGCGTGGACCAAGGGATATATGGGGGAGTATCTGGAAGCCACAGCAGACATTAAGGAAGCCCTGGCTCTGGATCCTAACAACGCCCTGGCCCATGCTGTCTATGCGGACATTCTGGCAATGCAGGTGGTGAATGACGTGGGGGGACTTGATACGGTGGATCTGGCGATTGAAGAATCGAAAAAGGCCCTCTCCCTGGCGCCTGATCTGCTGGAAGCTCGTTGGGCCCGGGGCTTTGTCCTGGAGATCACGGGCAACTACGAAGAAGCGATTCAAGAGTTGCAGATTGCTGTTGAGATTAATGACAAAATTGCAGACCTGCACCTGGCCCTGGGGCGAAATTATCTGGCGCTGGAAGAGTATGATCAGGCAGTCTTTGAATTCACCAAGGCCTATTCCCTCAACCCAACCGATCCTGAACCGAACTGGTATATTTCCCGTGTCTATGCCCGGATCGGTGAATTTGCCAAAGCCGTTCAGTATGCGGAACAGGCTGTAAGCGATGCACCTTCGGATCCGTATATGCACGGAAACCTGGGTTCAATGTACTACCGGGACCTGCAGTATAACCGTGCAATTGAGTCCCTGGAACTGGCCGTGCGCGGCGGGACCACCGAGGAGGGTGTTGTGGTTGAGGGGCTGCCCCTGGATTATTCCATGTCCATCATGGAGTATTACAGCCGCTATGGGCTTGCCCTGGCGCGGGTAAATCGCTGTTCCGAGGCGGTTCAGGTGGCCCAGGCCATGCTGCAGACCGTCCCCGATGATGAAACAGCGGTCTTCAATGCTGAGGAGATGATTCGAATCTGTCAGGAATATCAGGAAACCCCCCCGACCCCAACTCCGGAAGGCGAGGAAGGGACCGAGAGCCCGACGGAAGAAGCTACCCCAACACCCACTGAGGCGGCCCCCTAACCACGATGTATCTTCAAGGGAAAGAGCCCCATTTTCGCAATACACAGAAAAAATCCAACCCTTACCGGATCCTGGTTCTGGTGGTGTTGATTGTCTTTTTCCTCACAATCCTCAGCGGCATTGTGCGGGGTGAGGTACAGCCCCTGTTTATGCCCACCCCCACCCCCACCCGCACTACGGATTCCTATGTGATGGAAGCGGAAACCCACTTCGCCGCGGGCGACCTGGACGCGGCCATTGAAGCCTTTCAACGCGCAACGGAACTGGACCCGGAGAATCCCCTGCTCTTCACCGAGTTGGCCCGAATCCAGGCTTACTCTTCCAGCCTGATGACCACGGATGCCGAACGCATGGCCCGGCTGCAGGAAGCCCTGGAATCAATTAATCACGCCAAGGATCTGGCGCCTGATGACAGTCAGGTGCTTGCGGTGCGGGCTTTTGTGTTGGATTGGAACGCCAATCCTCTTCTGGTGGATGATGACACCGTGGAGGATCTCCTGAATGAGGCCGAGTCCGAGGTGGTTCTGGCGTTGCAGTTGGACAACACCAACACCCTGGCTCTGGCGTATTATGCCGAGATCCTCGTGGACCAGAAGAAGTGGAATCAGGCTCAGCAATATATCCAGCAGGCGGTGGAGCGGGACCCGACCTTGATGGACGTGCACCGCATTCAGGCCTACACCTATGAAACACTGGGGGAATACAATCTGGCAATTCAGGAATATAAGAAGGCTGTGGAGATCACCCCCAATCTGACCTTTTTGTATATCTCCATCGGCAGGATTTACCGCCACTTGCAGCTCTACGATCAGGCGCTGGAATACTTTGCTACTGCGGCAAATCTGAATGAACAGTTGGGGATCAAGGATCCTATTCCCTATCTGGCCATCGCCAACACCTACGCCCAAATGGGAGAGTTCTTTGTCGCTGCGTTGAATGTTCAGCAAGCGCTGACCTTCACCCCCTCCAATCCGGAGGTGTACGGCCAGTTGGGTGTGATCTACCATAAATCCCGCAACTATGAGGGCGCCATCCCGGCCCTGGAATGCGCCATCGAGGGCTGCGATGCCGAACAGAGCTGTGAAGTGCGTAAATGCAACCCTGAAGTGGACCCCATGGTGTCTGTGGAGGGGTTACCCCTTTCGGGCAGCACAGTGGTGTATTATTTCACGTATGGATCGGTTTTATCCGGGCTGCACCGTCCCGGAGATGATAAATGTGCGCGCGCCCTGGAGGTTTTTGATGAACTGCGGGTCGCCTATGCGGACGACCCGACCATCATGAGCATCGTCCGGGCCGGGGAGGAAATCTGCACCTATTCGGAATGATGGGGGAATGTAAAAAATGTATAAGAATCCAGACAGTTTCCCTTGACGGGGATTTTAAAGACAGGTAAGATTGAGTCGTTAGCACTCTTAGCGTTGGAGTGCTAAAATGCTGAAATAATCAATTTCAACCAGACACACTGTATGGAGGAACGCATGGCAATTTCAATTA
Source organism: Anaerolineaceae bacterium (assembly GCA_034437335.1). GTDB lineage: Bacteria > Chloroflexota > Anaerolineae > Anaerolineales > Anaerolineaceae > Brevifilum. The sequence goes on from DAOTUG010000180.1 coordinate 20,180, forward strand.
AACCTTTGGGAAACCGCTTAGTGGTTGAACCCATTGAACAGGAAGAAGTGACTGCTGGAGGCATCGTGCTTCCCGAAACTGCAAAAGAAAAGCCCCAAAAGGGCAAGGTTTTAGCAGCGGGGCCCGGTGAGCGGAACGAAAAAGGTGAACACATGGCCCTCGAGGTTGCGGAAGGCGATGTGGTACTGTTCGCTAAGTATTCCGGCACCGAAATCAAGTACGATGGCAAGAAACTGTTGATCCTCCGCGAAAGCGATATCCTCGCTAAGCTGGATGAGTAGTCTGAATAATTCCAAGGAGTAAATAACCAATGGCTAAACAACTTGTGTTTTCTGAAGAAGCGCGAAGAAATTTGAAAAAAGGCATTGACGTTGTCGTGAATGCCGTGGCGACCACCCTCGGTCCCAAAGGCCGCAATGTGGCCCTGGATCGCAAATTTGGCTCACCGACCATCACCCATGATGGCGTTACGGTTGCCAAGGAAATTGAGCTGGAAGACCCCTTTGAGAATATGGGAGCCCAGCTTTTGAAAGAAGCCGCCACCAAGACCAATGACATCGCTGGTGATGGCACCACCACATCCACCGTTCTGGCGCACGCCATTGTGACGGAAGGTTTGAAGAACCTGGCCGCAGGCGCCAACCCCATGCTCCTCAAGCGTGGGATCGAAGCTGCCGCTAAGGCTGTTGCCGACGCCATTTTGGATCAGGCGATTGATATCACCACCAAGGAAGAAATCGCCAACGTGGCCACCATTTCCGCTCAGGATCGTGAGATTGGTGAACTGATCGCTGATGTCATGGATAAAGTTGGCAAAGACGGCGTGATCACGGTTGAAGAATCCCGCGGCCTCGAATTTGAGACGGAGTATGTGGAAGGTATGCAGTTTGACCGCGGCTATATTTCACCCTATTTCGTGACCGACTCCGAACATATGCAGGCTGAGATCGAGGAACCCAATATTCTCGTTCACGACAAGAAGATTTCCGCCGCCAGCGATATTGTTCCTCTCCTGGAGAAACTGGTCCAGGTTGGCAAACGGGAACTGGTCATCATCGCTGAAGATATTGACGGCGAAGCTCTGGCGACCCTGGTGCTCAACAAGCTGCGCGGCATGCTGAATGTTCTGGCCATCAAGGCCCCCGGCTTTGGCGACCGCCGCAAGGCCATGCTTCAGGATATTGCCATCCTGACCGGCGCGACCGTGATTTCCGAGGAAACCGGCCGCAAGCTGGAAACCGCCACCATCGAAGATCTCGGCCAGGCCGAGAAGGTTGTGAGCGACAAAGACGATACGACCATTGTTGGCGGACAGGGTGAACCTGAGGCCATCAAAGGCCGCATCGAGCAGATCCGGGTCGAAATTGAGAATACAACATCCGATTATGACCGCGAGAAATTGCAAGAACGTCTGGCGAAGCTCTCCGGCGGCGTGGCCATCATCCGCGTTGGTGCGGCAACTGAGACCGAATTGAAAGAAAAGAAACACCGTGTTGAGGATGCTCTCTCTGCCACCCGTGCGGCTGTGGAAGAAGGCATCGTCCCCGGCGGCGGCGTGGCGCTGATCAACGCCATGCGCGCAGTTGAAGGTCTGCAGATGGAAAGCACCGATGCCCAGATTGGCGTCAAGATTGTCCATGACGCCCTGGAAATCCCCATGCGCAAGATTGCCATGAATGCCGGCAAGGACGGTTCCGTGATCGTTGAAAACGTCCGCCAGCGCCAATCCAAAGAAGACAACATGCGGGTTGGCTTCAATGTCCTCACCGAGGAATATGTGGATATGGTTGACGGCGGCGTGATTGATCCCGCCAAGGTGACCCGCGGCGCGCTGGAAAATGCTGCTTCCATCGCAGCCATGATCCTGACCACCGAAGCTTTGATCACCGACATCCCCGAAGAAGAACCCAAGATGCCCGCGGGCGGCGGCGCCCCCGGCATGGGCGGGATGGGCGGCTTCTAATCTGACCCCGAAATAACCAACCTGAAAGGCTGTCTCCGTTGAGGCAGCCTTTTTTCATTCATGGTTGGGCTAGGAGAGCTAGTTTGTTTCCAGGCAACAGTAAGCACTCGAAAAGTTCCCTTGGACGAGGTCATCGTCATGGATTCGGAACTGGAGATATCCGGCATCCCACCAGCACATCCCGGCATCCAGATAGGAATTGATCTGGAGTAAGAGACGCCATTTTAAGATCTCCGCAGCATGCTTTTCTGAATTGTCAGGATACCTGCGCAGGTTTTCCAGCAAGGCCCTGTGATAGTCCGCCAGGCTGGTATTGTCATCGGCGCGGGGAGCCACCATCTTTCTTTCAACGTCCTCCGGTTTCAAGTGATTCTCGTGGATCATTCGGGGCTTCCCAGAATGGACACGATAGGATTCTTCCCTGGGGCTGCCGCTGATGGCCAGTCCGTGACCAAGGGCCTGGCTGAATTCGGTGATCTGCCCGATTTTCACGGAAAGAGCTTCAATTTCCGCATCACAGGGGTCAAGCGCTTCGATCGCGTATGTTTCATCCAGGGAATAGGTCAACTCGAAACCAAGGTTCAGGCGGGAAAATTGCCGCTCGGCTGCAAACACGGTTTCCCCCGGTGGGGTGGGGTGAAGATCGGCCCTGGGATGTTCACTGAACACGATCCGATGAGCGATATCATAGGCCGTCTCATCCGAACCGAGGAAAAATCACAGAGTTCCTTTCTCCGGCAATGCCCCGATACGCGGTTCGGGTAGTTCATTCAGGTGGATTTGGGCCAGGAAGGTCTGATCCGCATTGTCCTCCCGCGGCCAAGAAAATTCATCCGGCAGGTCAGGCAGCCCCGCCAGATGGGAGGTTGCGGTGTCAGATCTCACCGGGGTCCTGGGATGGATTCCGTAGCAAGGATAGGTCAATGGCAGGAGCAGATCGCGGACAGCTTACAGGCCGCAGGCTGCGATCGCCTGATCAAATTGTGCCAGGAGGCCGGGGAAGGATTCGATGGATTTCAACACGGAAGGGCGCTTTCTGACCGGTGGTCATCGTGGGGCGCAAAGGATTTTTGCTGAATCACATTTTACACACTCCTGTCCGGTTTATGACTCGACAGGGAGCGCTGGTTTTTCCGGGGGCGCTGGTATAATGGATGTCATGTCAAAAAAGCAACTTTTTCTATTCCGCTGTCTTCTTTTATGCCTGCTTCCAGCGATGATATTGTCCGCCTGTGAGGGCGGTGAAACCAATTCCCAGCCTCCAACAGCCACAGCGGAATCCCCTGTGGTGACAGCAACCCCTGCACAACCCACGTCCACCCCCCTGCCGGCTGCGGCCATTGTCAACGGGGAGCGCATTCCCCTGGCCTGGTTTGAGTCTGAGCTGGCGCGATATGTGATGGCCGTGGAGGCGATGGAGGAGGAAGTGACGGATATGGCGGCTGCCCGGGAGATAGTCCTCAATGATATCATTGATCAGGTGCTGCTGGCCCAGGGCGCAATGGAAGCCGGGGTTTCGATGAGCGATGCTGATGTGCAAGCGCGGATAGACGCGCTGGCCGAGGAGACTGACCTGGCGGCCTGGCGGGCGCAATGGGGGTATACCGAGGGAGACCTTTTTCAGGCCCTTAAGCTCCAGATGCTGGCAACCGCACAACGTGAGGCCATTGCGGCTTCTATTCCGGAGAGCGCTGATCAGGTCAAGCTGCAGCAGGTCTTTGCGTATACCCAGGAGGGCGCCAATAACGCCCGTCTCAGTTTGAACTCAGGGACTCCCTTTGAGGATGTGGCCTTTCTTTTTGACCCGGTGACCGGGGGATACCTGGGATGGGTTCCCCGGGGCTATCTGCTCATTCCCGAAGTGGAGGAGGCGGCATTTAACACCCCTGTCGGATCCTATTCGGATATTGTCCAGTCGGAGGTGGGGTATCATATTGTCCTGGTGATTGACCGCCAGGAACGCCTCCTGTCTCAGGATGCCCGGCTGACTTTGCAGCGTCAGGCTGTGCGGTCCTGGTTGGAGAACCGCCGCACTAACAGCCAGATTGAAATCTTAATTGACGGTTTCTATGAAACGTAATCAAACAACGAAGCCACCTTCTTCAAGAACGTCCGATGCAAGGAAACGCACTGCCTCGCCGCGTCCCAGGCTGCAGAATATGGCGACGCCCCGCAGACCGGAGCCACCCAAATCCCCCTGTTTGGTGCGTGTGCTGTTAATAGTGGGCATTTTGGCGGGTCTGGTATGGATCTCGATGATGGTCTTCCAGTGGGGTTTTTATGGGGGGCCGGTTGTCACGGCCACCCCCACCCTCACAGTCACCTGGACCCGCATCCCAACCAGGACAGTCACACCCTCCCCTTCTGCCACCTCAACAGCGACTGCGACCTCCACCCTGACCAGAACGCCGACGCCGACCATCACCCCTACGGCAACCCTGGAACCCCTGCCCTTCATCCGGAAAGGGGAGCCGGAAACCCTGAGCAGCGCTCTCATCCGCCCGGAGCTGGATTGCGGCTGGTTGGTAGTGGCCGGACAGGTTTGGGATCTGCAGGATACGCCCCTGATGGGGCTTACGCTGCATCTTTCTGGCAGATTGGATGACAAAGAGATTGACGCCTATACCCTCAGCGGATCCGCCCCTGCATATGGCGATTCGGGATATGAATTTGCCCTGGAGGGTCTGGTTGTGAATTCGGAGGATACGCTGTTCATTCAATTGGTGGACACCAATGGACTGCCCCTTTCCCATCCCTATCCGGTGCAGACCTTTGCAGACTGCCAGAAGAACTTGATCCTGGTGAATTTCAAACAGGTACGCTGAAGAATCCTGCGCCAGGCGCTCTCCAGTGGGATGGGCGGACGTGCCTGAAATAACCCTTTCACACAATGAACTCGAAAAAACCCCTTCCTAAATTAGAATTGGTTTCAAACACCGCCAGGAGAAAACATCCCCATGCCACCCCTTGAAATGGAAGAGTATTCTATTCTGATGACCCTGCTGGAACAAAAATATGCGGCCATCGAGCGTATCCGGGATCGAGTCTATAGTCTGTCCATCTCCGCCATAGGCGTGTTTCTGACCGTGGCCGCACTGATCGTTCAAAATGTGATCCTCCTAACCTTGATTGAAAAAATCTTTTTCGGGTTGGGGGCTTTGTTTGCGTTTGGGGTAGTCTGTTATTATATCCGCGACCTGGAAAAAGGCTTTTGTAATCAGTTCATGGTTGTAGTGAAAATCGAGAAGCGGCTAGGATTATATCAGGCCGACCCGGACGAGGAATCGCTGTACCCGTCGGAATGGGAAACGGTTCACACGCCGGGCAAGAGCCGGAGCGGCTTTTTCCGAAGCACCACCCTGCTGCTGGTTTTAGGCGCATTGGCGCTTCTGGGGGCAATTGCCCTCTCCGGTATCCTTTTTTAGCTTTATGGCGGACAACGTGCTGCATCCATGGGGTGTATTGGCTGGTTGCCCATGATGTTTGTGAGCGTTTTGACGCCTTTGATGGGAATACGCAAAGTAATAACAGCTTGACATCCTCATCTTGATTTTATATATTTGAAGTATACAACAACCCAATTTCACCGTAACAAAATCACAATCTATATTCCTCAAAAGGAGGTCCGCTGTGAAGGATTGGTTCCCAAAGCCGGTCTTGTTGTGTTTATTGATGATTGTGTTTGTCCTAGGTTTTTCCGGGGCCGCTGCCCGGCCTGCCACGGCCAGCATGGGCGCGCCGACAGTGGTCAGCTATCAGGGGCAGGTCAGGGTGGGGGGCTCAGTTTACAGCGGAGTCGGACACTTCAAGTTTGCCGTGGTGGATTCCGGGGGTACCATCAGTTACTGGTCCAATGATGGCACCAGCAGCGGCGGCTCCGAGCCGACCGCCAGCGTATCCCTGAGTGTGAGCGGTGGTTTGTTTTCAGTTTTATTGGGGGATATCAGCCTGACAGGGATGACCTCGCCCCTGACGGATGCGGTCTTTGCAACCAGCACCGACACCTATTTGCGGGTTTGGTTCAGCGACGAGGGCGTCAGCTTCAGCCGGCTGACCCCGGATCAGAAGATTGCTGCAGTGCCCTATGCTTTGCAGGCGGAAAGCGCCAAGGATGCAGAGTCCCTGGATGGGCTGGATAGCACGGCCTTCACCCAGGCTTTGAGCGGGACTTGCCCCCGGGGTGAGGTGATTGCTTATATTGCTCCGGATGGATCCGTCTTCTGTGAACCCTATTCTCCATTCCCCCTGCATGCCATGCTGGATCAGGGGATGGTCGGATTCGGTTTCGACGTCGCCATCGGGCCGGAGGGCTTGCCTTTGATCCTTTTTTATAACGGCGACCAGATCCGGTCCATCGCCTGTCGGGATGCGGCGTGCACCGCGATAACAGACCATACCTTCATCCCAACGCCCGGCGCAGCCTATGTCGGGGAAATTTCCATGGCCTTTGGCACCGATGGCCTGGCGGCTTTCACTGTCTGGGATTCCACATCCTCCCTGCCTTTCTTTGGCCATTGTGATGATCCGGCTTGTTCTACTCTGACCCTTGTCCCCCTGCCGTTTCCTGGTACGGGGCAGGTGGAGATGGACCTGACCATGACTGTGGACGGCAATCCCCTGATAGTGGGAGTAGATTCGACTGGGCTGGTGGTGCCCATTTATTGCCTTGACATGGTTTGTTCCACACCCTTTCTCCAGCCGCCGTTGTCATTTACAGCCCTGGGCAAACCTTCTGTCACCATGATGGGTGACGGACTGCCCATGTTTGCCGTCCAGGACCGCATCACGGGGAACCTGGCAACGGTGATATGCGCTGATCCGTTTTGTGGCGTATTTGGTCCAACGGCGCTGCACGCCGGAACGACCCCCGCCTTTGCGCCGGAAATCACCACGGGCCAGGATGGATTTGGGATCGTGGCCTACATTGACGCCGGGGCCAGCCCAGCCGTGCGGTTTGTTAAATGTACCAATGCGTCCTGTGGGGCCATCACAAACAACCTCATCTTTACCATTGTGCTCCCACCCGTTACAATGCCCAAAATTTCCCTGACCCGTGGCTCGGACGGTCTGCCCCTGATTGGTTTTTATGACCATACGCCTGCAGTGGAAGGTTTTTGGACGGCGCACTGTACCGATACCGCCTGCACCAATGCCACCACCAATCAATTGCATCTTGGGCTGGGGGATGGGGAGCGAAGCGCCCTGACAGTCGGCATGGATGGAATGCCCTTCGGTGTTTTCACGCTCTCGGCATCAATGACGGAGATGACCTTCCATTGCAGCAACCATTTTTGCACGCCTTTCTGGCGGGGGTGGTGAACATGAAACGACAGCGATGGATTGTTTCCAGTCTGATGATTGTGTTGTTCCTTCTGGCTGTTCTGGCGGTTGGCCCTGTCCTGGCTCAGGGTGGGACTCCATCGGTGGAGTGGTGGGTGATTTCCAGCGGCGGCAGCGCCATGGGTTCGGGACCGGTGACCCTGGATGGCACCCTGGGCCAGCCTGTGGTGGGGGTATCCTCTGTTACAGGGATGGGTGTCTCCGCAGGTTTCTGGCAAACCTTTTGGTCTGTGGTCAGTCTGCCGCTGATTGTCCGCTGAAGCGGCAGCATCTGCTTGGCCTAAAGGATGTTGCAGTTCTACTATCAATGCTGGATGGGTCAAAGGGCCCATCCAGCAGTTAAGCAAGGGGCGGTGATGGATTCTTTTTTTCGCACAGATATTGCACCCATCAAGGTAACCCAGGGCCAATTTGACGGTTTTAGCCGCAGCGATTAAAATTGTTTTAATGGTTTTATTGATTCATTTTCTCACCACTGCGCTGTCACAGGCCAAAAAGGAGACTCCCATGAAAAAATTAGGCCTTATCCTTATTTGTTTAGGCATGTTCACCCTTTCCGCCTGTTCTTTATCCGCTTCCAGCCCTCCCTTTGGGAGTGTGCCGACCCTCACGCCCACGGTGGACCAGGCCAAACCTGCTGATCCCGGACAGAGCGCCACCGATGCGGGGGTTCCTACGGTGACAGAAAGTGCAGAAGCGGCGACGGCCACCCTGGAGGTCCTCCCACCCACGGCTACCCCAACCCAGGCGCCTCCCACGGCCACCTCCACCCTGGAACCGAGTGAAACACCCACTCCCACGCCAACGGAAGAATCGGGGCCCATCCCGGTTGGTTCGGCGGTGAATGCCATTGATACGGCTGAATTGGTCCTGGTTCCTGCTGGTGAGTTCACGATGGGATCGGACCCGGAAACGGACCCGAATTTCTGGGGCGCAGAAGGACCCACCCATACGGTTACTCTGGACGCATACTGGATATATAAGCACGAGGTCACGGTGGGTATGTATACGAGTTGTTATCAGGCTGGTTACTGTCCGCCTGCCTATTTGCAAACGGCCAGCCATCCGGACCTTGAAGCATATCGCGGGGAGGCGGATTTGCCCATGGTCTTTGTGACCTGGGAAGAGGCCTCTTTCTATTGCGATTGGGCCGCGGACGGGCTGCCTACTGAGGCCCAATGGGAAAAAGCCGCCCGGGGCACCAGCGAGGGATTGTTCCCCTGGGGTAAGCTGCCCTTTGAGGAAGGATTCGCGAATTACTGTGGGTTGGAGTGTGAAGATTCCGCCAGTGAACTGGCTGCTTTTGATGATGGCTATCCCCTAACCGCGCCGGTGGGGAGTTTCCCGGCTGGTGCCAGTCCCTATGGGGCCATGGACATGGCGGGAAATGTTTGGGAGTGGACTGCGGATTATTTCGGCCAAAGCTATTACAGCATTTCTCCTCAGGAGAATCCCACCGGTCCTGCCACGGGAGACCGCTATGTGATTCGCGGCGGCGGTTTTCGGAATGGCCTGGCCGGTCTGCGGGTGGTAGCACGGATTTCACTTGAACCGGACGCAGCCATGAACACCGTTGGTTTCCGCTGCGTTGTGAACGAAGAATGACAGCCTGAAGCCTCTTCCTGCGGCAGCCCACAGCGCAGGGAGGCCTCCACACCAACCCAAAAAAAGAGACGCCATTTTTCACGGGCGTCTTTTTTCATTGGTTGGGATTGGACCCCTTGACATTAACTTATGATAATGATAAATTTAAATTGATGATAATCGAAATAAAGAAATGGAGATGAGAATGGAAGATCGCTTTGATGTATTGCTGTCTTTTTTTAAGGCCCTGGCAGATGCAAACCGCTTGAAACTGATTGGCGCTCTGGCCCAACAGGAAGCCAGCGTGGAGGAACTGGCCGCCATGCTGGATGTGAGTGCGTCCACCGTATCCCACCATCTGGCCAAACTGGCTGACATCGGACTCGTGGCCGCCCGGGCTGATGGTTACTGTAATATTTACCGGCTGCAAACAGGCCGTTTGGAAAGCATGGCGCGGGAACTTCTGGCCGAGGACACCCTTCCGGATGTTGCCAGGGACCTGGATCGCAAAGCCTACGATCGTAAGGTGCTCAAGGATTATCTCAATGAGGATGGCACCATCCGCCAACTTCCCACCAATCGTCGCAAATTGCGGGTGATCCTGAACTATCTTATTGAGCAGTTTGCGACCGACCGGACCTACACCGAGAAAGAGGTCAACCAAATTCTGGGTGCGCATCATGCGGATATTTCAGGCCTGCGTCGTGATCTGATTTCCGTGGGTTTATTGAACCGGGAACGGGATGGTTCAGCCTATTGGCGGGTGCCGGAGAATGAGGTTGGATAAAAAACACACATCCCCCTGGTTACACAACCAGGGGGATTCTCTTTTTTAAGGCCTGGGCCAGCGGGGATTGATGGAGACGTTCTCTTCCCCATCGAAGGGGCCTTGAAGGGACTGGTCCGGCAGTGCCAGGACCTTACTGTTGGCAAAAAACTCAAAATCGAAGCCTGTGCTGTCACCAGCTTTTTTGCCGGGAATGGGCATCAGCCGGGCAGTGAGGGGCTTATCCAGGCGCAGCGCCAGGGCAGCCAGATCCAGGAGTACGGCCTGGATTTGGGCGACGGAGGTGTCCCCCGGCAGGGGGATCGTATCCAGGCCGGTGCCGCAAACGGCTGAGTAGAGCAGCAGGTCTTTAATGGTCAGAGTTCCCTCAGCGCCGCGTTTGGCCAGGATGGAGTCCTCCAGGAGCGGCAGCATCAGTCCATTGAATCCTGTGCGCGTGAATTGCGCCCGGTCCAGGGTGTCTGTGAGAAAGGCGGCCGCAGCCAGGCTGCCGAAGGATCCCAGGGACGGGATTCCCAAGGACTCCAAGGCGTATCCCAGGGAGATCTGATCCCTAGGGAAGGGCGCTGGGGTGAAGTCAAGGCCCTTGAAGGGCAAATTGTAGGTGTTGGCAAGGTTCTGCGCCAGGGTTTCCAGGGCCCGGGCATGGGTTTGCATCTGTTCAATCAGATTGGATCGGGCCTGGGAAAGGCTTTCTGCGTCCGCAAAGGCGTTGACAGCCACATCGGCTGCCTCCAGGGCGAGGGCAAAGGCGGGATCTTTTCCCTGGTGGTAGGCTGCGGGGAAGAAGGGGGCCCAAGGCTTGAGATTGGCCAGGGCCGCAAACCGCAGGTTCGCAAAACCATTGGGTTCCAGAGGGGCTGCCCGATGGATAATTTCTGCACAGGCCCGAAGGGCGGGAAGGCTGATTTCGCCTGCCGGGGTGGTGAGGTGACCGCTGAAGAAGAGATTGCCGGAATTGGCCAGCATTTCCGGGATGGCGTTGTAGCTGCTGGGCCTGTCTGTCAGGGCTGGTCCCAGGGAGACGTACTCAAATCCTTCACTATGGGCCAAAACTTCTATCTGGGTTGTTGCCCGACTGTAGTTCTCCGGGTCAAGGAAGGCGGCAAAGGGCGGCGTTGCCAGCCGCACAGTCTGGACCGGGTACCCCCCAGCTTCAAGGGCTTCCCTGGCATGGCGGATGAAAATACCGGCTTTTTGCAGGGCCAATTGATTGAGGGGCCAACGGGGGTGCATGAAATAGGTGATGGATCGAATGCGCATAATTATTCCTTCATGTATCTTTGTCGAAGAACCTCGGCAATCAGTATACCCGCTGCAATAGCGGCGTTGAGGGATTCTACTCGGCCAGGCATGGGAATTCGCACAGCCTGGTCAGCCAGGCTGCGGCCTTGGGGGCTGGCGCCAAAGGCCTCGCCGCCAATCAGAAGGGCGCAGGGTTGGCGGAAATTGACCTCCCACAGACTCAATGCGCCTTCGGTATCGGCTACAAATATTGTCAATCCCCGAAGAGCATATTGAATGGCCTCCCAGTGCTGGTGGTGGATGGGCAGGTGAAAATGGGCTCCCATACCGGCCCGGACAACTTTGGGTGAATAGGCATCTACGGTCCCTGGGGCAAGCAGGAGACCATCAGCGCCGGCAGCCTCAGCGGTGCGCAGCAGGGTGCCCAGGTTACCCGGGTCCCGGATGCCGTCAGCCAGGATGACGAAGTCAGGGTTTTCTGGCAGGGGCAGCGCGCCGCGCTGCAACACGGCCAGAATTCCCTGGGGGGTTTCTGTATCGCTGATTTCCGCCATGAGGTCCGGAGCGATTTTCGCTCGCTCCAGACCCTCCTGCTCGGACAGTTTTTCCAGGACGCGCCAGCCCCGTTCGGAGAGGGTCTCATCATAGAGGACGAGGTCAGCGGGCCAATTCTGTTGGGCGGCTTCTTCCAGAAGCCGGACGCCTTCGGCCACGAAGGCTCCCTCCGCCTTGCGGTTTCGGCTGCGTCCCTGCAGGCTGCGCACCCATTTGATCTTGCTGTTGCTGGAGGAGGTGATGGTGTCGTTCACCAGGGTCCTTTCCTGTGGTGATGGATGATGCAAATCTGTCTGACTGTACTTCCTTTTGGTTTATTGTAATGTAGATTGTCAGCCTTGACCCGGGATTTTTTCTGCTTGGGGTTAATTTTCAGTGGGGTATTGCCAAATTCTCGATATTAAGGTATTATGGGATAGTAGTTATATATGTGTAATAATATATAAATATATTGTTATATATTTAGATAACAAGATTGGATTGCCTTGATTGCATTCACTGGCGTGGAGAAATCTCCCCCCGCAATACAGCACCGGAAACAATTTACTTAGCTGAAAGGAAATAGGTTGATGTTAAGGAACAAAGTGAAGTGGAACGCAGTGTTACTCGCCCTGTTGTTGCTGGTGGGATCGGTTCAATCCGCCAGCGCCCTGTCCGGCGGGCCGATCCAAAGGGTGTCCGTTGCCTCAGACGGTACAGAGGCCGATTATTATTCCAGTATGCCTGCGATCTCATCTGATGGCCGGTTTGTGGTTTTTTCCTCTTCGGCCAGCAATCTTGTGCCAGGCGGTACGAATGGCGAGAAACATATTTTTGTCCATGACCGACTCACCGGAACAACGGAACTGGTATCCAAAGCGTCGGACAGCACGCAGGCTAATTCCGACTGCTACGAACCGGTTATCTCGGGAGATGGTCGCTATGTGGCCTTTTATAGTAATGCAGATAACCTGGTGCCCGATGACACGAATAATAAGTGGGATGTTTTTGTGCATGACCGCCAGAGCGGTACAACGGAACGTGTTTCTGTCGCTTCTGATGACAGCCAGTCCAATCGGGAATCCTATGGCCCTGCGATCTCCTATGATGGTCGGTATGTTGGTTTTTCTTCCTGGGCCAGCAACTTGGTGGATGACGATACAAATGGCTGGTGTGACGCCTTTGTTCATGACCGGCAGACCGGCACCACAGAACGGGTTTCTGTCAGCACCACCGGGGCGCAGGCCACCAGAAACATGTATATGGACTCGATCTCTGGCGATGGCCGCTATGTGGCCATGCACGGTCCAGCCTCAAACCTGGTGAGCGGAGACGCAAACGGCGCTGATGATATTTTTGTGCGTGACCGTCAGGAAGAAACGACCAAGATTTTCTCGCTGGATCCATTTGGGCTCCAGGCCAATGGAGACTCGAAAAATGCCAGGATTTCCGATGATGGGCGATATCTGGTTTTTGTGTCTGAGGCGACCAATCTGGTCTCCGGTGACACAAACGGGAATGATGACATTTTCATCTGCGACCTTCAGGCGGGAACTATTGAGCGCATCACAGAAGCCGCGGGCGTTGACCAGGCCCCTAATGGCACCTACAGTCCGGCTATCTCGTCCGATGGACAGTTTGTGGTTTTTGTGTGTTATGATGCGCTGATCCCGGAGGATGCAACAAGCGGTGAAGAAGCTGATGCTGATTTGTATCTGTTTGACATGGCAGCCGGCACTTTGAAATTGGTTTCTGTTTTGCCAGATGGGACTCAGGGCAACGGTGGCGCATCGTCTCCGGATGTCTCAGATGATGGGCGTTATGTGGCCTTTGTATCCTCTGCCTCCAATTTCGTTCCGGCGGATACCAACGACTATTCCGATGTTTTTGTTAAGGATCGCTGGACGATGCTGAATCTCCCTTTGCTCTTGAAATAACCGGAATCTCTCCCCTGTGACTGGCCTCCCGCTTGCTTATTCTGCGGGAGGCCACCCTTCCAGAGAGGATCGGAAACGAACCGCAGTCTCTGTCTCGCGGATAGCATTTTTTAAAGCGCAACAATCTATTATATGCACGCTACAGTACATCCCTTATGCTCCAACTCAGTGGGAGGGAGAGAAAGGAAGAAAAGAGAGTGAAACCACATCAAAAGTTAATGGCTTTCCTGATAATGGGGTTACTGGTATTGGCAATCAACCGGACAGCACAGGGTCTGAACACAGACCCTACCATTCGGGTGTCGGTGGCTTCATCCGGCACCCAGGCCAATGGGCTTTCCGATCAGGCAGGGGTCACCAGTGATGGAAGGTATGTCGTCTTTGCCTCCGAAGCCAGCAATCTCGTTGCGGAGGACACAAATGAGGAAAGCGATATCTTCCTCCATGACCGGTTGACAGGCACCACCACCTGCATTTCTGTGGCTCCTGACGGGACCATCGGCAATGGCATGTCGGAAAAACCCTCCATCACGCCGGATGGTCGCTATATCGTCTTTCGATCTGGCGCAAGAAATCTGGTTGCTGGGGACACCAACCTGAATTATGATATTTTTGTTTATGATCGTCAAACGGGGGTGATGGAATTTGCCTCTAATGGGGCGGACGGCAGTCAGCCGACTGTTGGCCCAAACAACCCCACGATAACTGACGATGGTCGCTATGTGGCCTTTGACTCCGCTTCACCCAACCTGGTGGCCAATGACACCAATGGATGGGACGATGTCTTTGTGCATGATAGGGTAAATGACACCACGATTCGGGTATCGGTAAATTCCAGCAGCGTTCAGGGCAACTATTTCTCCCGGGACCCCTTCATCGCTGGAGACGGCCGATATGTTGTTTTTACGTCCTACGCAACCAATCTGGTCTCCAATGATACCAACGGCGTTCTGGATGTTTTTTGCACGATATGCAAGGAGGATCCACCATCCGGATTTCCATGTCCGGTGTCGGACCTTTTCAGGGCGACGGCCCCTCTTCCAATGCCACGATATCCGCAGATGGACAGTATGTGGTTTTTGAATCCGAGGCGAACAATTTTCTGTGGACGGATATAAATGGGCACAAGGACGTGTTCTTGCGCGATTGGCAAACCGAATCCACAATCCTGATTTCCGCGCCTTATGCCGGTTTGCAGGCCAATAATGGCTCCAGCAATGCTGTTATTTCTGGCAATGGGGCCTTTGTAACCTTTGTTTCTGAGGCTGCCAATCTGGTGGCCGGCGATTCAAACGGCGTGGCGGATACCTTTGTCCGCGACCTGCAGACCAGCACGACAGAACGGGTGTCCATTGCATCAGATGGCACAGAGGCCAATGGGCCTTCCCTGAGCTCCTGCATCTCATCGAACGGCGTTTTTGTGGCCTTTGCGTCGGCTGCAGACAATCTGGTCTCTGGAGACACAAACGGCGAACAGGATATCTTCTTAAGGGGCAAAAGTGCATTTGGCTTTCTGCCCCTGGTCCTCAAGTAGACGGGCCGCGTTGCATGGGGTGGTGGACGTTTTGGCCCATTGGATTAATTGGATAAAAAACGCGGATTGGTGAATGAAATACAGCTTTGCTCCCCTGAGATGGGCCCCCGCTGGATGTTAGTGCGTAAGGCGGGGGCCTGATACACTGTGTTGCTCTGACTGCCAACCCTCCAGGGTTTTGTTGACGCAGTTTGTTTTCCCATGGCTGGGGGTGCGTGTCAACCCGGCCTTATCCATGACATTGCCTGAAGCCTGGTTGTCCATTTCGCATTTGTCAAGCGCCCTTCTGGCCCCAAGGCGTTGAACACGAGGCCGATGACAGATGACAGCCAAAAAGGTCTCGCCAGCGATCTCCCTGCCGCGCACACGGGCCAGCAGGGTGAAGGCAAAATCAACCACTCCAGGAGCTTTTTCCCTGGTCTTTCCGATTCTGACCCATCCCACAACCGCGCCGCTGGATTTTTTCCATGATGGCCAGGGTGAAGAACTCCCCGGGTTGATGGGGAAAATGTGCCGTTTTCCCTCAGCAGCAACGTCCGGGTTTCCTCAACCCGTCTTGATTTGGGATCGTCCAGATGTGGGGACATCCACGGCTCTGTTCGCAGCCGGTGCAGGACCTGTTCGTCGCAGATCTTCAGATCTCGCAACAGGAGATGGGATGGGTGCATTGAGAAAGGGCTTCCTGGTTTGGATGGCTTTGATATGGGCAATTCCCCGGTTGAATTGTGGGACTTGATTTGGTGTTTGTATCTTGTATTGTTCTTTCTGGCAGCATTGGGGATTGCCTGGGGGTGTTCTTTCTGAGTCTTTTGCCCGGGATCCCAGCAGGCATGACGGTTCTCATCCGGCTGTGATAGAATCAGACATCATTGTGAGAAGAGGAGCGTTTGGATGAAATCGGATTACCGCTGGATTGAGAAACTTCATTACAAAGTTGACAATATGTTTTCAAGGGGAACGGGCGTCCTGATCCTGTGGTTAGGCGCCCTGTCTCTGCTGATTGTCTTTGCAGCAGCCGTCCTTATTGTCGTTCTGGGGATTGCACCGGAGGGTGAAACGGTTCCAACTTTTTTGGAAGCCTTCTGGCAGAGCATGATGCGCACCCTGGATCCGGGGACTATGGGGGGCGACTTTGGCTGGGGCTATCGGATTGTGATGCTCCTGGTCACCATTGGCGGCATTTTTGTGATCAGCACCCTGATTGGTCTCATCAGCAGCGGCATTGAGCAGCGTCTTGTCGCCCTGCAGCGGGGGCGTTCCCGGGTGATCGAAGCGGGTCATACGGTGATTTTGGGTTGGAATGAACAGGTCTTCACCATCGTTGAAGAATTGGTCAACGCCAATGTCAACCTGCCCGATTCCTGCATTGTCATTATGGGGACTGCTGATAAACTGGCTATGGAAGATGAACTCCGTGAAAAGGTCCCGGAGACAGGCACCACCCGGATTGTGGTTCGGACGGGAAACCCGATTGAGATGCGCGCTCTGGACATCCTGAGTCTCAATTCGGCCAAGGCTGTCATTGTCCTGGCGCCTGACAGTGATGACCCGGATTCTGAGGTGATCAAAACCTGTCTGGCCATCACCAAGAATCCCCACCGCAAGACGACGCCCTACCACATCGTCGCTGAGCTGCGGGATCCGAAGAATCTGGAGGCAGCCCGGGTGGTGGGGGATGGCGAGGTGGAATGGCTGCTCACCGGGGAGATCATTGCCCGGGTTGTGGCTCAAACCTGCCGGCAATCCGGTTTATCTGTAGTATATACGGATCTGCTGGATTTCTCCGGGGATGAGATCTATTTTTATGTAAATCCGGCTCTGAATGGGGCTACTTTTGGTGAGGTCCTCAATCGCTTTGATCGCAACGCGGTGATGGGCATCTGGCCCGAAGGCGGCAGTCCAGTTCTAAACCCGCCCATGAGCACCCTTATTAAAGAAGGAGACCGTCTTTTCCTGTTGGCGGAGGATGATGATCGAATTTTCCTTCGGGATGGGGATGAATTCCCGGTAGAACCAGATTTGATCTGTGATTTCCCCCCTGCTGCAGCCAGACCGGAAAACACCCTGCTTTTGGGGTGGAACTGGCGGGCGCCCCTGATTCTGCGGGAGCTGGACAATTATGTCCCCGCCGGTTCCCTGCTGCGGATTGTTTATGACCAGGGCCTGGTGGGAACCGATACGGGCTGGACTCCGGGGAAATTGAACAACATGAAAGTGGCTGTTCAGCATGGGGATACAGCCGACCGGACCCTTTTGAACAGCCTCCATCTTGCTCAGGTGAACCATGTGGTGCTTCTTTGCTATTCGGATCACCTTTCGGCCCAGGCAGCCGATTCTCGGACCCTGATCACTCTCTTGCACCTGCGGGACATCGCCACCAAGGGTTCCGATTATCATTTTTCCATCACCAGCGAGATGCTTGATATTCGCAACCGGAACCTGGCTGAGGTGACCCGAGCGGATGATTTCATTGTCAGCGATAAGTTGATCAGCCTGATGTTTGCGCAAATTGCCGAATCCAAAGCCCTCAACGCCGTCTTCAGCGATCTTTTTGATCCCGAGGGCAGTGAAATCTACCTCAAGCCGGCCGCACGCTATGTGGCCCTGGATACTCCGGTGAACTTTCATACTGTGATCGAATCTGCCCGGCGCAAGGGAGAAGTGGCCCTGGGGTATCGTCTGTTTGCCCACCGAAACAATTCCGCTCAGTCCTACGGTGTGGTGCTGAATCCCACCAAGGATAAAGGGGTGACCTTTGGTAAGCGTGATAAAATGATTGTTATTGCCAAGGATTAATGAAGGAGAATAGTTTGTTTAAGCTTGTTTTATTTGACATTCGGATTTTTTTGCTTTCCATCGTTCTGGCGGTTGCCAATGTGTTCATTTATGGCCGTGAGGAGAGCACGCTCTTCAGCGTGCTCCTGGGTCTGCTGCTTTTCTTCGCCGTATGGTTCTTCTGGATTCTGGTCAATGTGATCGTATTAATGACCACCCGGGTGCCTGTTCAAAAAGATGAACGCCGGCAATTGATGGAAATGACCAGTTTGCTGCCCGAGGGTGCGGAACGGGCCCTGAATGGCATTCTGATCCTCACGGATCAGCACCTGTATTTCAAGACCTATATCTTTTCTAAAGAAAAAGATGCGTTTTCCTATGACCTGAAGGACCTCAAGAAAGTGCACATCAAGAACCTGGGCTTTATTGAAAGGCACCAGATGACGGTTGACATCCGGTCCGGCGCAACCCATCGTTTCAGTGTCTATTCTGGCAAACGCTGGGCTGAGGCTCTCAGGACCCAGAATGTCAAGGCCCGCGTGGAGAATTGAGCTGATGACCTCTCAAGAGGTTGTCCAGATGTTGGATGATCTCAAGAATGTGATCTACTCCCATGACGCCCCGGTGATGCTGGAGGAAGGTTTTCGCCTCCAACCGGCCTCCCACCAGGATCTGGCGGCCTTTGAGGCGCAGCTTGGAGAGGATCTTCCGGAGGATTATCGCACATTTCTTTTGGAAAATACCATCCGGCACAATTTTATGGGAAATTTTGCGTGTTTGAGCCTTCCTCAGATAATTTGCATCTGGGAGAGTATGGGCCAGCTACTGGATGAGGGGGCCTTTGCCGATGGACGGATCCAGTGGCACCTGGACCAGGGCTTCGGGAACTGGGCAGATGGGCGCATCAAACAGGTCTGGTGGTCCAGAGCTTGGGTTCCCGTGAGTGAAGACAGTTGCGGGAACCTGAAGTGCATTGATCTGGACCCCGGACCCAGGGGCAAGAAATATCAGATGCTGCAAATGGAGATCCAGGACGGCCAGGGACCTTACTCCTTTGGTTTTTCTTCCTTTACGTCCTATCTGCGCTATTATCTGGACTCTCTGATCATGGGAGATTTTCGGGTGGAGTCGTGGGGGATTGAACTGATCGAGTGAGGCGGGATTGGAACAAAGAGATGGCTTTTCCTACCGGCTGGGGCATTGCGCCCGGGGCTGGGTTCATTTTATCTGGCAGAAGCGGGTTTGAATTGCTCCGTTTGGCCGGATGGTGACGAGGCCGAATTCGGGGGTGAAGTTGTTTTCCCTGCAGGGGTAGACTGCCCCGGGATTGAAAAAGAACTGTTCCCCCACCCGGCGGGCCACCTGCCGGTGGGTATGGCCGAAGAGGATCATATCGGCCTCGGGAAAGGCCCTGGACAGGGCGCGCTGGTAGCGTTCGAAGCGGTAGCCCACGATCAGAGCCGCGAATTTGTCCAGCAGGTAATGATGCATGGAGAGATGCCCGTGAGTCAAAATCAATCGAAGGCCATGGATTTCCAGGGTCAGGGATGTGGGGACCTTCAATTGGAAAAACCAGTCCCGATTGCCCTGGACAACGGAAACCGGAGCGATGTCCCTGAGGGTTTCAATCACGCGCACGCTGGAAACATCGCCGGTGTGAAGGATGCGGTCCACCCTGGCCTCCCGCAGTTGGGAAAGTAAGGCAGGAGGAAGTCTCTTGATGCGGTCAGGAATATGGGTGTCCCCCAAAACGCCCAGTCGGAGCGGGGGATCAGATCCTGACGGCATCGGAATCCTGCCTTTCCATGGGACGGAAGTAGGTCCAGGTCAGAAAAATGGCCAGGGAATACAGCAAACCGGTGGTGATAAACAGCGGCCCAAAGCCGAAGCGTGACTGGACCAGGCCTGAGATAAAGATTCCAACGGTTTGTCCCATCTGCCAGCCCATACCGCGCACGCCGGAGATGGCCCCCTGTTCCTCAGGGGGGCTTTCCATCATGGCAAAATTTTCCACCAGGGGCGATGACATTTGCATTAAGACCGTGCGCAGCAAAAGGCTGACTCCAGCCAGCCAGAGTAATGGGGAAAAACCCAGGATGAAAAGGAAAACCACACTGGCGCCCTGGGTCACGACGGTGGGAATGATGCGACTGCGGGTGCGCTTGACCAGCCAGGGAGTGATGATGGACCCCAAAAAAACAAGCAGGGAGGACAGGCTGAATATCAGCCCCAGGAGCGTATCATCAATGGCGAATTTCTCCCGCAGAAACACATTCAGATAGGGGATCAGCAGCGCAGCGCCAAATCCGATGATCAGATTGATCAACATTAACTGGCGCACCAGGGGACGGGCGCTGATCTTTCGTACCATGGTGTTGAAGGGAATCCGGCTCTTATTCTGTGATTTTTCTCCCGCCGGTTCCTTGAGAAGGAAGACGGGAATCAAGCTGGTGGCAGCAATTAAGATTCCTGCGGTGATCACCCACTGATAGGATTCTGCTGTGCCTTGGGGAATCCCCAACCAGGTCTCCAGCAACCCCGGGACCTGTCCAGCAACCAGGTTTCCAATCATGCCGGCCATGGTCAGGAGGCCAAAATTCAGGCTGAACACCACGGCCTGATTTTTTTCTTCAACCGCCGCCATGATGAAAGGCGGCTGCGCTACCCGGTAGAGCATAACGGCAGCGCCCTGGATCAATCCAAACAAGAAGATCAGAATCGGGTTCAGAAGGCGTATCTGCGCCAGCATGGCCGCAAAACCAACCACAAGGCCGATCACCATGCTGGTCCGGCGTCCAATCCGGTCGGAAAGCAGTCCCAGGGGCAGCCCCAGGATCAGGGCAGCCAGGGGCGTGGATGCTCTGATCAACCCGAGCATGTCTTTGTTAAAGCCGAGGGAGAGGATGTACAGGTTGAAGAACAGCTCCCAGACGCTGAAATAGAATCCGAACAGCAATGTGGAGAGGAGAAAACGTTTTGAGTTTTGGTTTAATTCGCGAAGCATGTGCCTTTCGTGGGTCCTTCCTGAGAATGCGGGTTTGATTTTACCATGCCTGGGGGCAGATAATCACAGGAAAAAGGCGTCCAGAATCCCGGACGCCTTTTTTTGCTGATGGTTCTGGAGGCCGTTTTCCCGATTCACAGGGCCTTTCGATAGGTGATCCAGGTGCGGACCTTCGCATATCCCAGATCCTGGTAAAGCTTCAGCGCGCCGTTGGGATTGTTGGTGTCCACCCCCAGAGCCACTTCCGTCATGCCATTGGTTCTGTGCATGCGCATGCTGCGAGCGATGAGGGCCCGGGCGATTCCCCGGCGGCGCCAGGGCCGGCGGGTGCTGATCTCCTCGGTCCAACCCCGTTTGCGGTTGAATTTCTCATTTTGTGCGTGATCAACATAATTCAACACGCTGCTGACCACCGTATCCCCTTCCCAGGCCACTTGCCAGAGCTCCGGCTGAAAGTATTTGGATTCCCTGTACCGGGCATAATCCTCTTCCTTTGGCTCCGAAAATCCCCAGTGATCCCGAAAGGCCTCCACCATGGCATCCCAGATCTTGCGGATGTCCTTTTCTTCAACGGGGCGGACGTCAATCCCTACCGGAAGGTAGATCTCCGGGATATTCTCCAAGGACCGGGTCATCTGGATGAAATATCGGGCGGGGGAGTAGCCCGCTGTTTCCAGGATGGCGTTCATGAAGGGTTTATAGTCTGCGCTGTAGGATTGGAAAAACCTCCGTCCGTCCATCGGATGTTCGGAGGCGATCTCCCGCAGGCGGTTTTCACACCAGCGAATCATGGCTGGTTCAATTCCTTTTTCCCGCCACGACGGGTTGATGTTCACAAAAAAGGTGTAGATCCTATCATTGGGATCATCCTCCTGAAACCATTCAACCCGGGAATAGGCGATGGGTTGTCCTTCAATCTCAGCGAAGAGCATGTCCGTCCTGGGGTCCGAGTTGGTCAGGTGGGCATAGTCGTTCTTGATATCCTCCAGGGTCACAGCGCGTTCGTCACCGTCTGCCAGGGTTTCTGCCTCAATGATCTCCACCATGTGGGGGAAGTCCACTTCTCCCCGGAAGGTGCGGAATGCTAACCCCGTAATCTGGGGGGCATCTGTCAGGTGGATTCTTTCTGCTTGCATGATGATTTTCTCCTGTTCTGTTGTTTGGTTTCTTCTAACTTGTTGCAATACGACAGTTTTGAACTCTGCAGGGTGGGTGATGTCCACCCCCGCAGTGGAAATCCGGAGAGCGCTCTGGCCGGCCTGGGCAAACCTCACTTGCCATGTTTTCGGGAACAAATCCAGCCAGCCCGAGCCTCGCGGAAAGCCACCGCCTCACCCATTCCCTGCAGCCATTCTACGGTGTGTGATGGTGTCCATTGGCCTCTGCAGCCCGTTCCAAATCCCGTTTATCCAGTTTGAATTTGAGCCAAGCAGGAACAACGGTCAGCAAAGCGATGATGGCTGTGATATAGAAAGGAGCCTGGGGGTTGATCGTCTTCCACAAGAAGGAGCCGATGGCCGGGGCAGGCAGGGAGAAGATGCCCAGGCTGGCATGGATGAGCCCAAAGCCCGTTCCCCGCAGTCTTTCCGGGAGAACCTTGCTCAGGAGGGATTGGTAGGCCGGGGAGAGAAGTCCCACAGCCACTCCGAAGAGGGCCCACACGCTGGCAAACCCCACAAATCCATCCACCTTGAGCAGCAGCAGCATGGCTGCAAATTCCAGCAGGAAGCCCAGCGCAATGGCAACCCGTTCGCCGACTTTGTCGGAGAACCAACCAGCGGGAATGGTGGTCAGCATGGATGCGATCCCGAAGAAGGATGCCAGCCAGCCAATTTGCTGAAGACTCATCCCGCCAACTTCCTCCAGATAGAGGGGCATCAACCGGAAGGACATGGCGAAGGCGATGTCCCGAACCCCATCGGTCAGGAGCAGCCAGGTCAGCAGTCCGCCAGCCAGGGCCAGGCCCAGGATGGTTTTGAAGTTTGTCTTGAGGGACTGAAAAGATAATTTTTCACCTGACCCTATGTTATGTTTCCTGCCGGCTATTTTGGCAAGAAAGAGTCGGATGGTGGTGGCGCAGATGTAAATGCCTGCAGCAACCGCCAGCATGATCCGGAAACCATAGGTGTCCGCCAGCCAGCCTGCCAGGGGTGGACCGATGACAGTCACCACCGTGTAGATGGTGTCCGTGATGCCATAGACTTTGCCGCGGTGTTCCTCTTCCGTTTCCTCAGCGATGAAGGCGCCAAAGCTGGGGCCGATCAGAGAGCGGGTCAGCGCGTTGAGGCCCTCGGAGAGGTAGAGCCACTGCCAGGTGGGGGCAAAGATGGGGCTGATGAAAGCCCCCAGGCCGATCAGACTGCCAATGGCCACGCTCTTAAGCCGGCCGATGGTGTCCGAAACCCAGCCGCCCAGAACCTGCAGCACAAGGGGTATGATCTGGGAGATGGTGAAAAAGAGTCCCACCTGGATCACATCCGCTCCCAGGAATTTCAGGTAGAGGGGCAGCATGGTCATATACATTTCCGCCGCAATGTTGGCGAAGACCATGGCGATCATGAAGACGATCAGGGTATTTGAAAGGATTCGCGCCTTGCCGGTGCTTTTTTCCATTTCATTTATAGTTTCCATAGTTTCTTTCTTAAATAAGGGTCAGGGACTGAACCTGGGTGTTCGGGCCAGGGGCTCAATCCCTGTCGTAAGGATCATTTCTTTGTCAAGTCCACACCGGGACGCAGCTCAACGTCATAGGTATCATATTGCCGGGTGATGTGCATCCCCGCTTTTTCGTACAAGCGGGTGGCATGGGTCAGGCTGTTGGCATCCACCCCCAGCCCCACGCGGGCTTTGCCGCGCTGCTGGAAGGCGTTGAAGGCGGTTTTCAGGAGCGCTGTTCCCAGGCCCTGACGCCGCCACGGCCTGCCTACACACAATTGATTGACCCACCCCAACTGGGGGTCCTCAACCATTTTTGCGCTGCAACGGCATGCGCCGGCGATCCGATCTCCATCCTTTGCCAGGAACCACAGGGCGGGGTCAAAATTCTGGTTTTTGACGACATTGTGCTCCCATTGTTCCAGCAATTGGTCAATCGGTTGTGGTACATGGCCCCAGTGGTCTGAAAAGGCGTCATCCATGGCGATGACGGCGTTCCGGAACTCCCGATCCAAATCAATCGTTTCGATTCGCAGATCTCTGGGCAGGATCACGTCCTGTGAAGCGCCGTTCAGGGCGATCTCCATGCGGAAAAAGTGGCGCACCAGGTCGAACCCGTAGGACTCCAGGGCTCTTTTTCGCCTGGAATCCGTGTGGGGAACTCCCATTGACATCACAATCCGGGCTTCTTTAGGCGCCAGGGCGATTCGGCTGCGGGCACAGGATTCTGCCCAGAGGAGCATGTGTTGGTAATGCGCGTCTTCCCAGGCATCCGGATGGATCACGCCCCACAAGTATTTCACGACATGGGGGTCGGTCACATCCCAAACCTCAATATAACCAATGATCTCACCCCGGCCGTTTTCCACCACGCGGATTACGTTCTCGATGTCGTGGCCCGGGCTGGTCCATTCGTTGAGCAGGTCTGCCAGGTTATAGGCATCCCGGCCGTGAATGTGACGGGAATAGGCGTTGAAGAGGTTCCTGGCGGCTTCAGCGTCTTCCAGGCAGAAGGGGCGCATGCGAATCTTTGTCATTGTGTTGGTCATTGTTTGTTCTCCATTTTTCATGTCTTCCATCCTTGGATCAGTTTTTGCTGATAAAGATACGGATGGCGTTTCTCTGGTTTACAACCTGGTGAAGAAAAAAAGCGGATTTTTGCAGAAAATTTCCTGGAGGGTTTGACGGTTCTGCTTCCGATTCTTCTTCTTGCGGATCCTGCTGGTCAGCTTGCTCTTCCATGATTGCATCGTCAATAATGCTGAAGCGGTACATGGTCTTCCTCCTGTCTGACCAATCCCAACGGGGATTGACCGGTATCGAGGGGCGTTAGAGGTCGGGTGGGGCGGCGGTCAGGCCCTGGGAGGGAGCTTTGCTGGTGAGCTGCTCCGGTTCCTTTTTGGCCGGTTTGTCCTTGGCCTGGTCGCCCTTGTCAGGCATATTCCAGATGGTTAGGGTCAGGTTGTACATGGCGCTTCTCTTTCCTGTGCTGCTGTTTGCTGGCTGTGGCCCATGGCGGGAAGAAAAAACCACGGGCACCTGGGGGACCCGTGGTTTTGTGAAGGCCTTCTGGTATCAGAAAACGTTCAGGAAAAGAAAAAAGCCACGGGTCTTGGAGTTTGCCCGTGGCCTTGACTCTGATTTAGGTAAGGCTAATTATGAACAGGCGCACTCCGCGACGGAACGGTACCGCTTCCGAATCCAACGGATTTGATTCCGAGCATTTCATAAGCGAAACATGCGTTGCTCATTAAATTTGCCTGCCTTTCTTGTAGAATTCTCGTTAATAATCGGTGCCGAATGGCGGCACTTTGCCAACATTGAGAGTGTATCATGAAATGAGGGAGTCTGTCAAGCG
This sequence comes from Anaerolineaceae bacterium, assembly GCA_034437335.1. Taxonomy (GTDB): domain Bacteria; phylum Chloroflexota; class Anaerolineae; order Anaerolineales; family Anaerolineaceae; genus Brevifilum. The sequence goes on from DAOTUG010000180.1 coordinate 45,396, forward strand.
AAAAAATGCATTATTCAGGCTTTTTAAGAAAACCCAGATAAACGACCAGGATCAGTCCCAGTCCACTGACCAGGATCAGTCCGATCCCGACGTTTTTTCCGTTCCCCAGAACACGATAAACGGCTGGCAGTGGGGCGGTGGGCGTCCCGGTGGGGGCCGGCGTCCGAGTGGGAAAGGGTGTGAAGGTCGGGCGCGGTTGTGTCGGCGTGGGAGTTCCCGGGTCCGGCGTGGCAGAGGGAGATGGCGTGGGAGAGGGTTCGGTGGCGGTTTGGATGAGCAGACGCTGTCCTTCAAACACTTCCTCTGTGGCCGGGCTCAGGCCGGAGTTCCGCAGGATCTGGTCAATGGGCACCCCATAGGCCTGGGAAATGCTCCACAGGGTTTCGCCGTATTGCACGATGTGCACAATGATGCCATCTTCGTTGGGCGTGCTGGTGGTGACCGGGGAGATGGGCACCGGCGTGTCCTGGGCAGCCTTGGGGACGCCCCCGGCAGCAGAGCCCTCCTCCTGTCCGGATTCCGGGTTTTCTTCCACTACCTCTGCCGCGGCTGGGCGGACGTTTAGGGTGTAGTAGACTGTGTCTCCATTCATGGTGACCCCTGCTCCTACCTGCCCCTCAGGGAACCCCACCATGGTCTCCCAGTGCACCCAGTCAGCCCAGACGGTATAAATGCAGTAGGTCACGGACATATTCAGCCCCATGGCCACATTTTCCTTGATGCCCTGGTCAAAGGCTGTGGTGCCGTCCGCGCGGGTATGCGTCCAATAGCCCAGGGAGGCCATATAATCGCTGTGGCTCTGGGCAAATTGCATCAGGAAGCTGTCCACGGTGTAAGGCGCCAGACCCTGGCTCTGCCGCAAGGCGTTGACGCCGTTAATCAATTCGGCCGGGGTGCCGGCCTGAGCCTGGGCGGGTGCGGGCAGCAGAAGCGAGGCTGCCAGCAGAAGGCTCAGGGCAAGGATTTGCAGGATGGTCACTCGTCGCATAATGGCATTTATTATAGCGTGTTTCTCCTAAAACCGGAAATATTCTGAATTTCTTTTTACATTAATTTCGAATTAATATATAATGGAGGAGATTGATATTATGAGCGAACTTAATGGAGAAAGGCAATAGCATGTTGAAGAAAATTTTGATGGTGACCCTGCTGGTCAGCCTGGCTCTGGGGGCGGCGGCTTGCACACCGCAGGAAACCCTGCCCCCGGCACCGGCAGAGACGGAGGAAGCCCCCACCACACCCCCAGAAACAGAACCGCCGACACAAGCTCCAACGGAAGCGCCGCCCACCGCCACCCCGGAACCAACGGACACCCCGGAGCCAACCCCCACAGCTACCCCTCGCTCCATTCTGTGGGAGGATGACTTCTCCGATGTGAACAGCGGGTGGGAGCGGTATCGGGAAATGGATGGGGTTCTTGATTACCTGGAAGCAGAAGGCGTCTATCAAATGCAGCTTCTGGTCGAGGATAATCTATTTTGGGTGATGCGTGATGAAACCTGGCGGGATCTGGTCCTGGAGGTCGAAATGACCCAGAAGGAAGGCCCTGAGGGGTCCTTGTTTGGGGTGATGTGCCGCTATACTCCTGAAACCCTGAATGCAATCGTGTTTGTAATCACCTCTGAAGGACAGGCCGGGATTGGCACCATGGAGAACTTCGCTTTCAATCCCCTGCCCGGCGGAGAACTGGCGGAGTTCACCGCCATTCAGACCGGTCTGGATGCCACCAATATCCTGGAAGCCGGGTGCGTTGGAGAGACAGTTTCCCTGGGCGTCAATGGGGAGATCCTGCTTACGCTTCCAGCCCCGGAAATGGCCGGGGATGATCTCGGCTTGGTGGTGGCCAGCACAATGGGCGCGGGTGTGAACGTGTATTTTGACAATCTGGTGATTTACGAACCCTGATTTGGTGAAAGCCTTCTGTTGAATAGCCAGGTGTAACCGCAGACCGACAGAACAGAACCGAAGGCGATGGTCCCCAGTTTTCCCCCGGCGCCGCCCAGAAGGGGCGCGCTGAAGATGAAGATGATGCCGGTGGCCAGCCCCGACAGCAGGATTTGCCAGAAATTCTGACAGCGGTTCCCGGAGGACATGCCGGTGAAGCTGGCGCAGATCATCACCACAGCCAGGGTTTGTCCGGTTTCCGGGAAGAGAGCCGGAAGGATCAGGCCCCCAACTAGACCCACCACCGCTGAGGCGACCACCGGTCCATGCTGGCGATTAATATTGAAGTAGAAGGTGAGGGGGGTGGCAATCAGGGCGATCAGCATAATGCGCGCCGCTGTTTCCCAATTGGGGACCGGGGCCAGTAGAAACTGGCGTGACAGCCCCATGCCGGTGAGAGCGGTGCCGGCCAGGGCGATGGTACCCAATTTGCCGCCAACCCCCTGAAAAGTCCTGCGGGTCAGCAGATAGGCTCCGGCGGCGACCCCCGCAGCCAGGGCAACTTCGGCATGGGTGTAGAGCAGGTTGCTGGATGTCATCCCTACAAATGCGCCGCAATAAAAGGGCACAGCGAAATTCGGAAAGGCCAGATTGGCGATGATGGCCACCAGGCTGGCGGCGACAACTGCCCCCAATCCAATATCATGGGAGAGGGTGTAGGCGAGGAGACCGCCGGCAAACACCGCCGAGAACTCCCACAGGAGTCTGGAAAGGGGCGGTTTTTCCATCTGGCACTCCAGCAATTTCCGTCCCTCAAAAAAGATTGCCGTCCCAAGGCCGAAAAGCACGATTAGCCCGGACAGTCCTCCCACGGGATGGACCATCCAGGCTTCCCAGGCTGTGAAGGCGAACAGGAAAACCGCTATCCCGGAAAGAAGTGCGAACCCGGCCATGGGAAGCCAGGGAAAATGTCGTCGCTGCATGCTGCTGTCCCTTGTCTTTATTGAATCAGAAACGTCATCGGCCCTGTGTGGGCGAATGTCAGGCCTTTCTGTTTTATTATAGCAAACCCTCCATGCAGGTTGACAGGCACAGGATTTCCTGTGCCTGTCAATGCTTGGATATTAAATTGTCGAACAAGGGAAAATTCCGGATTGTCAGAGGATATACGCCAGAATGATGGCGATCAGGCTGATCACGAGGACGATCCAGAAGAAGATGGTCACACCAGCCAAAACGGATCCGGCAGCTTCAGCCTCCCTGGCCTGTTCGATGGTCTCGGCCCGAGTCGTCGGAGGACGGGCGGGAACGGTGGCCGCCAGGAGGAGCACAACAAAGATGCCGATCAGCAGGAAGGGGAGCCAAGTCACATTGAAGAGGGTTGGACCGAAGGGAGCAATCCAGAGGCCGCCGGCCCAGGTCACCAGAACGACGATCAACAGAAAAAGCCAGAAGCTTCCCCAGGGTGTGCGATCGCGGAACAGGGTGGAGAAGAGCAAAACGAGCAGGAGAGCGATGATGAATGCAAACACAAAATCCAGCAAGAATAACATCTGTTTTTTCTCCTTCCAGATAGTGTTGTTGTGATTGTTACATTAAATTATCGAAGAAAATGTCTCCGACACAGGTTGAGGGCGATAGGGCGCGTGTTGTGACTGCTGGAGAAGGGTTTGTTTTCGGTTTGGACTGGGCTTGCTGGAGTTGGGCTGTTTTGCCAACGGCGAGCCAACACTGATCATGGTCTGCCAACCAAGCTCAAACCGAAGATGATTGCGGTTTCAGGGGGATTGCCCGTACAATTTAAGTGGACATGTTGCGCCATGACAGGAAAGGACGTTGATGAAGAAAACACTGATCCTTGCCACCCAAACTGGTTTGAAGCGTTTTCGTCGGGTTGAAGATTTTTGGGAAGAAACCGGCCATGCCCTCACAGGCTTACCGGTGACTTCCCTGACCATGAGGGATCGGATGGGCCTGGCCGGGACGGAAGAAGGCATTTTTATCACCCGGGATGGTGGTAACAACTGGGTGAAGGAGTCCCAGGGTATTCACACGCCCCATGTACGCTGGTTGGCCATCCATCCCCAGGACCCGCGGTTTTTTTTCGTGGGGACCGAACCGGCCAACATCTACACCCGGATGGAGGCGGATTCCGCCTGGAAGGAGGCACCAGAAGTTTCTCGGTTGCGGGATGAGCATGATTGGTTCATGCCCTATTCCCCCAATCCTGGCTGCGTGCGGGGGTTTGCTTTCCACCAGAATCGTATTTACGCTGCTGTTGAGGTTGGGGGATTGCTTTCCTCATCGGATTATGGGGGAACATGGCAGCTTGTTCCTGGCAGCTCTGGCAAGCCCCGACAGGCCCCTGGACCTGACCAGATCCATCCTGATGTGCATTCCGTTGCCACCCACGCTTCCTCCGCCGATTTGATCTACGCGCCAACGGGGGGCGGCTTCTATCGCAGTGTGGATGGCGGGACCCGTTGGAATCTTCTTTACGATTGCTACTGCCGCGCGGTGTGGGTGGATCCTGCAGACGCCTCGCACCTCCTGATGGGTCCTGCGGATGGGGTGGGACGCGGCGGCCGGATTGAGCGATCCACAGATGGGGGTAAAACCTGGCATTTGGCGATGGACAACCTGGTTGAAAAATGGCCGGAGGCCATGGTGGAGCGGTTTTTGGCGGCTGATGGGGAATTGTATGCTGTTCTTTCGAATGGGAAAATCCTGGTCAGTCAAACCGGGGCTTTTCAGTGGCAGTACTTGCTCCCGGCAGTGGAAAACGCAGTGATGTTGTCCCTGATTTGAGGTACCCTATGGCCCAGATCCGCATCGGTATATCCGGTTGGCAGTATGCTGTCTTTGCTGAACGATTCTATCCAGCAGATATGGCAAAGAAGGAGCAACTGGCGTATTATGCCCGGCAGTTTCCCACCGTTGAGGTGAACAGTACCTTTTATCATCTGCCAAGGAAGCGCACGGTGGAGAATTGGCGCAAAGCTGTGCCGGAGGGGTTTATCTTTGCGGTCAAGGCCAGCCGCTATATCACCCACATGAAGAACCTGATGGCCCCGAAAGAGACCCTGCCCAAGTTTTTTGAGCGGATTGAAGGTTTTCGGGAAAAATGCGGTCCGATCCTGTTTCAACTGCCCCCAAATTGGGTGGTCAATGAAGAACGTCTCACACAGTTTGTCGCCAACCTGCCAGAAGATTGCCGTTTTGCCTTTGAACTCCGAAACCCATCCTGGTTCACAGAAGGGGTTCTGAAGGTTCTCAGGGAGAACGGAATCGCCTCTTGCCTGTATGATTTCAACGGCCGGCAGTCTCCCTTCGTTCAGACGGCGGATTTTCATTATATTCGGCTTCACGGCCCCGGCAGGGCCTACAATGACCCCTATGATCTGGACAGCCTGGGCCGATGGGCGGATCGGGTTTCCGGTTGGGCGGATTCCGGATTGGATGTGTACTTCTATTTTGACAACACCAAGAACGGCTATGCCTGGGAAAACGCGCAAACCCTGCACGATCTGGTAAGCTGAGGTTGGAATTACCCCCTGATTCTCTGATTTGAAGGGTGGATCCACCGCGCCTTTGCCAGGCTGAAGGGTGAAGAAGTATTTCGGGCGGGAGTGTCCGGAGGTATGTCTTCTCTTCAGGATCGGGTTTTTTCCCGGGCCGTACTTCCTTTGATTTAAGGTAAAATCAATTTCATGTAAACCATGATTGGAGGAAAGAGGACCATGCTTGATATGACATTGATCCGGGAAGAACCGGAACGGGTCCGGGAGGCCATGGAAAAACGCCAGTTGGATCCCGCCCCGGTGGATGACATCCTGGCTCTGGATGAAAAACGACGGGAACTGATCCAGGGGGTTGAAACCAAGCGATCCCGGCGGAATTCCGTTTCGAAAGAAATCGGTCGCATGAAGGATAAGGAAGCCCGTCAGGAGAAAATTGACGCCATGCGAGCCCTTGGCGATGAGATTGACGCTGAGGAAACCCAATTGAGCCAGGTGGAATCTGAACTGCAGGCATTGCTCTCTGAAATTCCCAATATCCCCGATCCGGAAGTGCCCGTGGGGGTGGATGACAGCGATAATATTGTCCTCCGCACCGTAGGGGACCTTCCCGAATTTGATTTTGAACCCAAAGCCCACTGGGACCTTGGGCCGGAACTCGGGATCATTGATTTTGATCGGGGGGTCAAATTGGCCGGGTCGCGGTTTTATGTCCTCAGCGGTCCGGGCGCTCTGTTACAACGGGCTCTGATCTTCTGGATGGTTGATCTGCACATTCGCC
>DAOTUG010000181.1:0-23269 GCA_034437335.1 Anaerolineaceae bacterium
GGTGTTTTGATCCGGCGCCCAAGGGGGCCAGCAGGTTGAAGGGATGGGTGGCAAGACCCCCTTCTTCCCGGATGCTCAGGCGGATGGGGCGGTTTTCCAGGTCCTGGAAGCTCACGTCCACTTGCACCCCGGTTGGGTGGATCTCAAATTGGGCCCGATCAAAGGGGCATTCCTGCAGCTTGTGCAGCCCCTTGCCAACCACGTTGAAATCCTTCTTGTCCATGTTCAGGCCCGGCATGTGATACACATCGGCCCGGCCATCCCGGCGGGCGGCGATCACCAGGAGACCCTGGCCGGTCTGGTCGTCGGCAAAGGCCTGGATTTCAAAGCCATGATAGAGGGCATCGGGATTTTTGGAAAAATCCACTAAAAGCAGTCGGTCAATCGGGTCCACCCGCAGGGTGAACGGGCTGAGGAAGGTGTTGCTGGGGGAGTTGGCATAGGCGCTGGGAGCGATTTGTCTCATAGGATCTGCCCTTTCGTTGTTTTCTTTCATTTTAAGTGGTTTTTGGGCAGGACGCCAATGGTTGTCTCCAGGGAACTTATCCGAGAGTCTGGAAGGCCCCCTGGATGGGTATGCCATGAAAAAACCCCACGCCCGTGTCTTGGCGTGGGGTTTGCTGTGTGGAGTTCCGGCACGTTCACTCAATGGCAAAGGTCATGTTGGCTGTGACCCGGATGGTCATCGTCCCGCCGGAAATGGGCACCGTGTCGGCCTGGGGGGCTACCATGGCCATTTCTGCATAGACAGGGCCCGGCCCGCCGCCCTCATTGATGCTGATAGAGCGGATCTCGCCGAGGGTCACGCCGGCCGCTTCGGCGATGGCTTCCGCCTGGGCCTTGGCGTCCTGAATGGCCGCTGTGCGGGCTTCCTCAATGGCGGCTTCCCGGTCGGAGATGTCAAACTGGACGCCATGAATTGTGTTGGCCCCGGCATCCACCACGCCAGACAGGACATCGCCCAGCATATCCAGATCGCGCACGACCACAGAGACAGTGTTTTCCACTGCGAAGCTCCGGGTGTCCGTCTCCGGAACGGGGTTGGGACCCTGCACCGGGAAAACGCTGAAGTTGCGGGTCTGGATGTCTTTTTCTTCGATGCCCATCTCAATCAGGGCATCCCGGATGGCCTCGGCCTGGGCGATGTTTTCGTCCAGGGCCTCCTGGATGTCCTGGGCTTGTGAGCGGACGCCCACATTGACCCGCGCCATGTCCGGTTGGAGTTGGACGCTGCCGACCCCGCTGGAATTTAAGGTTCGCACCGGGGTTTGCCCGTCGGCCGCCCCCTGGGTCGGGGCGCAACCGCTGGCAAATAGCGCCAGGGCAGAGATCGCCAGCAGCGATAGGATTGTTTTTTTCATGAATTACCTCCTTTGAGGTTTCTTTGGGATGATTAGAACATTCCCCGCTGGCAGGGGAGCCGGATGGGATCCGGGGCCGGGAGCCAGCGGGGAAAGAATGGTTTTCTTCTATTTGATCTGATAGGTCAGGTTGGCTTCCATGGCGATCACCAGGGTGCCCGCCGCGATGGGCACAGCGGATTCGCCCATACCGCCTTTGGCGTCAAAATAGGGCATGGGTCCGCCGCTGCTGTAGACGCTGATGTGCATCAGGTCGCCTAATTGCACCCTGGCGGCTTCGGCAATGGATTGGGCCTTGGCCTGGGCGTCCTGGATGGCCAGCTTGCGCGCTTCCTCGATGGCTGCCTCCCTGTCGGAAACGTTGAAATTGATGCCGTAGATATTGTTGGCGCCAGCGTTAACCACCGCGGTGAGGACATCGCCCAGGAGGGTCAAATCGCGCACGGTGACATTGACGGTGTTTTCAACCACGTAGTAGGTTCCACTGCTTTGTCCGGTGGCCGGATCGTAACGCTCGTTGGGAAACACATTGAAGTTGGCAGTCTGGATGTCCTTCTCTGCTACGCCCATCTCCTGAAGGGTTTCGGCGATGGCATTGGCCTGGGCCGTGTTGTCCTCCAGGGCCTGATTGACGCCGTCGGCTTCCGTCCGGACGCCAATGTTGATGGTGGCCATATCCGGCACAACGGTCACCTGTCCAGTGCCGTTGACATTCATTGAACGGTAGTCGTCGGCGCTGGATGGGGCCGCCGCCGGCCCGCAGGCTGCCAGCAGGGTCAGCAAAACAAAACTGAGGCTGAGTAGGGTCAATTTTTTGTTCATTTCTTCGGGTCCTCCAAAAATATTCTGATAGGATGTTGTGCTTTCTGAACATAGACGCACCGCATTGGCAAAAAGTTCCCATCAGGATGATGATCACCTTTCAGGGTACTGATGAAATCTTAGAAGGATATCAACACGATAGGACAAATGTCATATCTGACACTGTACTCCGTTCATATTGACGCTCCGGGGAATCTCGGTTAAGGTTAAGTGGATTAAATCAACCGTGGAGCAGGCATGTTCTTCCTTCAGCAACAACTGAGAGAAAGACGGTGCGGGCACTGGACCGAGGTGCCCGCTTATTTATTTAAGGAGCCCCTGGCACCCGGCTTGATGGTTCTGGAGCCTTTCGGAAACAACCAACAACCAATTGATCAATAGGAGAGACTATGGCAGAAACAACCAATGCATTTGCAATGGCCCAACAGCAATTCGACCATGTGGCGGATTTGTTGGGTCTTGACCACCAGGTCAGAGAAATGCTGCGCTGGCCCATGCGGGAATTTCACCTGCGCCTTCCCATCCGGATGGATGATGGCAGCATGCGCGTATTTCAGGGATATCGTGTGCAGCACAATGACGCCCGCGGCCCCAACAAGGGCGGCCTGCGTTTTCACCCGGCGGAGACAGTGGATACCGTCCGCGCCTTGGCGATGTGGATGACCTGGAAGTGTGCTGTGGCGGATATCCCCCTGGGCGGCGGTAAGGGCGGCATCGTCCTGGATCCGGCTACCCTCTCAACCGATGAGAAAGAACGCCTGTGCCGGGCCTTTATTCGTTCTCTGTGGCGCGTGGTCGGCCCCCGGCAGGATGTGCCTGCCCCGGATGTCGGCACCACCCCCCAGATGATGGGCTGGATGATGGATGAATATTCCCGCATTGTGGGCGACTATACCCCCGGTGTGATCACCGGCAAGCCCGTGGGCGGGGGCGGTTCCCTGGGGCGCACAGAGGCCACTGGATTCGGCGTGACCTATACGGTTCGGGAAGCGATGAAACGCCTCAAGATTGATTCGACCCGGGCTGTGGCGGCCATTCAGGGCTTCGGCAATGTGGCCCAATACGCTGCCAGCGGCTTCATCAACCAGTTGGGCGGCAAGGTGATCTGCGTCAGCTATTGGGATCGGGAGGACCGCACCGCCTACACTGTCAGCAAGGACGACGGCATTGATCCCGTGTTCCTGATGAGCATCACCGACCAGTATGGCAGCATTGACAAGGATGAGGCCACCAGGGCCGGTTATGAGATCGAACCCGGCGACGCCTGGATCACCAAGGAAGCGGATGTGCTCATTCCCGCTGCCCTGGAAGGGCAGATCAACGCAGAAACGGTGCAAAATATTCACGACCGGGTCAAGATTGTGGCTGAAGGCGCCAATGGGCCCACCACACCGGAAGCGGATGCGGTGCTGCAGGAGAACGATGTCTTCGTGATCCCGGATTTCCTGTGCAATGCCGGCGGCGTGACCACGTCCTATTTTGAGGGCGTTCAGAATGACATGAACTTCTACTGGACTAAGAAGGAAGTCCTGGAGAAGCTGGATGACAAGATGACCCAGGCCTTTGAAGGGGTGTATGAGATGTCCCGTTCACAGGATGTCTTCATGCGGGATGCCGCCTACATGGTGGCCATCAATCGGGTTGTCAAAGCGATGGAACTGCGCGGGTGGCTCTAAGCCCCGGATTTCCACAAGATAACAATGAAAAAAACCCCCGGACCTCACCGCCGGGGGTTTTTTCTGTTTTGAAGGGGTTCGCTGTGATCACTCGACCCGGGTCAGCTCTGTGCTGGTGCCGTTTTCCTTCAGGGTCAGGGTGTCGCCGGAAATTTCCACATCCAGGAGGGTGATTCCCAGGCCGGTGGTTTCCAGCTCAACCTCCATCGTATCTTTGTCAATGAACTCATAGGTGCCGGTGACCTCAATTCCTTCGGCGGCGAGGGTCAGGGAGCCATCTTCCTCGAAAATGTATAGGACGCCATCCGCATCTTCCCAAGTACCGACGATTTCATTTTGGGCGCCGCCGCAGGCGGTCAGGGTCAGGACGATCACTAACAGGGCCAGCAAAGTTTTGGTTTTCATTTCAATTCTCCTTTGAACATATTTATTATATTCTCAAAATTTTTCTGAACATTCCATCTTCCGGGCTGGGCGGGAGTGTGAGGTTTTTTGCCGCCTTTGCCCGTCTGAAAGCATGTTAGTAGAGTATACCGGTGGGCTGGACTGTGGGGGGTAGATTATGTGAGGTATTCAGGTTGGGTTTAGCCTGGCTGCCTTCCTTGATGCGAATCCCAGCCATCTGACCAGGCAGGTGCTGTGGGTACTACGGCCGGTCCGTACCACGCCGGTGGCGTTGTTGCGGGTTCTTTCGGGATCTTGCTTCCGGGCGGGAAAACCCAGCCAACCCGAAATTACACCACAGTCTGAGCGTAGATCTGGCCGCTTACGGGAGTGGGAGGGAACTGGGGATTCTCCTGCCTTGCAGAGTCCCAGATCAGGTGATTGTATCCCACCTCGTCGCAGTGCGGGCAGACCCCTGGCGTCTGCACTTCATCTTTTTGATAGGCCTTGTGGCATGTCTGGCAGTGCCACCAGCTTTCGTCCGGAGCTTCCAAAAAGATTTTTTCTTTGTCAACTGTCTCAACCATGGGTGCGCTTCCTTTCCGGTACTGAGAAATCCCATTGGAGCATGGGCTTCAATGGGATTGGATCAATGGGTAATGTGGATGCTGCACTTTAATCTTACCGGATGGAACCCGGCGGCGTGGAATCACTCGCCGGTGTTGCGACGGGGGGAGAGCCAGGGCAGGCCGCCGCGCCAGGCCACCAGCCCCGTCACCCATAGCAGCAGACCCCCGCCCAGGGCCGCAAACAGGAGCGGCTGGTAGAAGTACAGCCGCCAGTTTGTCAGATATGCCGTTCGATAGGCTTCAACCGGAGCGGGGTGCACGAGGGCGAAGAAGGCCCGATAGTGGCGCAGGCTGAGGATGCCGCCCAGGGCCACCAACAGGTTGACCAGGGCCAGCACCTTCAGGGCCCGTTCAAGGGACATCGGGGGGAGCCGTGTCAGACAGAAGGCCAGGACGAACAGACCGAAGCCGAAGGCCCCCAGGGGCAGGATGTGTTCAATCCGGGGGGGCAGGGACATCCCCGCCTGGCGCCAGGCTGAAAACCACAGTGCGCCAGCCAGGACCACCAGCAGGATTCCCGCCATGATCAAATGCCGTTGTTGCTGTGTCTCAAACATGTCTTTTTCCTGATCGAAACTCGTTATATTTCTGTTTTGATTATAACCAGACCCGGGCTTCAAAACAGTTTAACCGCCCGGCCAATCCTGAACCCACCGAAGAAACCAGAGGATTCCCAGGGCTGCCAGCCCGATCCAGATCAACAGGATGATGGCCCCAGCGGCCCAGTTCCGGGGTTTGCCATCCTGGAAGGATTTTTCCGCTTCAGCACGGGCCTCTGTCAGGACTTCCTCCGGGATCATCTTCAGGGTCAAAGCAATTCCCAGAGGCACCAAGATCAGGTCATCCAGATAACCCAGGAGGGGAATGAAATCGGGCACCAGATCAATGGGACTGAAGGCATAGGCAACCACAATGGCAGCCAGGATCCGGGCATACCAGGGTGTCGAGGCGTTCCGGTAGGCCAGATAGAGTGTGTAGGTTTCCTGCTTCAGCCGGCGCGCTGTGGTCTCGAGAGAATCGAAAAAAGACAGCATGGGGTGTCTTAAGGTATCGGGTTGTTGGCGGCCCAATCGCTCCCCAGGATGAGGATCAGATCGGCCTCGGCATCGGGGACGAAGTCATGCTGGATGGCCCCGGCGGTCATGCCGAAGGTCTCCACCAGCCAGCGCAGGGCATAGGGGCAGCTTCCCTGGATGGTGATTTTGGAAACGGTGGTCTCGGCCGCGGCATTTCCGGATTCCAGGGCATTGAAGCCCCGCTCTTCCAGCCAGGCGGTGGTGCGGGTGGCCAGGCCGGCGACCCCGCTGCCGTTCAGCACGTGGATTTGTGCGTTTTCTTCCGCCACCAGATCAAGGAGGTCGCCTTCGGCCATGGGACTCACCACCCCGCCGGCGCCCAGGACCTCGTCCCGCAGCAGACGAATTTTGTCCGGGATGGGTTTGAGGATGGAAAGCCCTTCCGGGGAAGCGCCGATGGTCACGTATTCCGGACCGATCACAGCCATGTGGATGTTCTCCCGGGGAATTTCCCGGGCTTTCCAGGCCAATTGGATGACCTGTTCCAGGCTCATATTGGTGCGGATCCCGGCAGAAAGGTCTTCATAGATATTGGGGGCATTCAATACCAGGTGGGGGAGCTGGTCAAACTCGAGGATTCGCTGTCGGATAGCCAGGATTACCTCCATCTGCCGTTGGGAACGATCAAAATCATCCTGTGCAGTGCTGCGATTGCGGGCATAGGCCAGGGCATATTCGCCGTCAAGGACATAGGTGCCCGGTTCGAGGACCACGGTGTTCCATTTTCCTCGCCGGTCCACCGTGAAGGGTTCATCCACGGTGATTTTGATGCCGTTGATGTGGTCAATGAAATCCACGAAGGCTTGAAAATCAACCTGGGCATAAAAATGCACCGGCACGCCCAGAAATTCCTCAACGGTGCGGGCGGCCAACCCCGGCCCGCCCCCCGGCAGATTGTAGAGCTCCCCCAGGCGAAAGGCGGTGTTGATCTTGTAATAACCAAATCCCGGGACGGCCACCCACATATCCCGGGGGATGGCAATGACGGCCGCGGCGTTGTTGAGGGGGTCCATTGAAAGGAGGATCATTGTATCTGTGCGAGGGGCATCTGTCCCCTCGGCATCATCGCGCCGGTCCAGACCCATGATCAGAACATTCACCCGGCTTCTGCCATCCCAGGGGTCCGGATCGGGCAGTTGGACCTCCGGGGCCATGGTCGGTTGGGGCGCGGGGCCTTCGAGGCCGTCCGGGCCTTCGATGGGTGGTTGGTCCTCCCCTTCCGGCAGGACCGGGTCACCCGGGAGGGTGACCATGGTGGTTAATCCCACCATTCGCCGCGCCAGACGAAAGCCGTACACAGCCCCTGCAGCGGCCAGGACCAGCATGGCAATAAGGGCCAGGCGGGTGGGCCAGTCTTTGGGGAAATCCCGGCGCAGTTTTGAGAGGATTTTCATCGCCGTATGACGGCAGTGATCATGTAATGCATGGGTTCATTGTAACACCTGCGGATTAAGGCATCCTGAGATGGCCGCAGAGCCCACCCCTGTCGGTGGAAAAACAAGCATGCGGGGTGTGCCCGGAGAATAAAAAAAAGGCTGCCGCAGGGGCAGCCTGATTGGGTGTGGGGGAGGACCTCAAACCGTCTCGGCCAGGTCAAGGATCTTCCGGGCGGTGTCGGAATCCGTCACCGGGACGTTGATCAGCTTGCCCCGGATGGCGCCCAGCATGGCTTTGGCCTTCCGGACCCCGCCAGCCACGCCGATCACCGTGGAGAAATTGGATAAATTATTGATGTCAATGGACACCGTGCGCTGGTTGAAATCTACATCTAAGATTCGGCCCTGGATATCGTAATGTTTGCCACAGATTTCCCCGACGGCGCCGTGTTCCCGCAGGGTCTGCATCTCCTCCAGGGTGATCAACTCATTGCGCAGGATGGTGGAAACCTCCGGGTCCATGGACCCCATGCCCACCAGACCAATATCTGCATTTTCGGCAGTCCGGATGGCCTCGGACACGCTGGGCTCCTGAAGGATCAGGCGGCAGGCCTCCTGGCTCTTCATCATCCAGGGGGAAGGGATGATCATGGAATCGTTCCCCAACTGACCGGAAAGGATTTGCGCCAGGTCGGTGCCTTCCATCAATTCATTCTCGGTGGCTCCCTGGAGGCGCACCACCCGCACATGCATGGGTTTGGTGATCTTGACGCGGCGAACGGTGGCGGCCACAGCCATGCCCAGGGAGATGCCCAGGGTGTGGCCGTCCCGGAGGGTGTCTTCCAGGGTGCGCGCACCAAGCTGCGCCAGATTGTTGATCAGTTCACGGTAGGAATTGCCGGAGGTGGGCATCACAAAGGCATTTTTCAACCTGAAGCGGGTTTTGAGGGCCTGGGCCAGGGAGGGCATGGTTTTGAAGGGGTAGCGGATGATAACTTCCACGATCTTCTCGTCGTGGGCTTCCTTGATCATGCGGGAAACCGTGGAGTGAGAAATATCAAAAATCTGACCGATCTCGGCCTGGCTGTATCCTTCTTTGTAATACAGACGGGCCACCTCTGCAATCATTTCAAGTCGTTTCTGGTCCGGCATGCTCAAAACAGCCCCTTTGTCAATCTATCAGGCGTGGGTGTTAATACGATAACAAATCCCCGTTGGGAGATGAATGCATTCAACGGGGAAAAAAGAGCCAGGAAAGACGGTCTTTTCAGCTTTCGTTGATGATTTCCTGGGCCGTTTTCTTGATTTCTTCGATCACGGCGTCTTCGCCAAAACCGGTTAACAACGCCACGCCCTTGATCACGGGAACATTGATTTCACCGGGGATGGGGCTGGTGCTGACGACAAAATCAATACCGCCTCGTTCCACATACCCTTGAACGGAGGTCGGCAGCAGGCCGATCACTTCCGCCTCGACGCCCAGGGGCTCTAGGATGTCTTCGATTTTCTGGGCGATCATTGATGAGCTAACCACGCCAGATCCACAAACGGCCAGGACTGTGAGTTTCTTCTTTGCCATGATAAGATGCTTCCTCCTAATGATAATTTGAAATACCGGTGCACAATTTTGCACACCCATTATAGTCTAAAATATATTTTTGAGAAAGGTTACCAGCTCGGATTTTTCCCTTGCATCCCGGATTTGTTCCAGGGTTTCCTTGCTTTTGAAAACCGTCACCATTTTCTTGAGATAGCTGATCTGATCTTTGGGATCCTTGAGAGCCAGCAGGAAGATGATCTCTGCCTGGATATTGCGCTCCGGGGTGCCCATTTCGTTGAATTCGACGGGTTGCATCAGGGTTCCAACCGCCATGGCGCTTTGGTTGACGTATTTTGCTTCTGTGTGGCACAGCGCCACAGGGATCACCGTTGGCAATCCGGTGGGGAAATCCTTTTCTCTTTCCACCACGTTTTCATAGTACCCATCCTTGACGAGGCCCTTTGCCTTCAGCTTGTCCGCCAGGATCTTGATCACGTCTTCCTTTTCTGTTGCCGTGATGCCCAGTTCAATCAGATCTTCAGATAAGATGACTTCTGCCATTGTGTATACCGCCTTACGAATAAAAGGGGGCATCAGGGTGACTGATGCCCCCGGGGAACTTACCTGCTGCGCCATCCCACGATGGCGCGTGGTTACTAAAAACTAATCCTCTTGGGCGACATCCAACGCGGCCTGTTCTTCCATGAAGGTCAGCACGTTGACTTTGTTCTTGCGCCAGAGCCAGTAGAGGGGGATCCAGATGACGAACAGAACGCCGACGGCCACCCAACCCCATTGGGAAACGGGCCACCAGAGCAGGCCGCCCGCGATGGGTTTGTTGGCGATCATACCCGCCGTCACGAGGGAACCTTCCGCCAGGGGTTCGGCAGCGAACCGGGAATAGACTTCGGTGAAGACCGGGGCGGTGAAGGTGCAGATGTAGAGGCCGATGGAGAACCAGATGGCGCTCAGAATGACGGTCTTGAAGATGTTGCCGTTGGAGGCGGCGACGAAGGGCTGGATGATGAAGGCGATCGCGATGAGGTCAACCAGCAGCAGGGTGCGGTTGCCGGGCAAGATCACACCCAGACCGAGCATGATCGGGATCAACAGCAGACCGGAGATCAATGTGGCGGGTTCGCCATAGCCGGTGGCGTCGTTGATGCCGATGTAGAGCTCTCCACCCTCTTTCATGCCCTTGGCGCCGCGTTTGCGGGCAGCTTCCGTGATGGGCATGAAGGCGCTGGCGAAGATGTTCGCCACGCGGGGGAAGATGGCCATGATGGCGGATGTGGAAATCGCCACGGTCAGGATGTTGCCCCAGGCTGCCAGGGTACCAAGCTGTTGCAGGTTGCCCAGGAAGCCAATCAACAAACCGAGGAGCAGGCCGAGAACGGTGGGTTCACCGAGGAAGCCCAGGCGTTTGCGGATCGCCTCAGGGCGCCAGCGAATCTTGTAGGCGCCGAGTTTGTTGAGGAGCCAGTTGCCGCCCACTGCGAAGGGGGTGGCCGGCGCAATGTGCAGGGCCGGAACCGTGCAGTTGGGATAGCCGTAGTAGGTGGACCAGCGTTGGGAGTTCATCTCCACGAAGATCACGTTGTACAGCACCTGGATGAACATGAGGGCCATCGCCAGCCAAATGTTATCTGTGAGGGCGTAGATCATAGAGCCCCAGAACATGTAGGAATAGTTATTCCACAGGTCGCCGGGCATGAAGACGTTGGTGATCCGTGTGAGGAAGAGCACAATCTGGAAGAGCAGACCAAAGCCCAAAAACAGCATACCGGCCTCGGTGGCGTAGGCGATAACGGAAGTGGCCTGCCAGCCAATGTCCACAATGGGCAGGTCAATGCCGGTGGCCTCAACAAAGTTGTTGACGGCCGGCACGATGATGGGAATGTAGGAGTTGACCAACCAGCCAAAGCCGGTCAAACCGATACCAGCATTCAGGCCGGAGAAGAACGATTTCTTGAGATCCACACCCAGGATCAGGGCGATCACAAAGATAATCACGGGCACAAAAATCGCAGAACCGAAGGTGTTAAAAATATTGCTCAGGGTCTGCATAAAATTAGTAAGATCCATGTTTATTCCTCCTGAGAAAGGTCATAATTAGGGAAGATACGACTGAAAACTTGCATGGAATTTGCGGTCTATCAGATAATCAAACGCTAATTTTTCTGGGGAACCACCTCCTTCAGAAACCAACCTTGACCAATAAGCCAGATTCCGTTGAAACAATCAAGTGCCTGTATTGGTACTGTGTGCCACTGCGGATACAGCGTGCAGGGCGGGTGTGCACATCATTGCAAATTCTCTTATCTTCTGCAAATACTTGCAATACCATCTTATCAAATTGTTAAATAATTGTCAATATATTTCGTGCTGTGTTAGGATGAAAGGCGCTTATTCCTCCTGCAGGACCTGGCGCTTCTCCGGGGGAATGGCCTGGATGATCTCAGTAACCGCGGCTTCCTGGGCTTCGCTCATGGATAGGTCCACCCCATGCAGGGTGAGATAAGCGCCCAGCCAGGGTTTCGTCAGATTCATCCGCGACCGGAGCCGCTCAGGGTGGATAGCCACCGGGAACAGCTCGGATTTATTGAGCACAAACCAGGCGTTTTTCCGCACCAGAGAGTTCCAATTGGAGAAAACCCACGCGTAAGCCTCGTCTAGGGTCAGATCCGGGTTTTCTTTCTGCAGGGGCTTCACCCCCTCCCGAATCCGCTGCAGCAGCTTCTTCTTGATGCGGTTTTGCTGGATTTTTCCGGCGACGAAGACGACGAACCACAGGGTCAGCAGACCGAGGGTGATTTCTTGAATTCCGATTTCCATACGTGCGCCTTTCCTTAGAAAGAAGGGTGAAAAAACGGGTTGGCTTATTGACACTTAAAAACCGTTTTGCTATAATGTGACTGTGTATGCACATTATTGCACAAGATAAAAAAATTTGCAAGGTCTGGCGGGCTGCCCCTGGCTGGATTCCCTGCCCGCAATACTGTTGTGGAGGATGTCCCTGGACTTGCTCCACCTATAGCAACACCGATCACCTCATTGCGTTTCGTGTTTCTTTAAGGAGGACACATGCCCACACTGGAAGGAACTATTGATTACAAGCGGCGGGAATTTTGCCATGCCATTGAATGCCCGGTTCAGATTCTGCTGGATCAGGAAGAACGGGGTTCCGAAGGGTATGCCTTCATCCGCCAGATCTGCCAAACGGATTGTCTTCACAGTTGTCATGAATTTCATGCCTGGTTGAACGATCAAGGGTTTGTGATCGTTAAGCCGGCATAGATTGTGATAAAATTCACATATTATCAACCAACGAATGATTCCTTGAGGAGGATGTGTTATGGACTGGGGTTTCACCAACCGAATGTCAAAATTGATTAAAGAAGATGGTCATTGTTTCTATCTGGCGATGGATCACGGCTATTTCCTGGGAGCCACGCACTGTCTTGAAAATGTGGGAGAAACCCTGGAACCGCTGGCGCAGTATGCGGACGCGGTCTTTGTCCCCCGGGGCAGCCTGCGCTACACCATCCCCCCTAACACGGACCTGCCCATCATTTTGCGGGTTTCCGGCGGCCAGAGCATTGCCTCCGACGACCTCTCAAACGAGGAGATGACGATTTCCATTGAAGATATCATCCGACTGAATGCCAGCGCGGTGGGATATTCCGTTTATCTGGGCAGTGAACATGAACACCAGACCTTGATGGGCCTTTATGAACTGATCAACGCCTGCCGGCCCTTTGATATCCCCGTCATGGCGGTCACGGCTGTGGGGCGGGAACTGGGCCAGAGAAAAGAGACCCGCTTCCTGACCATGGCTTGCCGTGTATGCGCAGAGGCCGGCGCGGATGTCGTCAAGACATACTATTGTGAGGACTTTGAAAAGGTGGTCGAAGGCTGCCCGGTTCCCGTTGTCATTGCCGGCGGCCCCAAGACCGATTCCCAGCTTGAGGTGCTTGAATTCGTCCATGATGGCATGCAGCGCGGCGCAGCCGGTGTGAACCTTGGCCGCAATATCTGGCAGGATGCCTATCCCCCCGGGATGGCTGCTGCCTTGCGGGCGGTCATTCACGAGGAAGCGACCCCCAAGGATGCCTTTGACCTGTATCAATCCATGAAGAGCAAAGCCAAAAAGAGCTGAACCGGAATTCCAGCAGGGTGAGGTTGTGCAAAACCTCACCCTGTTGGAGATGAACCGCCTTTGGTGCGCTTTTTGCATTAAGCCTGTGAAGTTGGGAGGACTATGGACAAACCGACGCAATGGAATCCCGAATTAGCCCAATCTCTTGAAGATGATGTGCGCCGACTGGCCTATCTGGCCGGGTGCCTGGTCAGAGAACCTGGTCTTGTGTTCGCCGGAGCGGGTGGGCTTTCTTTGAAACAGATCTCCCGAGACCCCTTTGGCGATCCCCGGGAGACCCTTGTGTTTGCCGGAGCGCTTCACCGGGATGAGGTTGAACCCGCTGTTTATGATCTGGCTGTGCTGCAAAAGGTCTCCACGCTGCAGGATCCGAAGGAGACCGGCCTGCAGAAGGCCCTTGGCCAGGCCAGGATATCCCCGGATGATCCCCTTCCCACCCTGGACAGCCTGGCCCATGCCGTTTTTGCAGCGCGCTGGGTTGCTCTCACCTGCCCCACCGCGCTGATGGCCCTGGATCTGCTGGCCGACGGCCGCGCCCGGATTGAGGCCCTGTTCGGTGACCGGGTCCTTTGGCTGGATCAACGGCCTGGTTTGTCTCTGGCCGGGAGGCTCTTAGAATGTGACCTGCCGGAGTCTGCCATGGGCGTCTTTATCCATCGGTTTGGCCTGTTCACCTTTGCGGAAACCCCGGGAGCTCTCTTTGAGCGAACTGTGTCCCTTGTCCGGGAAGCGGGGACCGTGGACGGGATCTGCACTGAACAGCCCCCTGCGGCGGAGGAAACGCCCAGACGGGAGGCGATTGCCGCCCTCCGCCAAGCCCTCTCCCAGGCGGCGGGGACACCCCTTCTGGTCCGGACCCTGCCCACCATGGCCCTGCAGGAGATGGCCGTCCGGGAGGGCCTCCAGGAGCGGCTGGTTTCCGGCTCACTGACAGCGCATCAGGCCCGGGTTTTTTCCGGCGGTTTTTTGCGCGATGCCGGGGTCGGGGACAGGCTGCCCCCCAACAACCTGCTCCTGGATCCGGAGCTGGGCCTGGTGGTCACCGGACAGTGCGCAGCGGATTTGCGCGATAACCAGGCGCTGGCCTGCTGCCTTCTCAGCGCGGCCGCCCGCGCGCAGGAGCTGGGCGACCTGGATGATGCGGTGTTGGCGCCGGGAAAGGCGCTGGAACCCCAACCTCGGGATGAACGGGATAAGGACAGCATGTTCCTGGGTGAGGTGGCCCTGGTGACTGGGGCGGCCTCCGGCATCGGACGAGGCTGTGCGCTGTCTCTCCTGGCGCGGGGCGCAGCCGTGATCGGCCTGGATATCAACCCGGATATCGAAACCCTCTCCGATTCACCGGCCTATCTGGGCATGGTCTGTGATCTGACTGATGAGTCCGCGGTGGCGCTGGCGTATGAAACCGCCGTGCGGGCCTTTGGGGGATTGGATATGCTGGTGCTGAACGCCGGTATATTCACCAAGAGCGCTTTGGTGGAGGAGTTGGAAATGTCCCTCTGGCAGCGGGTGATGCGCATCAACCTGGACGCCAATGTGACCATCCTGCGGGAATCCTATCCCCTCTTGAAACTGGCGCCTGCGGATGGGCGTGTACTTGTCAACGCCTCCCGCAATGTGCCCGCGCCGGGGCCGGGCGCGGCGGCCTATTCCACCTCCAAGGCGGGGCTCACCCAGTTGGCCCGGGTGGCGGCTCTGGAGTGGGGGCCTGATGGGATCCGGGTGAATATGATTCACCCCCATGCCGTCTTTGACACGGGCATCTGGACGGATGAGGTCCTCCAGAGCCGGGCCGAAAAATACGGCCTGACCGTGAAGGAATACAAGACTCGCAATGTGCTGCAGGTGGAGCTGACCAGCCGTGATATTGGTGAACTGGTTTGTGAGATGTTGGGCCCGGTCTTTTCCAAGACGACGGGCGCCCAGGTGCCTGTGGATGGGGGCAGCGATCGGGTGATCTGATATGGTGTAAAAAACTGGTTTTTATCTCTCCTGTCCAAAGGGGTCGGTTAATTCCGACCCCTTTGGTTTTTAACCTTCCATCTAGGGGATTGCCTCCCCAGCGGTCGTATTGCTTGACTTTGGCGGGTTGTTAGATTATTATCTAATAGCCCGGCGGACATGCCGCCGGGTGGTTGATTGCACGATGTACCACGGCACTTTTTTTGATGCTGGCCCTGTGCACCCTTGCATGGGGTTTCTTTTTCTGCCTGAACCCGGATGGAAGCCATCCGGTGAAATGGATGCGGCATGATGACCACACAAACGGACATTCTTTGGGACAAGGGCAGCGCCTATGATCTGTTCATCAGCCTGTGGATTCTCCACCGGCCGGATGAGTTTGGCCTGCGGCCTTCCTGGGCCGCCGGGGTTCGCTCAAGACTCCCCGCGGATTTGCGGGATTTTCTGGAACAGGCCCAGATCTGCGTCAAGGTTCCCCTGCATTGGATCTACCGCCTCCCGGAGCCCAAGGATGCGGCGGCCGCTTTGCGCGCCCTGGAAGCCCTTCCGCCGGCGCAGCGCCTGCCGGCCCTGGTTTTTGATGAGCGAGAGCAGGCGGCGGAGGATGGCTATCGCACGTTTATGCTTTCCCTGGAGGGAAGACACCGCCTGACAGCCAACCTCGAAGAGCAGATTCGGGAATTTCATCAAAAATCGAAAAAGATCAGCCGGGAGGAGATCCGCATGCTCTTTTCGGCCTGGTCCGACAGGACAGCCTTTGGCAAGGGATTGCTGCGGGCCCTCAGGGCCTATTTTGAGGGCTTTTTCCGGGAGGAAGAAGCCCGGATCCTTCCGGTTCAGGAAAAGGGCCTTGCAGAAGCCCGCAGGCTGGCCCAGGAAAAGGACCTTCTGCCCCTTCTTGAGGATCTTTCCTCGGGGGTGCGGATGGATTCAATTGCGGAGGTTTCCCGGGTGGTCCTGGTGCCCTCTTTTTGGAGCTCGCCCTTTGTCTTTTTTGACGCGTTGGATGAGGAAACAGAAATTCTGGTGTTCGGATCCCGGCCTCAGGATATCACCCTGGTGCCGGGGGAGCTGGTGCCGGAAGCTCTGTTGAATGCCCTCAAAGCCCTGGCGGATCCGACCCGACTGCGCATTTTACGCAGTTTGATTGACGATCCCCGCACCCCCAGCGAGCTGGCCAAGCTGCTGCGCCTGCGGGCGCCCACGGTGATTCACCATTTGCACAACCTGCGCCTGGCTGGTCTGGTCCGGGTGACCGTCTCCGGCAAGGGGGAGCGGCGTTATGCGGCCCGGCTGGATGGGATTGAAAGCACCATGGAATCATTGCACTTTTTTTTGTTGGGAGAGTAATTTTGGAACCTATAAACGAACCACAGGCCGCCACGGGCGGCGTGATCGAGACCTATATTAAGCGGGTGCGGGCCTTCACGCCCAATGCACGCAAGTATCTGTTCAGCATCATGATCTATGGTGCGGGATTCGGAATCTACCGCATTTTGTTCAATTTCTTCTTACGCAGCCTGGGCTATAACGAAACCCTGATGGGCACCCTTTCCACCGTCAGCAGCATGACGGTTCTGATCGCCGCTCTGCCCATGGGCTATCTGGCGGACCTTCTGGGACGGAAATTGTCCCTGGTTCTCAGCGGTTTGTTGACCAGTCTGGGGCTGTTCGTGATGGTTTTGTTTCCTTCGGTGCCCATCTTCATCAGCATGAACATCCTGATGGGAATTGGCTCCAGCCTGGGTGGCGTGACCAGCGGCCCCTTCCTGATGGAGAACAGCGGGGAGGAGGAACGCACCTATCTCTTCAGCATCAGTTCGGGCCTCCGGATGGCCGCCTTTTCCCTGGGGGATTGGGTCGGCGGCTATCTTCCCACATGGTTTGGC
Source organism: Anaerolineaceae bacterium (assembly GCA_034437335.1). Classification (GTDB taxonomy): domain Bacteria; phylum Chloroflexota; class Anaerolineae; order Anaerolineales; family Anaerolineaceae; genus Brevifilum. The sequence goes on from DAOTUG010000181.1 coordinate 16,875, forward strand.
GGAGCCTTTGATGTCAGCGCGGTCAGCCCGACGGCCTATGCCTGGGCCATTGGTGTGGCCGGTGTGATGTCCCTGATCGCTGTGCTGCCCCGTCTTCTCCTGCGGCGCAACCTCCTTCCGGTGAGTGAACGCTCAATCTTTGCCCCCATCTCCTACGCCCGCAAACACCCGGGCATGCTCACCAAACTTCTCCTGCCGATGTTCATCACCTCCATCGGGGCCGGTCTGATCATGCCCTTCATGAACATCTTTTTCAGCAATGTCCACAACCAGCCTGACCCGGTCATTGGGACGATGTTTGCCTGGGGGTCCCTGGCCATGGGCGTGGGGTTGATTTTAGCGCCGGCCCTGGCCGACCGCTTTGGGAAGATCCAGGTTGTGGTGGTCACCCAGGGACTTTCGATCCCCTTCCTGGTCATGCTGGGGTTTTCCCCCTGGTTTGGGCTCAGCGCAGCGGCCTATTACGTGCGCTTGACGTTGATGAATATGAGTTCCCCGGTCTATCAGACCTTTGTAATGGAACAGGTGGAAACGGAATCCCGCGCCATGGTGGCCAGCCTGAACAGCATGGTGCACAGCTTTGGCCGGGCTTTCAGCCCGATTATCAGCGGCTGGCTCCAGGTGCGCTATGGGTTTGGCCCCTCCTTTGTGGGGACCATTTCCCTGTATATTCTGGCCGTGATTCTGTACTATCTCTTTTTCTGGCGCAATCGGGTTGGGGCCGGTCGGCGGGTGGAAAGGCCGGTGGAAGCCGTCGTGGATGAGAGCTGATGTACAGCTCCATTTGCAGACTGGACAGGTCATGAAAAAAAGAGGCGCCTCCCGGGAGGCGCCTTTTGGATTGGAGAGCTTGTTTGGAGAGCTTGTCTGGAGAGCTTGTCTGGAACCGGCCCTCACCAGCGCAAAAGGACCAGGGCCATGACGGCCTGCCAGGGCAGCACCTTGAAGGCCCCCCGGGCCACCGCGGCCTCCACTTCGGCCCGGCTCAGGTGCAGGAGTTCCTGGGGTTCCAGGTCGTCGGAGGCCGGTTCGGCCACCTTGCTGGCATCCCGGGCTAGGAAAAAATGCGCCAGACCGCATCCCCGGTTGCCGTCCACCGCATATTCCCCCAGGTGCTCCCATTCCGGGGCCTCGTAACCTGTTTCCTCCAGCAGCTCTCGTTTGGCAGCGGCCAGGGGCTCTTCTTCCTCTTCAATGTAGCCGCCCACCGGCGCCAGGGTGGATCCCTTCACGCTGTATTTTGTCTGGCGAAAGCAGAGATAGCTGCCCTCCTCGGTGATCACCGCCACATTGACAAAGTCCGGGCTGATGACCCAGGGCCAGCCTGTGATGCGTTTTCCATCCGGAAGCTCAACCTCGTGGGATTCGACTTGCAGATGCGGGGACATATCCAGAATCAGTTTCCGGCTGTGTGTCTTCAGGGATTTCATGCCTGTGTGTCTCCTTGATGGCGGTCTTTGTGGGGTGAGGACGAGAAGGTCTGCGCTTCTTGAAGATGGGTGAGATGAAACGCGTATTCCTGGATCATGGCCCTGATCCAGGCCTTGAAGCTCTGGTTGGTGCGGGTTTTGGCCTCCGGCACGGCGGAAAAGGCTTCTGCAAAGGCCTGATAGCTGTCCGTGAAGGCTTTCAGGCTTTCCTCCCAGGAGAGATCAGCCCGTTCGGCCACGGCGGCTTCGTTGAAGGAATCAATGTCATACTCGAAGGCATCGGGTGCCTCGGCCAGGATGGCTTCAAGAATGGGCAGGGACTGCACTTGCCAGCCGGTCAGGTGATCAACGACCTCCCTGGCCGACCACTCCCCGCACGCGCCGGAGGTGTTGGCCTGCTCCGGGTTGAGGGAAGTGGCGGCAGCCAGAAAGGCTTCGTAGGCTTCGCGCATACGGACCTGCAAATCCTTCGGGGTTGGTGGGGGGGTCTGCTGGTCTGTTTTCATTGCCTTCCTTTTTTCAATCTGGTGACAGCCTCATTATACTGTTTGTTGGAACATTGTCTGGCCGTGATGTTTGTTAACCTTCGGCAGGGACGCAGCGCACACCGCGTCCCTGCCACGAACCATCTCATCCAGGGTCAGGGGGGATTGTCTGTTGACGTCCGGTTCAGCCGCCTGTTTCCCCGCTGGCGGCTTGAAAAATGTACTTCTCATGCAAGGCAGCAAACATTTCCAGCATGTCCGAAATCCCGTTCACCGCCTCCTGGGGCATCTCTGGGGCCAGGGTGTCCCTGTTTCCCCGATGGAGGAAGAGGGTCTTGGCCTGGGATAAACGGTGGTATAAACCATTTAAGGCCCTGAACTTCTCGGATTGCTGGGGATGAAACTGGTTCAGGGCATCCCCCCATTGCCGTCCGGTGAGGATGGGAAAAAGCTTTTCCAGCCTTTGGGTCATATAGGGGCTTCCCTGCAAAATGCGCTCCCGCATTTCCGGGGGGATGCGCATCCGCATCATCCGATTGATGAGAAAGTTTTCCAGGAGGAGCTCTGTGAAGGAGCAAAAGGACAGCACCACGCTGAGCATGGCGTGATCCTGGTCTTTTCTGTCTCCATAGAAGGTCCGCATTAGCGAAATCAGGGTGTAGATCGAAGGGGGAAAATAGCGCCGCATGTGGGAAGGTCCGGCGCCGCAGTGGGGGCATGGCCCTGCCGGTGGATGGGCAGGGCTGACCCGCCGCAGGTAGCCGCAGGATTCGCACAGGATATGCTCCCCCTGCAGGTCCTTGTAAGTGGCTTGTATGGTCTGAACTGCGTCCATGGTGCCCTTCTTTGGCAAAAGAACCGGTATTGTAATGTCCATTCTGTCCTCATTATAGAAGGGCGGAGGCTGCAAACCAGGCTCAGCGTTGGCGGCCCAGCGGGCGGCTAGGCATCCAGGCCTTCCCGGCCGAGAAGGCCCAGGATGAGGGAGACCTCCCCCCGGTGGTGGATTTCATGCTCAAGGACATGCCAGAAAACCCATGCTGGCGTGTAATCGTGGCCGTCGGGATAGCGGAAGGGTTTTCCCATTGGTCGGGATCGAAATCCGCCAGGAAGTGCAGGGTGCGCTTGTGCTCCGCGGCCTGATAGGCGCGGATGGCGTCCAGGGTGGGGTGGGTTTCAAGGGTGTTTGTCTGCCAGTTATAGACATTCCTTTTCCGGTCATGCATCGGCTGGCTTCAAACCCAGCACGTCTGGTTTGATGCGGATGAAATCGAAGTTCTCAAAAGTCAGATCTCTGAAATCCAGCCTGGCTCGCTGCTTGGCGACCTCGAAGAGGCCCAGATAGTTGATGGACATGCCTCGGGACCAATCCAGACCCAGCATCTGGGCCACGCCCTCGATGAGGGTGTTGTTCGGGGCCTCAATTTCCATGAAATCCCCGAAGGGGAGCGTGTCGAGGGTCACTTCCACATCGCCAAGCTGGTAGATCTGACGGTATTTTTCGTAGATGACGACAACGTGATAGCCCAGGGCTTCAAAGAGGGTTTTAGCGACTTCAAAATCATCTGCGATGAACTCGATCTCCTTGCGGGCGAGGATGTTGTTGTCCACCCGTCCGGATTCTTTGTAGGTGATTCGCACCTGATCATCCTGACGAATGCGCAGCAGGCGGCCAGATTTTTCCAGGTTCCGTTCCACGGTATCCAGGCGGAAATTGCGTTCCAGGGTGCGCGGGCGGACGCAGTCTGCGCCGGACCGCCGCAGACGCTCTTCCATTGCATTCAGGTCTTGAATAAAAAATTTTATTTCGCGTTCTTCATAGGTCATGATGGTGGGATTTCCTTTGCTGAGAGGGCGGGTTGTGTGGGTCAAAAATGCGCTGCCTGGCCCTGGGGCGCAGGGCCCAGAAGGCGAGGGCCAGCCAGAGGATGGTCAGGAGCATGATAAAGCCATCATTGGCCCGGGAGAGGGGGCTTTTCCAGAGGACAATCCGCTCGAACCAGGTTGCCGCGGGATAAAATGCTGCGGCCGCCCAGATCAACCGGGGCGCCCAGACCGCGCGCCGGAGGAGGCCCCACAGCCCCGGCAGCCCCACCAGTCCCCGAAGGAGGCCGGAGAGGATGAGATACCCGCTCATCGCAGGGGATAGGAATTCGAGGATCAGGGGCCGTTGGCGGATCGCCCCGGCAAACCGCAGCCAGCCGGTGCCCACCCAGACCAGCAGCCCCCAGAAGAGGATTTTCAGCGCCAGGGGCAGGCGCGGTTTGAGGGGTTTGGTTGGGTCTCGCGACGGTTGGTTGGGATGGTTTGTCCCGGTCATGGGGTGGAATCCGTTTCTGTTTTTGCAGCAGGTTCCCCGCCGGAGAGTTCCACATCACAGAGATAGCCCAGCCTGGCGAGGGCGTCCGCCAGTTTTTGGGCTGCGCCGGGGTTGATGATGGCAGTGGTTGGGCCGAGTGGGTCTCCCAAAAAGCGGCTGGCTGGAGAGTTGCGCAGGATTTGCAGGATCTTTGGCGTGCTGACCCGCAACACCACGCAGGGGTGGATGCGGGCGGTTTCCCCGTGCTGGGCCCAATCCCGCAGTGTCTGGATGAGGCCGGGGGGCGGCTTTTCTCCATATTTGTCAAGCAGGGTTTCCAGGTGGGAGATTCGCAATCCCTGTTCCGCGGCCGCCTTCAGGGAGGCCGGGGAAAGGCGATAGGTGTAGGTCTCTGCGGTTTCATCCACCCACAGGCCAAACCGTGAAATCTGATATCTGGCCAGGCGAGGGGTGTGGACGCTGGCGATCAGGCTGGCATTGGAAAGGGCCCTGACCGGGTCTTTCTCTTCCGGCGCGGCCACTGGTTTTCCCAAGAGCAAATTGCTGGACCAGGAAGAGAACCGGAAGGCGGCAGCAGGCCCGGCGGATTTTGGTCCGGCCAGATCCACCAGGCCAAACCAGTGCAGCGGTCCGGTGATGAGATAGCGGATCAGGGCGCCATCCACCGCCTCCCAATGGGTCAGCCCCTGAAGGGATTCCCCTGTGCGGGCGTCCCGAATCAGCCAGGTGTCAAAATCTCCGGCCGGACGCTGAAAATCGGGTTCCTGTTCCCGAAGGGCCTGGATGAAGGAATCGAGATTCCACCACTTGCCCTCCGGAACCGCGCTGAGATGGGCAAGGAGCTTTTCACGGGTTGCTTTGGGATCATTGTGCCAGGCGCCTTCGCAGATGAGGCCGGGAACCAGCCGCAACTCATTGAACAGATCGGAGGCCAGCCAGCCCTGGACAAGCCAGGCCAGGGCCTCCCCCCGGGGCATTTCAAGGAAGGGGCGGGCGTCTTCAGGCACGGGTTGTTCGCTGGTGGTGATCAGCTTCAGCCCGGCCAGCAAAGCGTGCACCACATTGTAGGGCGGTGTCCAGGCTGTCAGGGCAGGGGAGCGTTTTGGTTCTCCCAGGCGCAGGGCTGCCAGAAGGGTGCAGGTGTGGTCCAGCACCCGGTCTGTGGCGGGGCGGGTCTGGGCGCTTTCCTTTGGGGAGGCGGCTCTGCCCGGCGTGCGCGGTCCGGTCGCTGCGATCGGGGGCATCAGCGCCAGAAGTTCTTCCGGAATATACGCGCATTCCTGCAGAGACCCCCCGCGGCGCAGAAAATCCCGTCCGATCAGCCCGCGATACCAGAGGATTTCGCTGGCGGAGATTGGGTCCAGGTAGGGTTTTTCACGGTCGCGCTTGCCCGGGCCCACCTCGCGCAAAGCGCCAAAGCGCTGGATGAACCGGCTCCAGGGCATCCAGCCCTGATTTGCGATCAGGGCGTCCAGGGCTTTCCGGGCGGATTTCGGAAGAGACTCGATGATTTCCCGGGCCAGGGTGGGGTCTGCCAGGGCGCTCTGGAGATGGGGCAGCGCAGACCGGGCATCCGGGGCCTCCAGATCAAGGCCCCACAGATCAGCAACAATCTGCAAAAATCCGAGGTCGTGGTTTATCAAACAATGCTGTAAATCGGGCATGACATCTCGAGTATACATTAATTCCGATGAAAGGCAACCATTTCAACAAAATCTAGACAAACCCTATACAGGAATTGGCAATGGATGACCCGAGAGCCTATAATCGGAACATAGTTATACAAAACCTATACACAATAAAGGAGTTTGAAATGTTCAACAAGAAGTCGCTATTACCCCTGGCCCTGATCCTGTTTGCCGCGCTGGTCCTTGGAGCCTGTGCTCCCACGCCGACCCCTGAACCGACCCCGGAACCTACCCAGGAGCCCACACCGGTTCCCACAGAAGAACCGGAACCTGAACCGCAATCCATCGTGGACATCGCTGTGGCCGACGGGCGCTTTGAGACCCTGGTCGCCGCCCTGCAGGCAGCGGAACTGGTCGAGACCCTCTCCAATGAGGGCCCCTTCACGGTCTTTGCCCCTACGGATGACGCCTTCGCCAAGCTGCCGGAAGGCACGGTGGACGCCCTGCTGGCTGACATCCCCGCCCTGACCGA
>DAOTUG010000182.1:0-6951 GCA_034437335.1 Anaerolineaceae bacterium
GGCGACCTTCCTTGGGATGGACTGAAACCCGGTTGGGAAGCAAAATTTTAAGCTTTAAGACAGTGATTCAGGTTCATAGCTGTTGACGATTTGGGCAGGTGTATGGTAAGATAAACCTCGTTCCCTATATGGGAATTACGTTTGTGTTAATTGTGTTAATATGGAACAATCAGAAGGAGAGATTTCGCTATAAGCAGCAAAGACGATTATCGAGTTAATAAACAAATCCGTGCAACAACAATCCGCGTGATTGACCAGGATGGTGAAAACATAGGCGTCGTTTCATTACGTGAGGGTTTGAACCGGTCTGAAGAGGTTGGTTTGGACCTGGTCGAAGTGGCTCCTAACGCCAATCCACCGGTTTGCCGAATCATGAATTTTGGCAAGTTCCTGTATGAAAAAGAAAAAAAGGAACGGGAAGCACGGAAATCGCAGACAAAAATTGAGATCAAAGAAATTCGTTTGCGCCCGAAAACAACGGATCATCATAAAGGCTTCAAGGTGCGGGATGCTCGCCGCTGGCTGAAAGATGGGATGAAGGTACGGGTAACCATTCGCTTCCGGGGACGGGAGATCACTTACCCGGAAATTGGGCTGGAGGACCTTCGGGAAATTGCGGAAGAACTTGCAGATGTATCAGAAGTTGAACAGGCTCCCAAAATGGAAGGTCGTTCGATGTTCATGATGCTCACACCCAAGAAGTAGCTGCTCTGGTTGACCGCCACAAAGTAATAGCAATTATCAAAGGACCTACGGCTGTGCAAGCTCGTGCCGTAGGATTTTCATGAAAGGAGTTTTTTAGATGCCACGTAAGAAAAAAGATGGCAAATATAAACTGAAAACACATAAGGCCACGGCGAAACGGTTCCGCAGGACTGGATCTGGCAAGATTGTCCGCACCAAGATTGGCAAAGGCCACTTGCGCCGCAGGACGTCTGATCGGACCAAGCAGCTCTTTGAACGCATGATCCCCGTCAAGACCCGTGGGATCCGCAAGAAAGTGCGGCGTCTGGCGCCTTATATGGGTAAGAAGAAATAATCACCAGAAAAGATTTAGTTGAATGCGGCTGCTGGGTGTTTGCAACGGGTGGTTGGGAAAAACCACCGACGCCCAGGGGTCTGCAAAGGAGTAAGACATGGCACGTGTAAAGGGTGGCCCACGAGGCTACAAACGACATAAAAAGATCCTCAAGCTCAACAAGGGCTATTACGGCACAAAGAGCAAATTGTTCCGACGTGCAAACGAACAATACCTCAAGAGCCAGTGGTACGCATATCGCGACCGCCGCAACCGGAAACGGGATCTTCGCAGGTTATGGATCTCCCGCATCAATGCGGCTGCCCGACAGAACGGCACCACCTACAGCCGACTGATCCATGGTTTGAAACAGGCCGACATCACCCTCAACCGGAAGATGCTGGCTGATCTGGCTGTCCGGGAGCCGGAAGCCTTTGCCGCTGTGGTTGAGAAGGCTATGGGCTGAGGTCGCTTTTATCCTAACGGCAAAAAAGAGGCTGTCTGAAAAAGACGGCCTCTTTCTGGTTAATGCACTGTGTTTGCGGCGAGGGGGATCAATCCGCCGGCGCGGCTTCTCCATCCTCGCCAGTGAAGGGGCTGTCCACCTCGGGTGGGTCAACGGCTGGTTGGCCGGCTTCCGGAAGGGTATTAGGAGAAAAGCGCATCAGGCGGTTGTTGAGGGCATCCGCCACCCAAACCCGACCCTGGTCATCCACGGCGATGCCGCCTACAATGCCGATCTCCCCCGGGCCGCTGCCATAGCCGCCCCATGCCCGGATGAAGTTGCCTTCAAGGTCAAATTGCAGGATGCGGCCCATGATCGGGTCGGCCACAAAGCTGTGATAGACATCATTAACGGCCAGGAAGGGCTTGTTTTCCAGGGAATCGCCATACCAGGCTTCGATATCCCAGGCAATGCTGTTAGGATAGGTCAGGGAGCCATCATTGGCTGGGATCATCACCTGGATGCGCATGTTCCAGGTGTCGGCGATGTAGACCCGGCCCTGGTCATCCACCGCGATGCCCACCGGCTCATCAAATTGGCCCGGCCCCAGGCCCGCGCCCCCGAACTCACTCAGGGGATTTCCCTCGCTGTCGAAGATCACCACGCGTTTGTTGCCGGTATCGGTCACATAGACTCGGCCTTCGGAATCCACTGCCACACCGCGGGGTCCCCAGAAATTGGTGGAGATTTCTGCCGTGCCAAACTGGCCCCACATGGCCAGGAATTCTCCCTCCGCGGTGAACTTCTGGATCCGGTTGTTCCAGGTATCGGCCACAAAAACCGAGCCATCCGGGCCGACCGCTACGCTCCAGGGTTCGTTGAAGACGCCCGCTGGTGCGATGACATTGGTGGTGTAGTCTGTGGCCCCAAATTGGCCCCAGGCATTGAGGACGGTGCCTTCAGGGTCCAGATGGAGGATGCGGTGATTGCGAGAATCAGCCAGGTATAGGGTGCCGTCAGGGGCGATAGCCAGATCACGCGGGGCCTGCATCTGAAAATCCGGATCGCCAAAGACGATTTTATCCGCTTCCAGGGTGATGGTGTTGGCTTCATAGGGATCAACGCTGGGTTCCAGGCTGACCGGCGCAGCTCCATATTCCCAGATCATCGTGGCGATATCCTTGCGCAGGTACATCCGGAAAGAATCCGATGGCTGCCAGGTTTCCAGGGTGAGCGTGGAAATGCCCTTCAATTCGGCGTACGGTTGGTAGTTGCGGTTGAACCAGATTTGCCACAGGGCGTTGAGCATTTGCGGATCGGTGGCCGCATTCCAGATGCGTTTGAGGGTCAACCCGTAATATTCCTGGGTGGGCCACCACAGCCGCTGGTAATCGAAGCGGACATAATCATCGGCCACAACGGGTTCAATTTTGCCATAATTCCCGCTGCCGACCAGGATGATGGGGGCGTCCCGCAGGTCCCGGGTGGGATTGTCCGTATACCAGCGTTTATTGGGATAGTCCCGCAGGTACCACCAGTAGGGATAGAGAAGGTCATTATCGTAGGCCACGATGATGTCCTTGCCTCCCGTGAGACGGTGGCTGATCTCCTCGATTTGTTCCAGGACGTCCTTGCCGTCCTGGGTGGCGTGGGCATAGACCAGAAACTCCTTGGCGGTGTCGTAGAGGATGTAATTGGCCCGGAAGGAGGTGCGGACGGTGACACCTGTCAGGATCAGGGTGAAGACAATCAGCGCAAAGCGGCCGATCTGACGGAAGGGCCATTTCAGCAGAAGAAGGACCAGCCCGGCAGCGGAAGCCAGGGATGCCGTCCCGGCCAACAGGAAAGTGCTTGTGGTCTGAAGCTGGGCCAGTTCGTTCCCCTGGAAGGGTTTTTGCGGCCCCAGCAGGGACCCCAATGCGCTCACAGTGCTGAAGAAGAACACAAAGCTGACCAGAAGCACCAGCCAGCCCCGATTTTCTTTGAAACGCCCCCAGTTGAAAGACTGGATCAGCCGTCCGAAGCTCCACCCGCTGGTCAGGATCATGGGCATGGCAATATGGGTTGTGAGCCATGGCATCCGTTCTCCCGCAAAGCTGAAGGCCAGCAGGCTCATCACGGACCAATAGAGCAAGAGGGCCAGGACAGGGGGACGGCGGTATTCGCCTGCGTTATCCACGATCCGGGAGGTGGGTTTCTGGGGTTCTTCGCCTTCCTCGTTTTCCTCGCATTCCTCCGACATGTCGGGGAGGGCGGTTTCTGTCACGGATTGATCTTCTTCGGGGTTTTGCTCCTCCTCGGTTTCGTTTTTCTCAGGGGCAATGGCATCCAACAGTCGGGGGATGCCCATACCGGCAGCCAGAAGGGTGCCAAAGGCGGGCAGGAACTCGTAGATGGGGATCTGAACCAGGGCATAGTAATACAGCGGCTGGGTGCCGCGGGTGACGCCCTGCTGGGCCATCCAGTAGCCCAGCGCGCCCATCAACCCCATCGGGAAACCGCTCCCCTGGGTGAAGAGGCTGGTGTAGAAAATGGTGAAGATCCCCCAGAAAACCCCAATATTTACCAGCCATATCCGCCAGTTCCACCAGACGCCGATCAGCCCTGCGATGATGAAAAGGGGGATGACGAAGAGAATGGAGATGAGAATGCCATTGGGGCTGTAATCCAAGGGGTTGAAGCCGAGGATGTCCATGGGGAGGGCGGCCAACAGGGGCAGGACAATGGTGCCCTGCATGATCAGCAGATCGAAGGTGCGTTCGTCGCGCACACCGCGCCAGCCGATGCCTCGGATGAGAGTATATCCGGCCAATCCCAGGCCGACCAGCAAAAGGAGGCCGAGGATGCCGATCGTGGCCCGGATTCCGGCGTCCAGCTCGTTCAGCATAACGCCCACATCGCCATCGCCCTCCTCCGTCCCGCTGGTGTTGGAGAGGGCTGAAAAACCGACGCCGAAAGCGCTCAAGCCCGCCAGCATGGTCAGGAGAATGATGATGAGAAATATTGTCCGCAGATGACCGGATTTCCAGGTTTTGGAGACAACCCGCACAACGAAGACCACAGCCAGGAAGATCAACAGCTCCGCGGTGAAGATGTAGGAGGTGGCTTTGTCTGTGAAATGGAGTGCGGTGATGATGGTGATGAACAGGAGGGTGGACCGTTTACCCAGCTCCAGGTAGCGCAGGACCCCCCAGATGAGAGCCATTCCCCAGAAGACAATATAGATCTCGTTGCGGGTGTAGCGGCTATAGTAGAGGATGAAGGGTGAAATCATGAAAAGGAACCCGGCCGCCAGGGACCCCACCCGGCCCAGATAACGTTTGAAGGCGAACAGGGCAAAAGCCACCACGGCAATGCCGAACAGGGCGTCGGGAATCCGGGCGGAAAAATCGCTGTCGCCGAAGAGGAAATAGGACAGGGTAATGAAGTGGAATTGCAGCGGGCCGTGGGTGACGGGGTCGTAACGATAGCCACCGCCCTGATAGAAGGTGTAGGCCGGGACGACGTGGTTGACCTCATCATGACTCATTACGCGCTTGCCGAGGATCACAAACCGGCTGAGGACGGTGACGCTCAGGATGAGGACGATGATCAGATGCTCGAAGGTGAATTTGGGCCAGAAGGCGAATACGGGGCGGTCCAGCCATTTCTCGATTTTCGGGTTTGATTTCATAGCTTTGCTTTTCCGGATATGTGATGGGGTTGGCGCATGAGGCCTGCATCGGGCAGAGCTGTTGGATTGTTGTGAGGTGGTTGCTCCGCTGGCGGGCAGGCGCCTCCCAGGGGGTGTCAGAGAAAACGCAGTATCTTCCCAATGATTTTAGAACTATACTTTAATCCCACCTATCTGGCAAGGTGGTGCGTTTCAAGTATAATTCATCTCTTAAAATTGCATTGGTTAAGGTAGAATTGGTGTTGAAAACTGATGAAGAAAACGATCCTGGTCATCTCCCTGCTGCTTGTGTTTCTGGCTTCCTGCAATGGCGCCCTGCCCGAAGTGCCCCTGCTGGAAGAGACCCCCGTGCTGGACAGCACCACTATCCACCAGACGGCTGCGGCGCGCGTCACCGAGGACCTGGCCCTGACCCAGACGGCCCAACCCCCGGCGCCCACCCCATCGCCATCCGGGACTTGGACGCCCCAGGTCACATTGGATCGGACAAGGCCTGTCGTGGGCTCTCCCACGGCAGATATCCACTGCAACCGGGCCGCAGCCGGTCATCCCATTGATATCACCGTTCCGGATGGGACGATCTTTGCCCCGGGGGAAACCTTTTCAAAGACCTGGCGCTTGCAAAATGTCGGCACCTGCACCTGGACCCGATTGTATGCGGTGGTTTTCTTCTCCGGCAACAGCCTGGGGGCTTTGCAGACCAACACCCTCCCGGCCGAAGTGCCCCCGGGGAGTGTGGTGGATGTGACTGTTGAATTTCAGGCGCCGATGGAGTCGGGTGTCTATCAGAGCAACTGGATGCTCAGCGATGCGGAGGGAGAATTTTTCGGATTGGGGCCCAATGGGGATGCTCCGTTTTGGGTGCGGATTGCGGTGGTGCCCTCTGTGACGGACACGCCCCAGCCTTCAGCGACCCCCACCAGCACGCCGGTGGTTTATATCAGCGGGGAGGCCGCCCTGGTGGACCAGGACCGGTTGGACCTGGACACGGGAGACCTCAACGCCGAGGAGATGGAGGGGCCGGATTTAGTGTATCTGTATGGCGGTGACCCGGCCCATGTGTTGATGACTCTCAATGGGATGACGTGGATGGTCTTTGGTGAGGAGGAGCCCGCCTTTCATCAGTGCGATCTGGCGGAGATGGGCAGTAGCGCGGTCAGCTTTGATGCGGACCCAACGGGCGCCTATCTGTGTTACCGCACCTCAAGTGGACTTCCGGGGCGGATGTACATCAGCGGTTTTGATGCAGAAGGGGAGCAACTGCAGATCAGCTTCCTGACCTGGGCGGTGCCCTGAGGTTCTGGTCGGTTAAGCATGAAGAGACCCTCCGGCAATTGCGCAGGTGAGTCTCTTGCAAAAACAGTGTGGGGGATGTATCTGGCTAGAACAGGCTGCGGATGATGAGCAGGAACCCGAAGACAATCAGGGGGATCCCGACGATGGCGCCGACCACGGTGAGGGTCAGCACTACGCCCACGATCATCAGCACAAGGCCCAGAATGGCCCCGACCAGGCGGCCGGTTGCTTCAATGATCCAGACCACCAGGCGCCAGATCAGCCAGAAGGGATAGAGAAACCAGGGAACTTTTTTCGCGTGTTCAGTCATATGTTTACCTCCACTTAAATATACGATGGTCGGCGGAAAAAGTTGCAGGAAATGGGATGGAAAATTTGATGGGGAAATTGCTCTGTCAAGGCAAAGTTAAAATGTCCTACTCCCTAGCAAAGTAGAAATGTCCTATCAGGGAGTAGGCACTGGTTGTCCATTGATCTTTTTCCCATAGGTACGCCAGGGGTGATCTTTGGCTGGTCTAT
>DAOTUG010000183.1:0-26583 GCA_034437335.1 Anaerolineaceae bacterium
TAGGATTGTTCTTATCGCTTGCTTTGCTTCTGTGCTAAAATTCATTGTAGAGCCTTTTCTCTATGTTTTTTGTCTCAAACTCTAATCATAGCTGAAAAGGCTCTATTTCCACAACATTTTAGTGCACCCTCAGTGCCATATGATCGCGTCCGAAAGGAGCGCTTCTCATGACCGCAGAATCAAAACGTTCTGATCAGGTGAAAAAACCGTCCGCCAGCAGCGACTCAACCTCGTCCTTGCAGATCTGCCCGCACAGGAAACCAGCGCAGCGGCCTGACCTTTGCCGCTATTCGTTCCGGTTCGTTTTTTCCAAAAACGAATACCCGCACACCACTGAAAGGACCTGTCCGGCATAAGGGCACGTCCGACTCGCACCTTAACAACATCATCCGCCTGAGATAAGCCCACAGCGTGGGAACATGTCTGGACAGATAAAAAAAGCCCCCCTCCTGTCGCAAGCAGTCATTGGACAAATACCTTGATGAGTCCCTATGCGATTGCCTTGCCCTGATAGCCTTGTGCGGTTTTTCACAAAGCAGGGCGTGTATAATGAAACCAGAAACCGACCGGAAAAGAACCGGCGCTAAACCGCCTCGAGAAGGCGCCTGAAAACCTTCCCGTTTTTTACAAACCAATCTGAGGAGCAGCATGATGACGGACAAATACCAACCCAAACCGCAAGATAAATTCACCTTTGGCCTGTGGACAGTTGGCAACACCGGGCGGGATCCCTTTGGCGCGCCCGTGCGGGAGGCCAAATCCCCCGCTGACCTGGTCTATCTGCTGGGAGAGGTCGGCGCCTACGGCGTCAATTTCCACGACAACGATCTCATCCCCATAGATGCCAGCCCAAAGGAAAAGGAAACCATCCTGAAAGCCTTTCGCAAGGCCCTGGCGGATACCGGCCTGAAAGTACCAATGGCCACCACCAATTTATTTTATGATCCGGTCTTCAAGGACGGGGCATTCACCGCCAATGATCCTCAGGTCAGAGCCTATGCTCTGCAAAAGACCATGGAAGGCATTGATCTGGGAGTTAGCCTGGGAGCAGAGGTTTATGTTTTCTGGGGCGGTCGGGAGGGCGTGGAAACCGACGCCGCCAAGGACCCTCTGGAAGCCGTGAAACGCACCCGCGAAGCGATGAACTACCTGTGTGCCTACGTCCTCGATCAGGGCTACGATCTCAAATTTGCCCTGGAAGCCAAGCCTAACGAGCCCCGGGGGGACATGTACAACGCCACCACCGGACATATGCTGGCCTTCATCGCAACCCTGGAGCATCCGGAGATGGTGGGGGTCAACCCGGAAGTGGCCCATGAACACATGGCAGGGTTGAACTTCACCCATGCGGTGGCCCAGGCCATTGACGCCGGAAAACTCTTCCACATTGACCTGAACGACCAGGCCTTCGGGCGCTATGATCAGGACTTTCGGTTTGGAGCGGTCAACCCAAAGCAGGCCTTCTTCCTGGTGAAGCTGCTGGAAGACTCCGGCTATAGCGGCAGCCGCCACTTCGATGCCCACGCCTACCGCACCGAGGATTACAAAGGCGTCAAGGATTTTGCCCGGGGCTGCATACGCACCTATCTGATCCTGAAGGAGAAAGCCGCCCAGTTCAACCAGGATGCAGAGATCCAGGAGCTGCTGGCCGAGATCCAGGCTGACTCCGGGGAGATGGGCCGATTCACCGGCGAATATTCGCCGGAAAAAGCCCGCGGACTGAAGGCGTTCCAATTCAACCGGGAGGCCCTGGCCGCCCGGCCCATGCATTATGAAAAGCTGGACCAACTGGTGGCGGAATTGCTTCTCGGGGCGCGCTGAGCCGTCCTGATCAATGAAGCATTGCAGAAAAAGCCGCCCCTGTGGAGCGGCTTTTTTTCATCGCAGGGTGGCTTTTCGGCCGGCCTCCGGCGGAAGGGTGAATCAACAACCCACCCCAAGGTAACTGCAATCCGCAACACGACAGCAGCTCCAACCGATACCCCTTTCCCCTAGCGGGGCTGACCCAGTTGGTTCCATTCACGAAGCCGGGAGCAAGTCATCCATATTATAATTAGGCATCATGAAACTGAACCGTGACGCAGTTGAACACATCGCCAATCTGGCCCGATTGGACCTGAGCGAAGAAGAAAAAGACCGCTTCGCCGGACAGCTCTCGGACATCCTGGACTACGCCGCCCGACTGGAGGAAGTGGATACATCCCAAATCCCGCCCACAGCCCGGGTTCTTAAGACCCCGCTGCGCCTGCGGCAGGACGTTCCCCGCCCGGGGCTGCCCCGGGAGGACCTGCTGCACAATGCGGCAGAAACCGATGCGAACCAGTTCAAGGTTCCACCGGTGTTTGGAGGCCAGGATGGTTGACCTGACAGGCCTGACCGTGCAGGACGCCCTCAAAGGACTCCGCCGGGGAGATTTTTCCAGCCAGGAGCTGACCGAAGCCTATCTGGAGCGAATGGAAAGGCTGGAGCCCACCCTGCACGCCTTCATCACGCCAACGCCAAAACAGGCCCGGCAGAAAGCCGCTGCTGCCGACCGCCTCCTGGAAGGATGGCGGCGGGATGTCCAAAACCCCCTGCCGCCCCTCACCGGCCTGCCCCTGGCGATCAAGGATGTCCTGTGCCTGGCCGGGGCGCCCTGTACCTGCGGTTCGAAGATCCTGGAGGACTTCATCCCCCCTTTCACAGCCACCTCCGTGCAACGTCTGCTGGAGGCGGGCATCGTCCCCCTGGGAAAGACCAACACAGATGAATTCGCCATGGGCTCCTCAACCGAGAACTCAGCCTATGGGCCCACCCGCAACCCCTGGAATCCGGACCGTGTCCCCGGAGGTTCCAGCGGCGGAAGCGCCGCCGCAGTGGCGGCGCGCCTGGCGCCGGCGGCCTTTGGCACCGATACAGGCGGCAGCGTGCGCCAACCCTGCGCTTTTTGCGGCGCCAGCGGCATCAAACCCACCTATGGGCGCACCTCCCGCTACGGCCTGGTGGCCTACGGCTCCTCCCTGGATACAGTCGGGATGATCGCTCGAAACGTGGCCGATGTGGCCCTGCTCTTCCAGCACATGGCGGGGTTCGATCCCCTGGATGCCACAACATCCCAGATGCCCGTGCCGGAATATACCCTGCCGGAATCCCCCAATCTGCAGGGACTGCGGATCGGCGTTCCGGAGGAATACTTCATCGAGGGCATTCAGGAGGAGGTGGCAAACGCCGTCCGGGGGGCGATCCAGCAGATGAAAGCCCAGGGTGCGTCCGCCGTGCCCATCAGCCTGCCCCATACAGAATATGCCCTGCCGGTCTATTACCTCATCGCCCCGGCGGAAGCCTCCGCCAACCTGGCGCGCTATGACGGCATTCGCTTTGGGCCGCGCCTGGCGGAAGGGGAAGACCTCTGGGCCATGTTCAGCCGCACCCGGGGCCGGAAATTCGGCCCGGAGGTCAAACGGCGCATCATGCTGGGCACCTATGCCCTCTCCGCCGGATACTACGACGCCTATTACGCCAAGGCCCAGAAAGTGCGCACCCTGATCCGGCGGGACTTTGACCGGGCTTTTGAGCAGGTGGACGTGATCGCTGCGCCCGTGGCGCCCAGCACAGCCTTCAAATTCGGAGAGCACAGCGAAGATCCCCTGGCCATGTATCTGGAGGATGTCTTCACCCTGCCCGCCAACCTGGCGGGGGTGCCTGGGCTGGCCTTCCCCGTCGGGTATGATAAAGATGGGCTGCCAATCGGTCTGCAATTGATGGGACCGCATTTCAAAGAAGACAGGCTCTTCCGCATCGGCCATGCCTACCAGTTGGCCACGGATTGGCATCAGCGGTGGCCCCAGGTGGACTGGCGCCCATCGGAGGAAAATTGTCCATGACAACATGGCGTGAAGCTGTCATTCGAGGCATCAAACGCTTGATTGATCGAAAATCCAGCGTCCTCTTTACGCGTCAAGATCTCCTTTCAGAAGAGATAGACCGCATCGCAGAAGAAGCCGGTTCCTCTGGAGAAACACCCGGACAGACCCTCAGCAGGATCCTGCAAGAATTACGGGACGATGACCTGGTAACCTTCCTTGATAACCAAGGTAACTACATTTTCCTTGGAGATCCAATCCCGGTTGAAAAAGAAACCCTGACCAACCCTGAGATAGATGCAGCCATCCTGGCGAAAAAATTGACCTTTGACGCCGTCCCCACAGGTGAAACCCCCACGGTGTCCCGCTATCGTCAGGGACAAGCCCGGCTGCGGCAGCTAACATTAATCAATTACCGGCACCAATGCGCCTTATGTGATGTCCAGAAGGAACCATGGTTGGTCACAGCGCACCTGGCACGCTGGTCAGATTATCCCCCGGGCCGGGGCGACTTGAGCAACACCATTTGTCTGTGCCGCTGGCATGATCCCCTGCTGGAATATGGGCTGATCTCCTTGACGGACGATCTGAAACTGCTCAAAAAACCTGTGGAAAGCGAATTCTTACACACCCTTCTGAAAAATACATCCGAGGTTCGCCCACCCGAAAACATTCCCCTCGCCCCAAAATACCTGTCCCTGCATCGCGAGAGAACTGGATTCAGCTCTGCCAATAATACTTCACAAAGGAGATAACATGACCAACCCCCTCAAAATCGTGATCCCCATGGCCGGCTTCGGCACCCGCCTGCGCCCCCTCACCTGGAGCAAGCCCAAGCCCCTGGTTTCCCTGGCCGGTAAAACCGTGCTGGACCATGTCCTGAATATGTTCCGGACAGTGCCGGATTTTGAGTCCGCCGAATTTGTCCTCATCCTGGGACCCTTTCTGGGCGACCAGATCAAAGAGCACATCGCCGAAGAATATCCCGACTGGACCGTGCACTATGCCGTGCAGCCAGAGATGAAAGGCCAATCGGACGCCTTCTGGCAGGCCCGGGAATTCCTGACCGGCCCAATGCTGATGGCGTTTTCCGACACCCTCATTGAAAACAAATTTGATTTCCTGGCCGACGAATCCGCCGATGCCATCGCCTGGGTCAAGCCCGTACCCGATCCACGCCGCTTTGGTGTGGCCGAGGTGGATGAATCCGGCTGGGTGACCAAGCTGATCGAAAAACCACGGGACATGGATAATAACCTCGCCGTGGTAGGCTGCTATTACTTCCGTGAGGCCCGAAAACTGATCGCCGCCATTGAGGAACAAATTGAACGCAATATCTCCCTCAAGAATGAATTTTATCTGGCCGATGCGATCAATATCCTCCTTGAAAAAGACATCCGCATGCGGACCGAAAAAGTGGATACCTGGCTCGATGCTGGGACGCCGGAAGCCCTCCTGGAGACCAATCGCTATCTGCTGGGGCACGGCCGGGACAACAGCGACCAACTGAGCCACCTGGAAGACACAGTAGTGATCCCGCCGGTGAATGTCCATCCCGAGGCCCGGGTCACCGCCTCGGTGATCGGCCCGAACTTGTCCCTGGGACGAGGCGCCGTTGTGCAAAACAGCATCCTCAAGGAGTCAATCATCGGCCCGGGCACCCATATCACCGCCAGCCAGCTCGAAGGCTCCCTCCTGGGCCACGATGTGGTCGTCACAGGACAATCCGGAAAGCTGAACCTGGGTGATGACTCCTGGGCGGTAAAATAATGTCCCGGGTCAACTGCTATGCCGGCAGCAGCTATCCCGAACACCCGCGGAATTTTACCTGGGAGGGCCGGCTGTATGAGGTCAAAGAGATGATCCACCGCCGCCGAGAACCTCATGGCGTGGGTTTCATTGTGCGCTGCATTCAGGACGAAGCGCTCTTTGAACTGTTTTATACCGTTGAAGACCAAACCTGGCATATTACGCCAAAAGGATATATCATCCTCGAAGAGGAAAAACGAGGATAAAAAAACCACACCTTTTTGAAGGAGATTGAATGCCCAAAAGTTATCTTTCCAAGACCGTGTCTGGCCTGAAACCCTCAGGCATCCGCAAGTTTTTCGACATCGCCGCGACGATGGACGATGTCATCTCCCTCGGCATCGGCGAACCCGACTTTACGACCCCTGCGCCCATCATTGAGGCCGGAATCCAGTCCCTCCGGCAGGGAGAAACCCACTACACCTCCAATCACGGCATCCTTGCCTTGCGCCAGGCCATCGCCAAAAACCTGGAACGGTTGTACGGCGTCCGCTATGACCCGGTCAATGAAATCATCCTCACCGTGGGGGTCTCTGAAGCCCTCTACCTGACCTTCACCGCCCTGCTCGATCCGGGCGATGAGGTCATCATCCCCACCCCCTGTTTCGTCTCCTACCAGGCCGAAGTCATCCTGGCAGGCGGCAAACCGGTGGAAATCTATACCACCATGGAAGATGACTTCCAACCGGACCCAGCGGTGATCGAAAAATCCATCACCCCCAGGACCAAAGCCATCCTCCTGGGCTATCCCAACAACCCCACCGGCGCTGTGGCCAGCCGGGAAAACCTGCAGGCCATCGCCGACCTGGCCGAAAAGCACAACCTGGTCGTGATCTCCGACGAAATTTATGACCGCCTGGTATATGGCCGTGAGCATGTGTGTTTTCCTGCCCTGCCTGGCATGCAGGAACGCACTGTCCTCCTGGGCGGCTTTTCAAAGGACTATGCCATGACTGGCTGGCGCATCGGATATGCCGCCGGCCCCGCCAGCCTGATCAAGGGCCTGGTGCGGATTCACCAGTATTCGGTCATGTCGGCCCCCACCATTTCCCAGCACGCTGCCCTGGCCGCCCTGGAGGTGGGAGACCCCTACGTTGAAAAAATGCGCGCCGAATATGACCGGCGGCGCAAGCTGATCTATCAGGGCCTGAATGACCTGGGGCTGCCAACCTTTGAACCCCATGGCGCTTTCTATGTCTTCCCCAGCATTCACAACACCGGCATGGATGACGAAACCTTCGCTGAAAAACTTCTCCTGGAGGAAAAGGTGGCCGTTGTCCCCGGTTCCTCCTTCGGCGATGCCGGCATCGGCTTTGTGCGCTGCTCCTACGCCACGAGCTACGAGCAAATTGAACTCGCGCTGGAGAAGATCGGCCAGTTCCTGAACAACATTCGCTAGAAAATTCCTTTCTCACGACCATCAAAGGTCACTGATATGCATTCCGGCTACACCGCGGATATCGGCCTGGAAGTCCACGCCGAACTCCAAACCCAATCCAAAATGTTTTGCGCCTGCCCGGTGGTTGACCTGACCCAGGCCGGGCCCAACATCGCCGTCTGCCCGGTCTGCGCCGGGATGCCCGGCACCTTGCCGGTGGTGAACGAAAAGGCCGTGGAATATGCCCTGCTTGTGGCACTGGCCCTGGAATGCGAAATCGCCCCCACCAGCCAATTTGCCCGGAAGAACTATTTTTATCCCGATCTGCCCAAGGGCTATCAAATCTCCCAGTATGACTATCCCCTGGCCCAACGGGGATTGCTCCCCGTCCGGACGGAAGAAGGCTGGCTGGAAGTGCGCATCCGGCGGGTGCACCTGGAGGAAGACACCGGCAAACTGACTCATATCCAGGGAGAAGAAGGGCAACACTTCTCCCTGGTGGATCTCAACCGGGCTGGCATCCCCCTGCTGGAGATCGTCTCCGAACCGGATATGCACACCATCGAGGAGGTGCGGGCCTACACCCACAGCCTCCGCTGTCTGCTGCAATATCTGAATGTGAACTCTGGCAATCTGGAGAAAGGCGTCATCCGCTTTGAAGCCAATGTCTCCATCCGCCCGGCGGGGTGCGAAACCCTGGGCACCCGGGTGGAAATCAAAAACCTCAACAGCTTCAAGACCATGACGGCTGCCATTCGCTACGAACTCGAACGCCAGACAGCCCTGTTGGAGTCGGGGGCCCCGGTGGCCCAGGAAACCCTCGGCTGGGACGAAACCCGGGGAGTGACCCTGAGCCAGCGCAGCAAAGAGGAAGCCCACGACTACCGCTACTTCCCGGAACCCGACCTCCCGCCCCTGGAAATCGCCCAGAGCCGTATTGACGCCCTCTGCAGCCAGCTTCCCGAACGGCCCGACAGGCGCTTCCGGCGCTTCGTGGCCGATTTTGGCCTGGAACCTTATCAAGCCGAACTCCTGACGGGGGAAAGGGCCGTAGCGGATTACTTCGAAGCTGTCCTGACGGGCATGAGCCAACCCGACCCCTCCCTGGCCGCCAACTGGATCACCGGCGAGCTGTTCAGTCTGATCAACGCCAGCGGCCAATCCATTGACGAGATCCGGGTGTTCCCCGCCGGGCTGGCCGCCCTCCTGCAGGAAATCCAGAAAGGGCGGATCAACAATGCCACGGCCAAATCCGTCCTGGCGCAGATGGCTGCTGAGGGCAGCGATCCCCGCGCCATCATTAAAGAGAGCGGCCTGGAACAAATCTCGGATCGGGAGACCATCGCCGGGGTGGTGGAATCCGTCCTGAAGGCCCACCCGGCCCAGGCAGCCGCCTATCGCGGGGGGAAAACAACCCTGTTGGGGTGGTTCTTTGGTCAGGTCATGCAACAAACCGGGGGCAAGGCCAACCCGGACGTTGTGCGGAAGGTGCTGGATGAAAAGCTCTAGGGCATCCCGGCTGCTGGCATCCGGCCGCCGCCTCACGCCCCTGCTGGCATAGGCTAAAAACCCCGCGAGAAGTGAGAGGCCAGGCCCGGAGTGCGCTGATTTCCCCCGGAAGAAATTTCGGGAAAGCCCCCCTCCTGAAGTATGGTTTCCCCTGCAGGTGATTGACGAATCCCCCAAAACTGAATACACTATAATTATGACTGCAAAGGCCCGAAATGTCACATTTAACCGCTGGTGGGATGTCTGGGCTGCGTTCTTTGTCATCGCCGCCATCACCCTCGTGGGCTTGCGCCTGTGGGCCACGGAATGGACATCCGATCTGTACATTCTTGTCTACCTGGTTTTCCTGGCCGGGATTTCCGGCCTGGCCCTGGGCTACAGCCGCTTCTCAACCCCCCTCGCCTTGCTGTTCGCGGCTGTCTATGGCACCTTTTTCACCGGCTGGCTCTTCGGCACCACCGTGAAGCTTGAAATGTCCTGGCGAGACCGGATCCTGAACTACCTCGGCTGGCGGCTGCGCCTGGCCATTGAGCAATTTAACGCCGGCGAAGCCGTCGGCGACCCCATCCTGTTTCTCACCATCATGGCCATCCTCCTGTGGTTCCTGGGCTTCTCCACCGCCTTCATCCTCATCCGCCGCCGGTCCATCTGGCCCGCGCTGATCCCCCTGGGCCTGACCCTCCTGATCATCGGTCATTACGACCAAGACCTGGCCCGCAACACCCGCTTTGTGATGGCCTTTCTGTTCTTCACCCTGCTGCTTTTGGGGCGCGTCACCTTCCTCCGCTATCGTGAAAAATGGCGCCAGGAGGGCATTCACACCACCTACGAACTCCAACTCGACTTCGCCAAGGCCATGCTTATCCTGGTGGCTCTTTTGCTGTTTCTCTCCTGGATCATCCCCATCACCCCCCAGCAGGTCAACCGCTATTCCGAACTTTGGGACCGGATATCCGAACCATGGGAGACATTCCGGGATCAGCTCTCCGACCTGTTCATCCCGGAAAATGCCACCAACTTTTCCGCCGCCGCCTACTATGGCGATAACCTGAGCCTGGGTCTCGGTTCTCCGGCCAGTGAGGAAATTCTCTTTTCTGTCGAGACGGAAGATATTGAGATTCCCGGCCTGCGGTACTATTGGCAAGCTCGGAGCTATGACAGCTATCAGGATGATGCCTGGACCAGCAGCCCCGGGCTGCCCACGGCGGATTTTTACCCCGAAACGTTCAACATCCGCTATCCGGAATGGCAGGATGGACAAACAATCTTCTACACCGTGACCACCGAGGTCAGCCGGATCATCAATGTCTACACCAGTGGAGCCCCCATCTGGGTCAGCCGTCCCGTGGAAGCCGTCTATCAGCCTCTTGGAAACGACAATGAGGACCTCATCGCCCTGACCGCCGACCCCCCCATGACCCTGGGTGAAACCTATCAGGTGGAAAGCTGGGTCAGCGTCCCCACCATCCGCCAGCTCCAGGAGACGCGCACAGACTATCCCACCTGGCTCGATCGCTATCTTGCGCTCCCGGAGGACTTTTCCCCCGGGATCACAGCCCTGGCGGAGGAGATCACCGCCGGGCTGGACAATCCCTACGACAAGGCCTACGCCATCACCCGTTATCTGCGGACAACCATTGACTATTCCCGCACCATCCCGCCGATTCCCGCCGATGCCGACCCCATGGAGTGGTTCCTGTTTGATGGACAGGTGGGCTTCTGCAACTACTACGCCTCAGCCCAGGTCTTGATGCTCCGGGCGGTGGGCATTCCAGCCCGAATGTCCGTCGGGTATGCCCAGGGCATATTCGACAGCCAAACCAACACCTACACCGTCCGCAAACAGGACAGCCACGCCTGGCCCGAAGTTTATTTTCTCAACTATGGTTGGGTGATCTTCGAGCCGACCGTGTCCCAACCGCCCCTGGTTTTGCCGGCTGGCGAGGCCCCCGCCGGTGAAGAAGAAGCCCCCGGCGGCGAGGAAGACTCCCCCGATTTGCCCCCGCAAGATCTCGATATCCTCATGGATGACCTGCCGGATGGGAGCCTGGCGGATGATCCCGCCAATGCCGCCCCGGAACCCGTCCGCAGGGTTCAAGGCGCCCGGGTCATCTGGACTCTCCTGTTCATCTTCCTGGCAGCCCTGCTCATCACCATTCTGGTGCTGCTCCGTCCCACCTATTTCAAGCTGGAGGTGGACCCCCTGCCGGTGCTTCTGGAACGAGCCCTGACCCAGCGCGGCAAAGCCGTGCCCCCCTGGCTGCGGAAATGGAGCCGCATCGCCCGGATGTCAGCAGCAGAGCGGGCCTACTTGCAGATGGATCGGGCCATCCGTTGGTTGGGAGAAAAGGTCAACCCGGCCGAGACGCCCCTCGAACGCGCCCAAACCGTGACCGCACTGCTGCCCGCAGCAGCCGATGCAAGCGCCGCTATCATCCGCGAATATCAACTGGATCAATTCAGCGATCACATTGTCAACGAAGATCGGGCCAAAAACGCCGCCCGGGTCCTCAGGGGCCTGGCCTTCAAAGCCGCCATAATCCGCGTCTTCCAACGCAACCGCAATAAATAACAGCGCCATCTCTTCATCCACGCCCTCATCCCCCTTCAGAAGCCCCGGCTGCCCCGCAGCCCCTCGGCGCGAAAAACGCAGTTCCGGCGGGGTTTGTCAACTTATGGCCCAGTTCTGACCTATGCTTCCCGCACAAACTCCCGCAGCGAATCCTTTCTGACCTCCGCCAAACCCGGCATGGCATCCAGGGCATAGAAAACGCCGCTCCCTTCCAGAACCAGGGAGGCGGCAATATTTCCCATCAGGGCGCCCTCCAGAGGATCGTAATGCTGCCGGTATCCGGCAAGAAATCCCCCTGCAAAAGCATCTCCGGTGCCGGTGGGATCCACAATCCGGGCCTGATATTCCGGCACAGTCCAGCGCTTTTCCGACACCCGGTCATACAGATACGTCTCCCGGGATTCCCGGCGCACAAGAATATATTCAGGCCCAAATGCCGCCAGGCCGGAGGCCATCTCCCACAAGTCCGTTGAACGCCCCTGAAACAAATTGCGGAGCTCCCCTTCCCCCGTGATAAAGGCCGTCACATCCGAAAGCAGACCAGGAATTTCCTCCCAGAATGAGGGATCCATATACCCCGCGGCGGGCGCCAGGGAAATGGTGGAAGCCTGCCCCTGCCGGAAAAGAGAGGGCAGTATGACATGGGAGAGATAATCAATCGGGCAAATATGCACCGCCGTCGCCTCCAGATAAGCCTCCGGAATGTCCGAAATCCGGATGGACTGCTTCAAGGGGGTGGTCCGGCTGCTGATCCTGGACGTGCTGTCCCGATAGCCCAGCAAACCGGGCGGATAGGTCAATTCCCTGTCAGCAAAATGCTGCACCGGATTGTCATAATGCACTGCCCCATCCCCATCATAGGCCAAAAACCGCCGGACATCCATCGTTCCTGGGATAACCCGGACCCCCCGCAGATCAAAACCGAGTTCCCGGAATCGAGACAAGCGCTCTAGGGGAAAATCCTCCCCCACCCGGGCCGCCAGACCGCTGCTTTCTCCCCAGAGCCTCAATCCCATCGCAGCATACGCCAGGCTCCCCCCCAGAGCATCCACCAAAGGAGGGCCGGACGCCGGCAGAATATAATCCCGCTGGAGGCGGCCAGCGATGACATACCGAATCATCCCATCCGACCTATCCGGAATCATACCGCCTCCTCTGAGAGCATCGCCTGCAGACGCGCCCGATAAGAATCAATCTCCGGCAGCTCCTCCGGAAACTGCATATTGAAGGATGTGAGGGTCCGCACCACCGCCTCCGCCACAGAAAGATTGCGATACCACTTGCGATCCGAGGGAATCACATGCCAGGGAGCCCAGGGGGTGCTGGTCCGGCTGAGCATTTCCTCAAATGCGGCGGTGTAGGCATCCCAGTGACGCCGCTCTTTCAGATCATCGGGGTTAAATTTCCAGCGTTTGTGGGGCCGGTCAATCCGGGCCAGGAAGCGCTCCGCCTGCTCCTTCTTGCTGATATGCAAAAAGAACTTCAGGATCGTGGTGCCCTCATCGGTGAGGAGACGTTCAAAATCATTGATATGCTGATACCGCCGCTCCCACACCTGCCGGGGCACCAGATCGTGCACCCGCACCACCAGGACATCCTCATAATGAGAACGGTTGAAAATCACAATCTCGCCGCGGCCGGGGGTGTGGGGATGCACGCGCCAGAGATAATCATGATCCAGCTCCCGTCGGGTGGGGACCTTAAAATTGACCACCCGGGTTCCCTGGGGATTCACCCGGCCAAAAACATGGCGGATTGTGCTGTCTTTGCCGCTGGTGTCAATCCCCTGCAAAACGATCAACACCTTGCGGAGCCCTTCGGCATACAGCAGCTCCTGCAGCCCGGCCAACTCCTGACCCAGGGCCTTCAGCCGCGCCTTTCCTTCCGATTTCTGCATTGCGCCGGAATAATAGGGAGCATGCTTTCTCAAGGAAACTTGGGTTTCCGGCGCGACACGATAATCCGTCATGAGCACATCCTTCTCTGGCCTGATGATTAAAATCATTATAATTTAGAACCCATGGCAACGCACCAACAGCATGCCGCCAAATCAAAAAATCCCCCCGCTGGCGCCCACTCCCCATGCAGAACCCCCCACGCAAAACCGACAGCTTCAGACAAGGGGGTAGATCGAGCCGTAATCAGGAGTGCGGGGCACAAAAATCAAATGTCTGGTTGATTGTTGAGAAAAACGGCTTCTCCCCCTGCAAATGGAGCGCCGTCAGGGAGGCCGGGGCAATCCGGATCCGCTGAAAATTCCGCAGGGGCATTCCCAAAAAATGCGCCACAGCCAGCCGGATCACATCGCTGTGGGCCACACAAACCACCCAATCGGAATCGTCATGCCGGCGGCTGAGGGTCTCAAGGGCCGCAGCCACCCGAGCCTGGGCTTCGGCAAAACTCTCCCCATCCGGAAAACGCATCGCATCCGGCCGGTCCTGCACCACCTGCCACAGCTTGCGTTTTTTCAACCGTTTGATGCGTTTGCCCTGCCAGGTGCCAAAATCAATTTCCAGCAGACCGGGCCAGGTCTCCACTGGCAGATCATGCACCCGGGCGATGGGCTGGGCCGTTTCCTGGGCGCGGGCCAGGGGGCTGGCATAGACAGCCCTGACAGGCCTGGCGGCCAGTTCTGCAGCCAGACGCCGGGCCTGGGCTTCGCCAACGGCATTTAAATGCACATTGGGGAGCCTGCCGGCCAGTTTTTTCCCGACCATATCATTCTGACCATGCCGGATAAGCAATAAGACCGCCATCTCAATTCTCTCCTGATTCTTTTTCCAGGTCAGCCAGGGCCCGGGCCTGGGCCTCCCGCCAGCGTTGGAGCCGTTGTCGGACCTGCTCTTCATAACCCTGGTCCGAAGGCTGATAAAATCGGGTCCCGGCCACAGAATCCGGAAGATATTGCTGGGGGGTCCAGTGCCCTTCATGATCATGGGGATAATCATATCCCTGCCCATGGCCCAAACCCTTGGCATCCCGATTGGCATCCATCAGATGGATGGGAATCGGTCCCGCGCCGTGGGCTTCGATCTCCCGTCGGGCGGCATGATAGGCGAAGGCCGAATTGGATTTGGGCGCGGTGGCCAGATACAGGGTGGCCTCCGTGATGGGGAAGATGCCCTCCGGCAAGCCGATATATTCATAAGCCTGGGCCGCGGCGTTGGCCACCACCAGCCCCATCGGATCGGCCAGGCCAATGTCCTCCCCGGCCAGGATGATCAGACGCCGCAGAATAAAGCGGGGATCTTCACCCGCATACAGCATCTTCGCCAGCCAGTAAAGGGCGGCATCCGGATCAGATCCCCGAACGGACTTGATGAAAGCTGAAATCGTATCATAATGCGCGTCATCGCTCTTATCATAGAGCACAGCCCGTTTCTGAATGGACTCCTGGGCCACGTCCAGATCAATGGGGATGCTGCCGTCCGCATCAGGCGGTGTGGTCTCCACCGCAAGCTCCAGGGCGTTGAGGGCGTTGCGAGCGTCCCCCCCGGCCATGCGGGCCAGATGAGAAAGGGCATCCTCCTGGAGGAGCACCTGCCGTTTGCCATAACCCCGTTCCGGGTCTTCCAAGGCCCGCAACAGCAGTTGGCGGATATCGTCCTCCATCAGGGGCTCAAGCTGAAAAATGCGGGATCGGGAAACCAGGGCTTTGATCACATCGAAATAGGGGTTTTCGGTGGTAGCCCCAATCAGGGTCAGCAAACCGCTCTCCACATGGGGCAGCAGGGCATCCTGCTGGGTTTTGTTCCAGCGATGCACCTCATCAATGAAGAGGATGGTGCGCCGCTGATACAATTTGCGCCGTTCCGTGGCCTCAGCGATCACCCGCCGCAAATCCCCAACCCCGGCCAGGACGGCCGACAGACTTTCAAAATGAGCCTGGGTCAGGTTGGAGATGACCCGCGCCAGAGTCGTCTTGCCGGTCCCGGGCGGTCCGTAGAGGATGATAGAGGAAAACAAGCGGTCGGCCTGGATGGCGCGCCGCAAGAGGCGGCCCTCGCCGATGAGATGATCTTGTCCGACAATTTCATCCAGGGTCTGGGGGCGCATCCGGTCAGCCAGGGGGGATTCGTGCTGCATCCGTTCCTGCATTGCGTGGTCAAATAAATCCATGGGCCCATTTTACCACGCCGGGTCGCTTCCTGGAACATTTGTGCACCAGCCTATCCCGCAAGGGCCAGGGATGCGGTCCGGAGTCCCTCAGGAGCCCCAGAGATGGCAATCTCAATACCCCTGCTGTGACTTGATCCGGTTATACAGGGGGAGCTCGGACAGATAGCGGTTGAGATTGTCCAGAAAGAGAGCAAGGGTTTCCTCAGAAAGATGGGCACTCAGACCGGAGATGTGTGGACTGAGGATGAGATTGTCGAGTCCCCACAATTCGCTGTCCACGGGCAGGGGTTCTTCATGAAACACATCCAGGGCGGCCCCGGCGATCTGCTTCGTTCTAAGCGCTTCCACCAGAGCAGCCTCGTCAATCAGATCCCCCCGACCCACATTGACCAGAAAGGCCGTGTCCTTCATGACGTTCAACGCATCCCGGTCTATCAGATGATGGGTGGCTTCGGTCAGCGGGAGGGCCAGGACGACAAAATCCGATTCCCTGAGAAGGCTGTGCAAAGCCTCCACCGGGTACAGACGATGAAAGAAATCCCCATGGGGATCGCCCATGCCCTCCCGAGTATAACCGGTGTCCTCCGGATGCATCACATCCTTCTTGGTCGCCAGTACCGTGGCCCCGAAGGGCTGCAGCAGACGCGCCACCTGGCGGCCGATGCTGCCATAGCCCAGGATGCCCACCGTGCTGTAGCGCAGCTCAACCGGAACAAACCCGGCGGTCTTTTCCTTCTCGTCGGGCCACTTCCGGTGCTCCTTATACTGGTTCAGACGCGGCAAACGCTGTCCAAAGGCCAGCAGGGCCATCAGCACATATTCGGCAATCTGGCTGGTGATGACGCCGCTCATCGAGGTGGCGACCACATCCGTGTTCTTGATGATGGGGTGGTCCACATAGCGATCCACCCCTGCACTGTGGAACTGAACCCAGCGCAGGTTGGGCGCTCTGACTGGGTCCGGAAGGACTCTGTCCGTATACAAAATCTCGGTCCGGGCCCACAGCTCCTCGGAAATTTCTTCCGGATCCCGGGTGGAGAGCATCGTCAAATTGATTCTGTCAGAAACCTGTTGAATCCGGTTCAGCGCCTTCTCAGAAAGCTTCAGGGTCACCAGCACTTCGATGGTATTTTTCATGGTTCACATCCTCAATAAAAAAACCCGGCGGAAAGGATCAGCAAAAATCAAATATAAATACGTTCGGGGTCCAAATCTTCCCGCAGAATGCGGAGCTCATCACGTTCTGGCGGCAGGGTCACCGTCAGATCCGGGGCTTTTTTCAGGGGCCATCCGGTGTTCTCCTGCACCATCGCAAAGGTCACACCGGGATGCAGCGCCGAAAGGACCAGCTCCCCGGCCCCATCCGGGCGGAGCACCCCCAGATGGGTGACAACCGCCTCCGGGCCGCCGCCCCGCACGCCAGTGCGCGCCCGGGCGTCCCCGCCGGAAAGAAAACCAATGGAGGTCTGAAAGTCCACCCGAGCCGGAAAACGCCGCTTTTGATGGGGTGTGATGATGTAGCAGCGATTGGCCCAGGCGGCAATCTCCATCGAACCCCCGGAGCCCGGGAGGCGCACCTTGGGGCGCGCATAGTCGCCGATGACCGTGGCGTTGATGTTCCCGAACCGGTCAATTTGCGCCCCGCCCAGAAAGCCCACATCCACATTGCCGCGCTGCAGGTAGAGGGTAAAGACATCGTACATGCTGCAAACCGAGGCGGCTCCGGAAACCAGGGAGGGATCTCCAATGGAAAGGGGCAGCCGTGAGGGCTGCGCGCCAATCACCCCGGCCTCATAAATCATCTGCAGGTTCGGCGCATGGGTCCGCATTGCCAGATTGCAGGCCAGGTTCGGAATCCCCACGCCAACAAAAACAACATCATGGTCCCGCAGCAGCCGCGCCGCGTTGACCACCATCAGCTCTTTGGTGTTATAGGAAAGTTCGCTCATGATTCGCCCTTGTGTTCAATATCCCTTCCTTCTGTCCTGCGCGTCCAGGATTTTGAAAAACCCAGGGCCCAACCGGAAGCAAATGCCCGCTTCAGGAAGCCCAGGACCTCCTCCCGGATCACGTCAGAAGGGGCATCCAATTGTCTTGCTAAGAGAGAGAGGATTTCGTCCATGCGTCTCTCGCCATCCGCCAGCCTGACAGCCGCCAGGGTAATTTCACTCAGGGGATAAGGTGACGCCCCGCCCAGTTGGTTGATGGCCACCGATTCCCGGAAGTTGACCGGGATCAGCGCCATTTCAGACTCGGCGATCTCCCCGCCCACCAGAGGAAAGACCTGATCCGTGCGCCCATCCGCCAGCAGGGCTTCCCCCTCCCCCGGCATGAGCTGCTCATGAACAGCGCAAAGAAAGAACTTCATCCGGGATAGATTCGTCATGCTGACATATTTCAACTGGTGAGCGGACAATTGCAGATCGCCCAGATTGACAAGCCGATTAAACCGCTTTCGAAAGGCCTCGGCCTCCTCGATGGTCATGCCGGATGTAATCACATAGGTCCCGTTTTCCAGAAAATCAACCGCATAGTCTTCCGGATGGTTGAAAATTTCAGTTCCCGGAAAAAGGGAGAACAAGCCGGTGACCGTGAGTGTGGACGTCTCGATGTAAGCATGGTGATCCACCAGGAAATCGGCCGTCTCCTGGGCTTCTTCCCATGTTTCCCCGGGGAAACCAAAAAAGGCAAAAATCTGATTGGCGATCCCTGCTTCGGCAGCCTTCTTCAAGATCGGCGCGATATCCGCTGCATCAATCCCCTTCTTCATCAGATCCAGAACCCGCTGGTTGCTGGATTCCAGTCCCCAATGGATGGATTGAACCCCTGCCTCCTTGAGAAGGGCCATGACCTCCCGATCATTGAACCGGGAGTCAAAACGGCTGTACAGGTAGAAATTGAATTCACCGGATAATCCACGATCCACAATCGCCTGGGCAATGCGACGGATGCGCGGATAGGTCACATCCGAATCGTTGAACGTGAAGTTGTTCACGCCGTAGGTTTCCCGCTGATGATTCAGTTCGGCGACAACCCGCTCCACCGACAAGGTCTGAAACCGGTTCAGGTTCCCAATCGGAAACTGACAGAAGGCGCACTTACCCCAGGCGCAACCCCGGGAGGTCTGAATGGGCAGGATCGGTTCCGGTGTCAGAAATTTGTCCAGATCATATTGTGAAAAATCCGGAAAGGGCAGCGCGTCCAGATCTTCCACCGGCCGGCATGGATTGATGACCTGCCGCCCCCCCTCCGTATAAGCGACATTCGGCAACGAACCAATTGCAGCCTGGGATTCAACCGCAGCCAGGAGGTCAGCGAGGCTTTCCTCAGCAGGTCCGACGACAATATAATCGGCCCACTGCCGCAAATAGTCGCGCAGGTCCTCCTCCCGCATCCGGGCAAAACACGATCCGCCAAGCACGATGGGGGCCCCGCTCAGATCCCGAAGGGTCTTGATGATTTTTCCGGTGATGGCATCCATATGCAGATTGATGGAGAGGCCCACAATATCCGGATCTGTGGAGAGGACGCGCTCTGAAAATTCCCTGATGAAAGGGGAGGGCTGGTCGGCATTGGTCGCAAAATACCTTTCGATGAAGCGAAAAGCCTGGAGAAAGGACATCACCCGTTCCAGCACGTCACTGTTAAAATACACCCGGGGGGTCATAGGGATGATGTCTTCATACAACGCCCGCATTTCTTCTTTGACCGCGTCCTGCGGCTTTTCTCTGATCCGGCTGAGAACAGGCGGGGGTTCTGCGCCCTGAGCCAGCCAATGGACCTGATCGAGAAAGCGGTCGCAGCCTTCCCCAAAGAGATAGGACAGCACCCAGGTCTGCCCTGTGACCAGTTTGGCGGGCACATCCCGGGCCTGCAGGATTCCCATCACCATGGCGCAACCCAAAAATGGGCGATCCATCAAATCATTCAGGACAATGGGTTCGACCAGGGTAAACATCTCAATAATCTCCGTAGTCTACTGGCCGGGACAACCTGGGGGCAGCCTGCAGCCGCTGATGCACTTCGGGGCCCAACTTCTCCCAATAGGCTGCACGGTCCGGCAAGCCGTAGACCCATTCTTCAAGATAGGCCCGAACGCTCTCCTCGGTCCGGCTGATCTGATCCCAGGCCAGGTAAAAGGCGTTATCCCGGTCGTGATAGCCCTGGGTATAGGAGGGATGCGCACAAAAAGGGACATGACAGACCGCATCCACCACCAAAGAAGGGATCAGGGTCCGGTTAGGGTCCGCACGGATCACATCCGCATCCACAATTTCTTCGGCGGTCAGAATGACCCGGGATGCAGCGAAGGCCGCCTGACGCTGCTCGCCCAAAATGCCCCACACATGGGCATTACCGCTGACATCCGCCCGTTGGACATGAATGACAGCCACATCCGGGTTCAGAGGCGGTACAACCACAACCTCCTCGCCCGTGAAGGGGTCCGTCACCCGTTTAAAGTTGGGGTTCTGTGCTGCCAGATCGGATGCCCCCGTGGCCTTCATGGGCATGAAGGGCAGTCCGCTGGCCCCGGCCTGCAGGCGGCTGATCATACTGAAATGGGAGTATTCCTCCCAGGCCAATCGTCCCGCTTCAATCTCCGCCCGAACCCGGCGCAGGGATCCCACCCCCGGGTTGCCAATATAGGAGAAGATCACCTTGCGCGCACACCCCGCCGCCACCATCTGATCATAGACTAAATCCGGGGTGGCTCTGGCCAGAACGAGGTTCTTTATGCCCTGGCGGATGATCTCATGCCCGGCCGCAAAGGGAATCAGGTGAGTGAACCCGCTGGCATACAGAAGATCCCCCTCATGGACATGTTCACGGATGGCCCGGGTTAATGACATGGTCTTATTCATAGGACATCTCACGCTGCTCTGATGAATCCTGGGAATCCGAATCCGGCCTGCGTCGCCGGAACCGGCTGCGGCGGATGGGCTTTCCACTGCGCTCTGATGTTCCCCGCCAGAAAGCAAATCCCAGGGCCGACAAAAAGACGCCGCCCAGGATGATGCCCAAGGCAGGCTGATCCGAAACCGCCGCTGCAACGCCCAGGATGAGAAGGAAACTGCCGATCACAACCAGAAAACAGCCAAATCGGGAAAGAAAAGGTCGCGCTTCCATCAATTCCTTAGGTGAAGCCGGATGGCAAAAATTCCTGCCATCCGGCGAATGTCAAACAATGCAGCCTTACCAGCTCACTGGCGCTGGATGAAGGTCTGACTCTGTTCGTGCATATACAGGGGCAGGTAATATAACCCGCCCGCGTTCTTGCCGCTGGCGCCGGAGCCTTTCCAGCCGCCAAAGGGTTGGAACCCGGGCCAGGCGCCGGTTGTGGCCCCTTGCGGACGGTTGGCATACACCACACCCGCCTCGATGTTGTCAAAGAACCAGCCAACCTCTTCCTCGGTTCCGTAAAACCCGGCCGTCAGGCCGTAATTGGACTGGTTGGCGAGTTCCATCGCCTGATCCAGGTTTTTCACAGGGTGGATCATGGTGATCGGCAGGAACATTTCATGCTTCCACAGCCGGTGGTCAATCGGCACATCCACCACCACCGTGGGCTGACAGAAGTACCCCTTGCCAAAGTCGCCTTCGGTCAGGACCTCACCCCCGACCAGCACCTTACCGGCCTCCTTCAGCTCAGCGCAGAATTCCTGGAAATCCTGATAGGCGCCCTTGGTGACCACGGGGCCCATGTAGGTCTCCCGTTCCACCGGATCGCCCACAGAGAGTTTCTTGGTCAGGGCAACCACACGCTCAACCAGGGCATCATAGACCGGCTCCTCCACGAAGACCCGGGAGCAGGCCGAACATTTCTGCCCCTGGAGGCCAAAGGCGGACCGAACAATGCCCACAGCCGCATCTTCAATATCCGCATTCCTGGACACAATGGCCGGATTCTTCCCGCCCAATTCCAGGATCGTGGGGCGGACATAACTGCCCTCGGCAAAGGATCGGTAGATGCCCATGCCGACGTCAAAAGACCCGGTGAAGGTCAGGCCGTCCACATCATCGCTTTCAACCAGGGCCTTCCCCACCTTAGAGCCGGGGCCGGAGACAAAATTAACCACCCCATCCGGAATGCCGGCCTGGCGCATGCAGTCCACCAGCAAGGCCGTCGTCCAGGTGGTCACGCTGGCGGGTTTGATGATGAGGGTGTTCCCCGCCACCAGAGCCGCACCGGAGGGGCCGCCCGTGAGGGCCGCGGGGAAGTTGAAGGGGCTGATCACAACCCAGACCCCATAGGGCTTCAGCACGGAATAGTTGGCAGCCTTGTACCCCGGCAGGGGATCCACGCCCATCTTCACCCGGTAGCCCTGGTTGGCTTCCATCTGGTCGCAGGCATAGCGGATCAGTTCCGCCGTTTCGGCCACATCGCCCAGGGCTTCCATGCGGTTCTTGCCCACTTCCAGGGTGACGACCGCGCCAATTTCGAACAGGCGTTGGTCAATGATGTCGGCCGTTTTGCGCAGCAGATACACGCGCTCATCCCATTCCATGCGGCTCCAGCGAGGAAAAGCTTCCCGGGCGGCTGCAATGGCATCCTCGGCATCCCTGGCGCCGCCTTTCTGGAAGGTGGCCAGATGCATATCCGTGTTGATCGGGGAGTATTCTTCATATTTCTCGTCAATAATGCGCTCTTCGCCGCCGATGACCATGGGGAATTCCTGGCCAAGCTGGGCCTTGAGCTGTTCCATCGCCTCAGCAAAGCGGGTATGGAGCTCCTCAGGGGGGTTGAACATTGTCGCATAAGTGAGCTTAAACGACGCTTCCTTTGTCATGGGGATTGCTTCCTCCTAATAACTAAATTGCGGTCGGATTGCTTACAATTCGATTGTAACATACATTGCCTGCCAGCCTTCAGGGCGGCCGTGCTGCAGACAGAGTCCCTTCCAACCAAGAAAAGAAGCACAGAGCATTTGCAATCAATGGGGGTTTTTATTAAACTGATAGTATGTCTGAAACGCCTCAGAAAAATCCGGTCTTTGTGGGAATCGAGATCCTGCACACGCCAGGGCGCATCCGCCGCGCCTTTGTCTATGCATCCCTGGATGATTCCCGGGAGCTGATCGCCATCGGACACGGAGACCGGAATGAGATCCTGGCCTATCTGGGAGGGCAGCAGCAGGCCCTCGCGGCCATCAACGCGCCGCGCCGCACCAACATGGGGGTTGTCAACCAGGCCGCCGTCTATCAGAACGTTCTCCCCCTGGACAAACCCACCCGCCGAATCAATGCCCGGCTGTGCGAGTATTTGCTCCGCGAAGAAGGGTTCAACGTGGCCTACACCCCGGATAAATCCCGCCGCTGCCCTGGCTGGGTCCGGCGCGGATTTGACCTCTACCGTCGCCTGCAGGCCTTCGGCTATCAGGCCTATGCCAACGGAGCCGCCCCGGGCAATGACCCACCTTCAACGCGCTGCACCCTGGAAACCCTCGCCGATGCCATTTTCTGGCGCTTCCTGGACAGAAAACTGCCGCTGCCGGACTCCCTGGAAGGCCGTCTGCAGCGGCAGTTGATTCTGTATGAAATCGGGCTGCCCGTGGCGGATGCCATGGATTTCTTCCTTGAAATCACCCGTCACAAACTCATCCGGGGGGAATTGCCCGATGGGAACATCCACACCTTTGCGGAGCTGAACGCCCTGGCAGCCGCCCTCCTTGCCTGGCAAGCGGCCCACCAGCCGGAATCCCTCGAGCTGCTGGGAAATCCGGAGGAAGGGCAGCTTGCCCTGCCCCGCAAGGAACGCTGATTTTCGTTATCCGTTACTCAACAATCACGCTGACCTTGCTGCAAAAGATGTTGCTGTTATATCCATCATCAATCTCGGCGCAGATGAAGTATTCACCGCTGCTGACGTTTTCCGTTTCCCAGAGGACCTTCTCCGAATTGGGATAGGAGACCGGATTGAAGAGAATGGACGGCAAGTAGAGGAAGAGCGGACCCTCAGGCTGGCTGGGCTCAGGATTGAAGAGCGTCATCTGATATTGAGTGGGGTTGTTGACCGGATCCGTGGTGTAATAGAATGCCAGGGAGGTGTAATCCTCCTCATTTACATGGAAGCGGATCGGGTAATCCTGCACGGTGTTGGCAAAATTGTTCTTGGTCAGCTTGACCCAATCCAGGGTTTGGTACAGGGTGCTTCCCATGATGTTCTCATTGGGGTCAAAACGCAGGTCATACACATAGTATGAGTTTTTCCAATTATGCGGCCCGCCCGGGCAGCCGCCCAGAGTCACCTCGGCTGCGCCTTCAAAACTGTCCCACAGGTCAATATTGTATTCATGCCAGCCCACATCAAAGGGCAAATCGTGACTGACGTAAATGCACAGGCCGCCGGGGGCTGTGAAGGTCCACACCAGACGAATCATCATCCCCTTCGGAACATTCTGCCAGGGCCCCTCGGTGTGCATCCGGAAGGAAAAATACCGGTATTCTCCCGGATTGATGGGCTCCGGCACGTTCAGATAAATACGGGGGTCCGAGACCGAACCGCCCAGACAGGAGGGGGGCTGGGATTCATTCGAAGCTGTGGCCAGATTCAGGACGCCGCCGGAGAAGGTGTTGGCAGCGCAGAGGATTTGCTCCACATCGTCTGCCGTGTTCATATCCCAGGGATTGCCCACCGATTGGGAATAGTCTTCCCCGCTGGTGAAGGCGGGGGTGTCAAAATAGAGGATGGGGGCCTGGTTGACGGTGATGGTTTCCGAATGGAGCAGGGCGCCGGGGGCCCGCACCAAGACATCATAGATGCCCGGCTCCACCCCCTGGACATCCAGGGTATAGCCGTTGCTGAAATCCCCCGAATCCACCAAAATCTCCCGGGTGGTTCCCTGGGGACGCAGATAAATGGACACTTCCCCTGTCCCGTCAAAACTCACCCGATGGGTGACCGGCGTGCAGTCCGTCAGGCGGACCCAGTCAATCTCAAAGCTTCCCTGCCGGGTGGGGTCAATCCGCAGCCCCCGCCAGACGGGGTTGGCTGTCCAGGAATCTGTCCCGCCAATGGGATTGACGGACGCCAGGTCCATTGCATACAACTTCCAGACGCCGCCTTCCGTGGATTGAAAATCGGACTGGCCCCAGGTTTCACCTCCATTCAAACGCTCATCTGCAAACCACAACGCCTGCCAATAATCTGACATGCTGGTCTGCATGCCCACATACAGGCAGGAATACTTGCTTGAATCAATGGGAAACTTCTGTCCGACCTTGCCGTACAGGATGGCCGTGTTGTATCCCGTCCACAGGGGGAAGAACTGCGCATCCCCGGAGCTGTCCGTGGCGGAAAATATCCCGTTTTCAACGGAGATATTGTCAATATAAATCTCCTGACCAGATCGGTTGATGTACTGCGAGACATCGGAATAATCATCCATATCCCAGGGTTCCCGCAGGACCTGGGTGGCAAAATCCGCCCCCTCCGGCAGGACGGTGTCCCGGACGCTCTGGGACTGCACCGCGGGGACAAAGGAAAGCATCAGCAGAATAATGCCTGAAGCAAACAGCAGCATTTTTTTCATGGTAAAACCTCCAACAAGTTAACACACGGATATGCAATAATCTAATGAAGTAAACGTGAAAATACCTGACGAAATTTGGCCGTCACAATCGGCCAGGTGTAATGGCGCAGCACCTTGCGGTGACCCCGCCACCCCAGTTTGGCAGCAAAGGCAGGGCTCTTTAACAATATGAGGATGGCTTCCGCCAGCTCATCCTCATCCAGATAATCCGCCAGCAGGCCATCCTTTCCGGCGCTCACCACGGAGGGAATTGCGCCTTCCCAGGTGCCGATCACGGGTTTGCGAGCGCTCCAAGCTTCCAGATAAGCGATGCCAAAGGACTCAAAACCGGAAGGATAGGCGAAGATATCCACTGCATTGAAGAGCAGGGGCTTTTCATGCTCAGCGAAATTATACTTAACCAATACCCGATCCTGCCATTCCTGAGGCCAGGCCGCGATGGTCGCCTCCATCGCGCTGGCAAAATGACGCCGGGCCCCGGCAATCAGCAGGGTCGTCTCCGGGCAAACCTTCCAGACCCGTTCCATGGCCTCCAGCAGGCAGCCCACGCCCTTGTGTTCCGCAATCTGGCCGATGAAGCCCACCACCGGCCCATCACCCAGGCCCAGGGCGGCCCGGGCCTGACGCCGGTCAATCCGGTAAATGGTTCCGGGGTTAACGCCTACCCCGATGGTGGTAATCTTTTGCGCATCAACCCCCTTTTCCACCAGATGCCGCTTCTCATACTCCGAGTTGGCGATATAGTGATCCGCAGAACGGACCGCCTTGGTAATCATCGGGCGCTGGAAGCCCCAGATATCCTTGGGATGCAATGCCCCATGCAGCAGGACCGGCCTGTGGGTCTTGCGTCCGGCCTTCACCGCCACAAACATATGCATCAGGGGAAAGGAGGAGGCCAGGATGATATCCGCCGGATGGTCGGCGATGGCCTGTCCCAGGCCCTTCATCAACGGTCCCTGATACATCAAGCGCAGGTACTGATTGAAGGGTAGATCCAGGCGAAAGGCCAGATGTTGGGGAAGGTAAAACAGCCAGCTCAGACGCCGTCTGACGGGAAAACGCCGCACCTGCACCCCGTTGATCGTCTCCCGTTCCACGGGGATGACAGGAGCATCCGGTAGGTGAAAGGCATCCCCGCCAAAGCAATTGGTGGTGAAAACCGTCACCGCATCGCCATAATCCCGCACCAGGCCTTCAGCCAGGTTTTGCATCAGGTTCTCCGTGCCCCCGATGGCCGGATAATACCCTTGAGAGATCAACAAAATCTTCATAGGGCTAGTCGTCTTCTTCCCGGGATTTTGTCAGGCGCCAGACGAGGTGTTTGACGGCGCGGTAGGCCAGGTGAAAGGGGCCTTTTTCGAACAGCATCTTCCTGGCCCGCACAACATAGCGGGTATCCGCGATCACTTCCTTGGCATACTGCTGCCGGTCGGGGGAAAAATCACCTTCCAGGCAGTACCGCACCAGGGGCTGTACCAGCTTGGACCATTTGAAATCCGCATAAATGCGCGCAAAGCCTTCCTCCCAGAAAGGCTCCGGGGCTTTCAGGATCTCAAGCAGCCCGGCGGAGATTGCTTCCGGGTCTTTCTCGGGCACAACCCGCCCCAGGCCGTATTCCTGGATCCATTCACTGGTGATATCGCCCTCGGTGATCACCACCGGCAGCCGGGCCCAGAAATAATCAATCACCCGGGTGCGGATGGAATAGCGGGTTTCAATATGCACAGGGTGCATCGTCACCCCAATATCCGCCTCGGCCAGCAGGTTCACACGCTCATTAAACGGCACCCACTCAATGAAGATGATCGAACGGTCCTTCTCACC